>MUNB01000730.1 GCA_002154345.1 Streptomyces griseus
CCGTCGGGGCGCGGCCCGGTCCCGCCCGGTCCGCGCCCCGACGGCCCGTCCCGCCCGCTTGTGCACCAGCCCTGGAATCCTGATCCCTGGAGCCCCTGTGACAACCCCCTTCCACCACGAACCCGGCGCCGTGCCGCCGCCCCAGTGCCCGGCCCACAACCTCGACATCGGCCCCGGCGGACTGCGCCGGCTCTACGGCCCCGAGGCGGAGAACAACCCCGCGGGCCTCTACGACAAGCTCCGCGCCGAACACGGCACGGTCGCCCCGGTCCTGCTCCACGGCGACGTCCCCGCCTGGCTCGTCCTCGGCCACAGCGAGAACCTCCACCTCACCCGTACGCCCTCCCAGTTCTCCCGGGACTCGCGGCGCTGGCGGGCCCTCCAGGACGGCAGCGTCGCCCCGGACCACCCGCTCGCCCCGATCTTCACCTGGCAGCCGGTCTGTGTGTTCGCGGACGGCGCCAAGCACGAGCGGCAGCGCGGCGCGGTCACCGACAGCATGGAGCGCATCGACACCCGCGGCGTGCGCCGGCACATCAACCGCTTCAGTAACCGTCTCGTCAACGACTTCTGCGAGAAGGGCACCGCCGACCTGGTCAGCCAGTTCGCGGAGCACCTGCCGATGATGGTGATGTGCGCGATCTTCGGCATGCCCGAGGAGTACGACGAGCGCCTCGTCCAGGCGGCCCGGGACATGACCCGCGGCACCGAGACCGCCGTCGCCAGCAACGCCCACATCGTGGCCGTGCTGACGCGCCTGGTGGAGCGGCGTCGCGCCGACCCCGCGCCCGACTTCGCCAGCTGGCTGGTCGAGCACCCCGCCACGATGACCGACATCGAGGTCGTCGAACATCTGCGGCTCATCCTCATCGCCGCCTACGAGTCCACCGCCAACCTCATCGCCAACGTGCTGCGCATGGTCCTGATCGACCCGCGCTTCCGCGCCCGGCTCAGCGGCGGGCACATGACCGTGCCCGAGGCGGTGGAGCAGACGCTGTGGGACGAGCCGCCGTTCACCGCCGTGTTCGGCCGCTGGGCGGTCGGCGACACCGAGCTGGGCGGCCAGCAGATCAAGGCGGGCGACGCCTTGCTCGTCGGGATCGCCCCCGCCAACACCGACCCCACCGTCCGCCCGGACCTGAGCGCCGACATGGGCGGCAACCGCGCCCACCTCGCCTTCAGCGGCGGCCCCCACGAGTGCCCGGGCCAGGACATCGGCCGCGCCATCGCCGACGTCGGCGTCGACGCCCTCCTGATGCGCCTGCCCGACCTGGAGCTCGGCGTCGGCGAGAGCGAACTGCGCTGGGTCGGCAACATCATGTCCCGCCACCTGGTCGAGCTGCCGGTGAAGTTCGCCCCCAGCCCGCAGCAGAAGCTGGACGCCGACCCGCTCGCCGTGATGAGCCGCACCGCCCGCCCGGCCGACGCCTGGGAGATCTCCTCCCCGGCCAGGACCGTCCCCGAGCCCCGGCACGAGGCGGCCGGCGCGCAGCCCGCCCACGCCCCGGGCGCGGCCTCCCGCACCCCCCCGCCCGCACCCCCCGCCGCCG
>MUNB01000731.1 GCA_002154345.1 Streptomyces griseus
GCCCCAGGGCCCGCCAGCCCTCACCGAGCGGCTGGACCCAGACCGCGGCGAAGGGGCTGCGGGCGGCCTCCGGCACGGTGACCCGTACGGCGTCCGCCCCGCAGGTGCGCGCCCTGGTGCCGTGGTTCGGCGACGAGCCCGCCGCCACGCTCGACCTGACGCACGGCGAGACGGACGCGGAGATCGGCGGCGAGCCCCAGCGGGTCGCGGCGCGGCTGGCCGGGCGACGCCCGGTCGAGGTGAAGGGCAAGCTCACCGCGAAGGCCCCGGAGGGCATCGAGGTGCGGGTCCCGAAGCAGACGACCGTGCCGCGCGGATCGCGTACGGAGGTGCCCGTGGACATCACCGTCCCGAANNCGGCGGCCAGGAGTCCACGCTGACCGTGCGGGCCTTCCCGCGTACCGGCGGCCCGGATCTGGCGCGTACGGCGAAGGCCTCGTCGTCGGGCGACGAGACCCCGGACTTCCCGGCCGCGGCGGCCTCCGACGGCGACCCGGAGACCCGGTGGTCCTCGCCGGTGGAGGACGGGGCCTGGTGGCAGACCGAGCTGGAGAAGCCGGTGCGGCTGGGCCAGGTGGTGCTGAGCTGGCAGGACGCGTACGCCTCCCGCTACCGCATACAGGTCTCCGCCGACGGCCGCACCTGGCGCACCGCCGCGACCGTGGCGGAGGGCCGGGGCGGGCGCGAGTCGGTCCGGATGGACGAGAAGGACGCCCGGTTCATCCGGGTGCAGGGCGAGAGCCGGGGGACGGAGTACGGCTACTCGCTCTGGTCGGTGGAGGCGTACGCGGTCGCGGACGACTGAGCCATGACGGGGACGTCCGGTATCCGCCGGAGAACGACGAAGGCCCGGTGACAGCGGGTCCTAGGCGGACACGCCGTCGATCCGGGCCATCACGTCGTCCGCGCCGAACGGTTGCAAGTACGGCAGCCAGCGCGGGTCGCGGTGGCCGGTCCCGATGATCCGCCAGGCCAGGCCGGTCGGCGGGGCGGGCTGATGGCGCAGCCGCCAGCCGAGCTCGGGCAGATGGCGGTCGGCCTTGACGTGGTTGCAGCGGCGGCAGGCCGCCACCACGTTGTCCCAGGCGTGCTGCCCGCCCCGGCTGCGCGGGATGACGTGGTCGACGCTGGTCGCGGCGGCCCCGCAGTACATGCAGCGTCCGCCGTCCCGGGCGAACAGCGCCCGCCTCGTCAGGGGAACGGGCCCCCGGTAGGGGACCCGGACGAAGCGCTTGAGCCGGACCACGCTGGGAGCGGGCACGGCGCGGGTGGCGCTGTGCAGGAAGGAGCCGGACTCCTCCAGGCAGATGGCCTTGTTTTCCAGGACGAGGACGAGCGCGCGGCGGAGCGGTACGACGCCGAGCGGCTCGTACGACGCGTTGAGAACCAGGACGTGCGGCACGGTGGATGCCTCCTTGTACGCCGGCGGCGCGTGGCTCGCGCCGGGACGATCCGATCTCAGTCTCTCCTCATGCCTGGTCAAAGCGCCACCACGTACGGGTAACGGGCCGGGAGGATTTTTCTCACCCCGGGCCCCGCACTCCGTTCCGCGGTGCCGGACGACAGCCTCACCAGGGCGGCCTTCCGCGCTGTGCGATCGGCCACAGCGGAGGTGTTCCCGGTGAGACCTGTCTCTCCTCGCGCGACGGCAACGATCCACTCCCCCGGCTTCGTTACTGTTGTTGACCAGCCGTCGTCCCCGTGGAGGTCCCTCTCGTGTCCCTGTCCGCCCTCTTGGCCGCAGCCCCGTCTCCCGAGCCGGGCGGCTCGCTGGACGAAGCCGCCGAACACGCCGGGAACGCCGCGGGCTGGGTCGAGGAGAACTGGTCCACCTGGCTCAGCACCGGGTTGCGGATCCTGCTGATCGTGGCAGTCGCGATCACGCTGCGTTATCTGATCCGGCGCGCCCTGACCAACCTCATAGAGCGGATGAACCGCAGCGCCCAGGCGGTGGAGGGCACCGCGCTGGGCGGGCTGCTGGTGAACGCCGAGCGCAGACGCCAGCGCTCGGAGGCGATCGGCTCGGTGCTGCGCTCGGTGGCCTCGTTCGTGATCATGGGCACGGCCGCCCTGATGGTCCTGGGCGCCTTCAAGATCAACCTGGCGCCCCTGCTCGCCTCGGCCGGTGTCGCGGGTGTGGCGCTCGGTTTCGGCGCCCGCAACCTGGTCACGGACTTCCTCTCCGGGGTCTTCATGATCCTGGAGGACCAGTACGGGGTCGGGGACAGCATCGACGCGGGGGTGGCCTCCGGCGAGGTCATCGAGGTGGGGCTGCGCGTCACCAAGCTGCGCGGCGAGAACGGCGAGATCTGGTACGTCCGCAACGGCGAGGTGAAGCGGATCGGCAACCTCAGCCAGGGCTGGTCCACGGCCGGGGTCGACGTCACGGTGCGTCCGACCGAGGACCTGGAGCAGGTCCGTAAGGCGATCACCGCGGCCGCCGAGACGATGACCAAGGAAGAGCCCTGGTCGGAGCGGCTGTGGGGCCCGGTGGAGGTGCTCGGCCTGGACGCGGTCCTGCTGGACTCGATGACGGTCCGGGTCACCGCGAAGACGATGCCGGGCAAGTCGGTGGGCGTGGAGCGCGAGCTGCGCTGGCGCATCAAGCAGGCGCTGGACGACGCGGGCATCCGCATGATCGGCGCGATCCCGCTCCAGGTGGAGGGCGAGTCCTCGGCGGACCCGACGGCTGGCGTGGCCGCGCCGTCGGCGTACGCGTCGGCGACCTCCCCTCAGTCGCTGGCGGCGACGCCGATACCGCCGCCCGCCAACCTGAACAAGTAGGCCCCTTCGCCTTTCCGGCGCCCCCGCC
>MUNB01000732.1 GCA_002154345.1 Streptomyces griseus
CTGCCCGCCGATCTCCGCCGCAGAAGCGCAGGAGCGCAGAAGCGCAGAAACACATATGTGCAGACGCGCAGGAGCGCAGACGTGCAGAACCACCCCGACCCATCCGACAGGGAAGAGCCGACCATGACCATCTCGAAGACCCGGCGGGGGCGTACCGCGTCCGCCGTCTCCCTCGTAGCAGCGCTCGCGCTGACGGCCGCCGCGTGCGGTGACGACGGCAGCGGAGCCGGCACGGAGGGGAGCGGCAAGGGCGAGATCACCTTCTGGGACAACAACGGCGGGCCGCGCACCGCCGTCTGGACCGAGATCATCAAGGACTTCGAGAAGCAGCACCCGGACATCAAGGTGAAGTACGTCCCGATCCCCATCGCCGACGTCCAGTCCAAGTACGACACCGCTATCGCCGGAGGCGGCCTGCCCGACGTGGGCGGGGTCGGCACCGCCTACCTGGCCAACATGGTCTCGCAGGAAGCCCTGGAGCCGGTCAACAAGCGGCTGAAGGGGTCCGCCCTGGAGGGCAAGCTCGTCGACTCCATGGTCGAGAGCGTCAGAGCGGCCGCAGGCCGGGGCGACGACATCTACTCCGTACCGACCTCCGCCAACAACGGCGTGCTCTGGTACCGCACCGACCTGTTCGAGCAGGCCGGGCTGAAGGCCCCCGACACCTGGGCCAACTTCTACACCGCGGCCGAGAAGCTCACCGACGCCGGGAACAACAAGTTCGGCTACACCATCCGCGGCGGCGCCGGCTCCATCGCCCAGGCGCTGGACGCCGTCTACGGCCAGTCCGGCATCACCGAGTTCTGGGACGGCGACAAGACGACGCTCAACGACCCCAAGAACGTCGCCGCGCTGGAGAAGTACGCGGGCCTCTTCAAGCGGACCACGCCCGCCGCCGACGTCAACAACGACTTCACCAAGATGGTCGCCCAGTGGGACACCGGCACCATCGGCATGCTGAGCCACAACCTCGGCTCCTACCAGGACCACGCGAAGGCCCTGGGCGACGGCAAGTTCGCCGGCATCCCGGCCCCCATCGGGGACAGCGGCACCCGCGTGCAGGTCTCCAACCCCGTCGACGGACTCGGCCTCTTCCGGTCGAGCGACAACAAGACCGCGGCCTGGAAGTTCATCGAGTTCGCCGCCTCCCACGCCTCCAACAGCAAGTGGAACGAGTCGGCGGGCGCCATCCCGGCCAACGCCGAGGCGGCGAAGGACCCGTGGATCAACAAGACAGAGTCGACCGCGCTGGCCGCGAAGGCGCTGACGGACGGCTCCACCAAGGTCGTCGACCTGCCGTACTACCTGCCCGACTGGAACAACATCAGCAAGGCGGACAACGAGCCGGAGTTCCAGAAGGTGCTCCTCGGCAAGACGACGGCGAAGCAGTTCCTGGACAAGATGGCCGAGGAGCTGAACGCCGCCAACAAGGAGTGGAAGGAGCTGGGCAACGGCTGAGGCCCCGCCCCCTCCGGCTCCGATGACGGACCGGCGGCGGCCGGGCCGCGCGCCCCGGCCGCCGCTCTCCCCC
>MUNB01000733.1:0-413 GCA_002154345.1 Streptomyces griseus
GTCACGTCCGTCACGCCCACCAGACCGTCCGGACCGGGCAGCCACAGCTCCGCGCTGCGCGGCGCGGCGGCGGCCCCGCGCCCGCCCGCCGTCACCGTCACCCGGCGGCCGCGCAACAGCCCGTGCCCCCGGCCCACCCCGGTCCAGCCCACCGGCGCCACCCGGAGCTGCACATCCGCCCCGGGCCAGCGGCCCGCCGCCAGCAGCACCGCTCCGCTGCGCCGCATCACCGCCCGCAGCCGGCGCACCGCCCGCTCCGGCACCCGTACCGAGGCGCCGACGAGCACCACCGGCACCGACTCCAGCAGGACGGCGAGTACCTGGGCCGCGCGTGGCCCCGGGTCGCTCACCACCAGACCGGTGGCCAGATCCAGACCGGCCTGTGCCGCCGCCAGCCCGCCCAGCTCCGGCAC
>MUNB01000733.1:427-660 GCA_002154345.1 Streptomyces griseus
TAATTCAAGCCAGGTCATCCTCGGTCATTCGGTGGCTGGGTACGGTCTACCGTCGAAGGTGTTCCCCTCCTGGGGACGTGACGACGGGAGTGAACACGATGACCGCGCCTGCCTGGGTGCCCCCGTCCTGCACCCTGCCCACCGAGGAACAGCCCCTGCGGGTCGCCGAGTGGGACGCGCTGTTCGCCGAACGGCTGACCACGCTGTCCCGCCCGTCCGCGCTGCGACTACGT
>MUNB01000734.1 GCA_002154345.1 Streptomyces griseus
CCGTCCGCGCCGATGCCGCAGAGGAGATCGCAGTGGATCCGGCGCCCGGCGAAGGGCATCCAGTCGACGCCCCGGTCACGCAGTCAGGCGCGGAGGGCGGCCGGGGCCCGCGGGGAGCCCGCCAGGTTCTCGTAGGAAGCGACGGTCACCCACTCGGTGCTCGAACCGTCGCCCTTCTCCCGCGCGCGCATGGCGTCGAGCGTAGCGTCACCCCGCGGCGCGGGCGTCCCGGCCGTCCACATAGGTCCGGACGATCTCGATGTCCCCGATCCGCGAGGGGTCCACGCGGTGCGGGTCGTCGCCCAGCACCACCAGGTCGGCGCGCATCCCCGCCGAGAGCGCGCCCGCCGCGTCCTCCCAGCGGCAGGCGTGGGCGCCGGCGACCGTGTACGCCCGCAGCGCCTCGTCGACGGTGACGGCCTCGTCCGGTCCGATGGGGCGGCCCGAGGCGGAGGTGCGTTCGACCATGAACTGGATCGCCCGCAGCGGTGATCCGTCGGTGACGGGCCGGTCCGAGCTGCCGACGAGGGCGACGCCGTGGTCCAGGAATCCCCGGCCCCGGTACATCCAGCCGGCCCGCCCCTCCCGCGTCACCGTCGCGGAGTCGTCGCCGAAGGAGCGCAGGGAGTTGAACTTCCTGCGGTCCTTCGGCGACGACTACGCGACGGTGATGGGGGAGGGGCGGGCCGGCTGGATGTACC
>MUNB01000735.1 GCA_002154345.1 Streptomyces griseus
ACGTGCCGGTACCGGCACGTATCAGTTGGCTGGAATTCTTCGGTCCGTGGCCTTCTGTGCCCTGCGGGCGCTTTTCAGGGGAATCTTCGGGACGGGTGGTTCGTCCATATGTACGGGGTAGACGCACGGTGGGGTCGTGCGCGGCAGGACGGACGTGTTCCGCCCGCGTAGAACCGGCGCAAGCCGGGCAGCCACCCTGAAGTCGGACAGTGGTGGGGAGTTGAAGGACCTTGAGCACGCAGGAACGCGGGAGCGCCGGAGCACCGGCGGCCGCGAGGGCGGAAGCCGCGGACGGGGCACGGATCCCGCGGCAGTTGTGGGTGGAGGAGCCGGCCTCGAAGCGGCGGATGCCCGATGCGGTGCGGACGGCCGCCGTGCGTGCCGTTCTCATCATGTCGCTGACGATCATCCAGGCGATGATCGCCTTTCTGAGCACCTTGACCGGCTCCTGGCTGGCCTTCCCGATGGTGCTCAGCAGTGTGGCCAGCACGGTGGTCGCCACCTGGTCGGTGCTCGACGTCTGGGTGACCCGGCAGGTGTGGAACCAGCGCAACGGCGTGGTGTCCGTGCCGAGCAGTTCGGCCCGGCAGATACGCCGTGAGCGGCGCAGGTCCCGCCTGGCCGAGCGGGCGGCCGAGCGGGACGGCACCGGCGGTGGCATAGGCGGCCGCCGGAACACCGGCGACCTCTCCCGGGCCTGACCTGCTGGACCTGGCCCGCTGCCGGGCCTGACCTCCTTGGCCCGGCTTTCCGTGGCCGCCCCGCGGGCCTGACCCGCGGGTCGCTCCCGTCGCCGGGTGCCGCTACTCGCCCGGTTCGGGGACCGGGTGGCCGGCGGCCGCGGTCTGTTCGCTCCGCTTGAACATGCGGGTCGCCGTGATCTCGCCGTGGACCGTCTCTCCGTCCGGGTCCTGCTGCGGCAGGCCGGGGCGCAGATGCTCCTCCACGCTGATGTACTTCAGCCCCGCCCTCAGGTCGGCGTCGTTGCGCAGCCGGATGACGAGGGGGAATTCGGCGAGCGCGGTCGTGTCGAACAGACCGGTCGTGTACAGCAGTTGCACGCCCAGTGCGTCCGAGACGGCCCGCTGGAGCTCCAGCAGATACGTGGCGTTGGCGCGGCCGATCGGGTTGTCGAGGAACAGGGTGCCCGCGTGCCGGTGGCGGTCGCGGCCCCGGTCGTTGCTGCGCAGGGCCGCCATCGTGCAGTAGAGGGCGATGGCGGCGGTGAGCAGCTGGCCGCCGGAGAAGACGTCGCCCATCTGCCCGACCGGGACGCGCTCGGCGCGCAGCACGGCGTCCGGCTTCAGGATCTCCACCGCGATGCCCTTGGGCCGCAGGGCCGCCTCGACGCCCCGCAGCAGCAGGGACATGCCGTCCCGCCGCAGATCGGAGTTTTTCTTGAGGGCGGCGTGGGTGGCCTCGTCGATGACCTCGCCGAGGCGTTCGGTGAGGGTCGCCTGGTCGGGTTCCTCGAAGCGGATCCGGAGGAATTCCTGACCCGACCACTCTCCCAGGCCCTCGGGGAGCTGGGACAGCCGCTGGGCGGAGCGCAGGGTGGTGAGCGCCGATTCGACCAGCCCGCGCAGCCGGTCGACGATCGAGTCGCGGTTGCGTTCCAGCTGGACGAGCTCGTCGGTGAGGACGCGCAGCCGGGGGGCGAAGGCGTCGGCCCACTTCTGCGCGTGCTCGGGCAGGGCGGAGGCGGGCAGCTCGCGGATCTGCTGGCGGGCGGGGGTGCGGACCTGTTCGTAGCGGGTGGAGTTGGCGTGCCGGACGAGGATGTCGCTCGCTTCCCGGACGGCGCTCTCGGCGGCCGAGAGGTCGGCGTTGCAGCCGCGCAGGGAGCGGCGGGACTCGGCGGCGGACTGCCGGGCCTCCTCCAGACTGCCGGGGTACGGGTCGGGGTCCTCGGTTCCGTCGTCCGTGCCGTGGTCGCGGAGCAGGTCCCGGAGGAGGGCCGCGGTCTCGTCGAAGCCGCCGGCGGAGTCCTCCGCGGTGCGGTGGGCGTGCAGCAGCTCGCTGTGGGCGGCGCGGGCGGTGTCCAGGGCGGCGGTGGCTTCGGCCAGTTCGGCGGTGGCGGTACGCAGCAGGGCCTGGGCGCTCCCGGCGTCGGCCGGGACCAGGTCGTCGGGGAGTTCGGTGTGGTGCTGCCGCTCGTCGTCGGGGGCGAGCCGCTCGGCCTCGCCGCGCAGCCGTCCCAGATGCTCGCTGGCGGTGGAGGCGCGGGTCTCCAGGAGCTGGACGTGCGCCTCGGCGCGAGCGGCGGCGGCCTGGCGGGAGGGCCCGTCCGCGCCGTCGGTGCCTTCCAGGAGCTGGGCGGCGCGGGTGCGGACCTTGTTGGTGAGGCGGTCCAGCTCGGCCAGGGCGGCGCTCTCGTCGCTCTCGGCGCGGGCCTGTTCGGCGCGCAGATCGGCGCCGACGCCGACCTTCTCGTACAGCTGGGAGGCGGCTCGGTAGGCCTCGCGCAGGGTGGGCAGGGCGGTGCGGGCCGTGGACTCGTCCTCCTCGGGGAGGACTTCGGGGACACCGGCGATCTCGGCGCGCTCGGCCCGCAGGGCGCGGGCGGTGCGGCGGGCGTCGTCCCCGGCGCGCTGGGCGGCCCTGCGGTCCTCGTCGGCTGCGCGGGCGAGGTCGAGGCAGACGGCGGCGCGGGCCTCGGACTCGGCGGCCTCGTCGACCAGTTCGCGCAGCCGGACCTGCCAGCCGGCCCGCTCCCGCAGCCGGTGGGCGAGTCCGGCCAGGGCGTCGGCGGCGCGGCGGGCGCGCTGGGCGGCTTCCTGGCGTTCGTCGCGGACCCGGGCGGTGTCGGCTGCGGCCTCGTCGGCCTCGGCGCGGGCGGTGCGGGCCTCGGCGAGGACGGCTTCGGCGCTCTCGGCGGCCGTACGGGCGGTGGCGGCGGCCTCGGCCAGCTCGGCGAGCATGCCGGGCGGGCAGTCGGCGCGCCAGGAGCCGATCCGGGCGGCGAGCGCGCGGTCCCCGGAGAGGCGGGCGGCGAGGGTCCGGATGTCCTCGTCGCGGGCGGCGGCGCGGCTGCGCAGTGCGTGGCGTTCCTCGTCGGCGGCGTGCTCGTCGTGCATGGCCGGGTTCGGCGGGACGAGGAAGACGCCGTCGTGCTGCGCGTCGGAACCGGTGCCGGGGTCCGGGACGGGGGCCAGGAGGGCGGCGGCGGTGCCGACGGCCACGGTCGAGCGGGGCAGCAGGGCCGCGCCGCCGAGGACCTCGCGGGCGCGGCTGTGGGCGTCGGGGTCGGTGATGACGACGCCGTCGACGAGCTCGGGGCGGGCGGCGAGGACGGCGGCGTGGTCGGCCGGGTCCACGGCCTGGGCGAGGTAGCGCCAGCCGGGCAGGGCGGGGATGCCGTGCTCGCCGAGATACTCGACGGTGGCGAGGACGTCGGGGCCGGGCGGCAGCAGTCCGCCCTCGCCGAGCGCGCCGAGGATGCGGGCGTCGTCGGCGGCGGCGGTGCGCAGGTCGAAGAGGCGGCGCTCGGCGGCGGCGACGGACTGGTCGAGGAGTTCGCGCAGTTCGTCGGCGCTGCGGTCGAACTCCTCCGCGGTCAGGGGCTGCTGGGCGGTGGCGGGCTGGTCGGCGAGAGCCACGGCGCGGTCGGCGGCCGGTTCGGCGGCGGTGGCCGTGGAGTCGTCGCCGTTCCCCGGGCCGGTACGGGCGGTGGCGCCCTGGGCGGGTCCTGACGCCTCGTCGGCGGATTCCCGGCGCGGGTGCGGGACGCCGGTGCCGGAGGGCAGGCCCAGCAGGTCGCCGAGGCGGGGGTCGGCGGCGATGGACGCGGCGGCGCGGTGCTCGTCCTCGTAACTCTGCTCGGCGGCCTTGGCCCCGTCGGCGGCGCGGGCGGCGGCCAGTTCGGCGCGGCTCTCGGCGGCAGCGGCCTCGCGGGCGGTGTCGGCGGCGCTCCGGGCGGCTTCGCGGGCGGTGTCCCAGGCCGCGACGGCGGACTGTTCGGCGTCGCTGGCGGCGAGGGCGGCGCGGGCCGGGTCGGCGTCGGGCGCGGTGTCGTCGAGCCAGCCGGCCCGGACGGCTTCGGCGGTCTCCTGGCCGACCTCGGCGAGGCGCTGGCGCAGATGTCCGGCCTCGCTGCGGGCACGCTGGGCCTCGGTGGCGGCGACCGTGGCGTCGCGGTGGGCGCGTTCGCCGGTGGCCTGGAGGGTGTCGGAGCGCTCCTCCTCCTCGTTGGCGACGCGCTCGCCCTCCTCGGCGGCCCGGTGCAGGGCGCGGACGAGGTCGGTGGCGGCGGCGGAGCGGGCGGCGAGGGCCGGGGCGGCGTCGCGCTCGGCCTCACGGATGGCGGCGGCGACCCTGGCCGAGCGGTCGGCGGCGGCGCGGTGGCGCAGGACGGCCTCGGCGGCCTGCCAGGCGGCGTGCAGGGTGCGGGCCTCGACCAGCTCCTTGCGTCCGGCGGCGGCGCTCTTCTCGGCCGCGGTCAGGGCCAAGGAGGCGTGCCGGTAGGCCAGTTCGGCGGCGATCAGGGCGCGGCGGCCCCGGGCGGACTCGGCTTCGGTGACGGTGCGGGCGGCGGCGGTGACCCGCTCGGCCAGCTCGGCGGTGCGGCCGCGCTCCTCGGCGGCGCGGACGGTCAGGCGGCGGGCCAGGGTGCGGGTGCGGCGCTCGGCGCCGGCGTGGATGTCACGGGCCCGGGCGCGGGTGTCGGTGGCCTCGACGATCCGGTTCAGGAGGTCCACGGAGCCGGCGGTGAAGTCGCGTTCGGCGGTGAGCTCGGCGCGGCGGCCCAGCTTGTTGCCGAAGCCGCTGACCAGGTCGGCGAGTCCGTCGGTGTCGCGGGTGTCGGTGACGGCGCGGAGCAGCAGGTCGGTGAAGTCGGAGTCCTTCTTCACCGCGAAGAGTCCGGCGGCCTCGCCCTCGTCGGCGTTCATCTCGCGCTGGTAGCGGAAGAGTTCGGGGTCGAGGCCGAGGTCGCCGAGGTGTTCGTTCCAGCGGTCGTGGATCTCTTCCCAGTGCACGTCGAGGTGGGCGTAGAACTTGCCCGCGTCCATCAGCGCGTCGCGGAAGCCCTTCATGGTGCGCCGCCTGCCGCGCGCCCCGGAGACGCCCTCGACGGGGCGGCCGACGGCGGAGGACTCGGCGACGGGCAGGCTGTCCAGGCTGAGCCCGGGTCCTGGGCGGAACGAATACCAGGCCTCGGCGAACTTGCGGGGGTCGTTGGAGACCTGGCGGCCGCGCCACTCGCTGACCTTGCCGACGACGACGCATTCACCGGTGAGGGTGTGCTGCCACTCCAGCGCGACGTGGCCGCAGTCGTCGGCGAGGAGGAACTTGCGCAGCACGCCGGAGCTGGCGCCGCCGAGGGTGTTGCGGTGACCGGGGAGCATCACCGAGAAGATCAGCTTGAGCAGGACGGACTTGCCGCCGCCGTTCTCCAGGAAGAGGACGCCCGCCGGTGCGGGGCGGCGGG
>MUNB01000736.1 GCA_002154345.1 Streptomyces griseus
CCCGGAGTGGAGCCGCCCGCCGTCCGGGCCGGTGCGCGCGCCCGCCGGCTCCCGCTACGACGAGCAGGGGCGCAACGGGCAGGGCGGACGGTTCGGCTGGCTCGGCGAGCTGGCGGTCGTCGTGGCGCTGATCGTGGTGGGCGTCCTGGTCGTCAGCATCGCCGGGTTCGTCGTCGCGGAACTGCTGGACGCGGGGCCCGAATCGGCGGACAGCGAACTCTTCTTCGAGGACCCGGTCGCCGATCTCGTCGTCCAGCTCCTCGGCATCGCGATCGGCATCCCCATCGTCCTGCTGGCCGTCCGGCTGCTGGGCCGCCGCCCCGCCGGAACCGTCTCCTCCGTGGTCGGGCGGATCCGCTGGGGCTGGCTCCTGCGGTGCGCCGCCGTGGCGTTTCCGCTGATGATCGTGCAGATCGGCCTGCTGATCGCGTGGACCTGGAACGACGAGCCGCTCGGGGAGACGGGGACCGGCTTCCCGGGGTGGCCGGTCTTTCTGCTGAGCCTGGCCGTGGTGCTGGCGCTCGTCCCGTTCCAGGCCGCTGCCGAGGAGTACGTCTTCCGGGGCTGGCTGGTCCAGGTGATCGGCCGGGCCGTGCGGACGCCGTGGCCCGCGATCGTGATC
>MUNB01000737.1 GCA_002154345.1 Streptomyces griseus
GTTCTAGAGGAGCGACAGCCCATGCGGAAAAAGGCAAGCGCGGCCGTGATCGGTCTGGCGATAGCGGGCGTCTCGGTGCTCGCCACCACCAGCGCCAGCAGCCACGGCTACACGGACTCCCCGATCAGCCGTCAGAAGCTCTGTGCCAACGGCACGGTGACCGGCTGCGGCAACATCCAGTGGGAGCCGCAGAGCGTCGAGGGGCCCAAGGGCTTCCCGGCGGCAGGGCCGGCGGACGGCAAGATCTGCTCCGGCGGCAACGGACAGTTCGCCCAGCTCGACGACCCCAGAGGCGGTAACTGGCCCGCCACGCAGGTCACCGGCGGACAGGGCTACAACTTCCGCTGGCAGTTCACCGCCCGCCACTCCACCAGCGACTTCCGCTACTACATCACCAAGAACGGCTGGGACTCCACCAAGCCGCTCACCCGGGCCGCGCTCGAATCGCAGCCCTTCATGACCGTGCCCTACGGGAACCAGCAGCCGCCGGCCACGCTGACCCACCAGGGCACGATCCCCACCCAGAAGAGCGGCAAGCACATCATCCTCGCCGTGTGGAACGTCGCGGACACCACCAACGCGTTCTACGCCTGCTCCGAC
>MUNB01000738.1:0-529 GCA_002154345.1 Streptomyces griseus
CCGGACCTGCCCGCGCCCCGGGCCGGCGGTGATGCCAACAGCGCGCGCTGGGCGCCGGTCGAGGATCTGCTGCACCCCGGCACCGGACGTGAGGGCGAACAGGCGGCGCCGCTGGCCTTCGACCACGCCCGGATCCTGGCCGACGGAGTGGAGCGGGCCCGCTCCAAGATCGAATACTCCTCGCTGGCCACGGCGTTCTGCCCGCCGGAGTTCACGGTCGGCGAGTTGCGCCGGGTGTACGAAGCGGTGTGGGGCGTGGTCCTCGACCCCCGCAACTTCCACCGCAAGGTCACCGGAACGCCCGGNNGTGAGCCGACAGGCGTTCCGCGCGGCGATGAACGCGCGGAACGCCTGTCGGCTCACCCCTGCACCAAAAGTCGGAAATGTCGCGTTATGTTGCTGGGTAACCCCCTGCCGCCGAGCGGTCTCACCTTCCGCGAGAGACGCGAGAGAAGCGATGCTCCAGGCCATCGGACTCACCAGCACCCCCCGTCGCGACGCTCCGCCCGCCGTGAACGATCTGACCTTC
>MUNB01000738.1:598-939 GCA_002154345.1 Streptomyces griseus
CGGCCGCTGCACCGCATCGCCCATCCGGCACGGGAAGTGGGCGTACTGCTCGGCGATGTACCGGGCCACCCCTCCCGGACCGCCCGGGGCCACCTCCGCATGCTCTGCGCGGCAGCCGGAGTGCCCTGCTGGGCGCCCCTGGTTCGGGCAGGACCACGGCCCTGCGCCTGATGCTCGAACTGGACGCCGGGCGGAGCCTCGAAGGTCAGATCGTTCACGGCGGGCGGAGCGTCGCGACGGGGGGTGCTGGTGAGTCCGATGGCCTGGAGCATCGCTTCTCTCGCGTCTCTCGCGGAAGGTGAGACCGCTCGGCGGCAGGGGGTTACCCAGCAACATAACGC
>MUNB01000739.1 GCA_002154345.1 Streptomyces griseus
GTGCGGGGTGCGGGGTGCGGGGCCGAGGGTCAGGGCAGCAGTCCCGCCCGGCGGGCCGCCACCACCGCCTCCAGCCGGGTGTGCGCCCCCAACTTCCGCATCGCGGACCGCAGATACCCCTTCACCGTCTCGGGCCGCAGCCCCAGCCGCTCGGCCGCCGCCGCGTTCGTCGCGCCCGCCGCCACACACGCCACCACATCCACCTCGCGCGGCGCGAGACGGACCTCCCGGGCCGCGGGCGCCTTGGCCCCCGACGCCGAGGCCAGCCGCCCGCAGACCTCCAGCAGCTCGTCGCGCAGCGCCGGATCGACGACCCTCGGCACCAGCGCGCGCAGTTCGCGGTGGGCCTCGCGCACGTCCTCCCAGGCGCCGGGCACCGTGCCCGGATCGCACACCTGCTCCCGGCCCGCCGCCAGCAACCGCCGCACCTCGTCCCGTACCGCGAGCGCCTGCTCCACATCACGGGCCGACGCCACCACCGCGTCGAAGGTCCGGTCGCCGAGCGTGACCGGTGTGCGCAGCGCCCCGTACAGCACGCCCCGTACCGTCCGGCGTACGACGACGGGGACCGCGACGACCGAGCGCAGCCCCT
>MUNB01000074.1 GCA_002154345.1 Streptomyces griseus
GCCCCCGCATGCGGGGGCGGGGGGCCGGTGTGAGGGTGCAGAGGTGACCACTGCCAGCGAGCAAGCCCCCGCCGCGCAGAGTGCCGCCGCGCCGCCGCCCGTCCTCGACCGGCGGCGGCGCAACATCGTCTTCGCCACGATCGTGCTCGGCATGCTGCTCGCCGCACTGGACCAGACGATCGTGGGCACGGCCCTGCCGACGATCGTCTCCGACCTGGGCGGCGCCGCGCACATGTCGTGGGTGGTCACCGCCTATCTGCTGGCCGAGACGGTGGCCACCGTCCTGGTCGGCAAGTTCGGCGACCTGTTCGGGCGGAAGCTGGTCTTCCAGGTCTCGGCGATCATCTTCATCACCGGATCGTTCCTCTGCGGCCTCGCCTCGGACATGCTGCTGCTGATCATCTGGCGCGGTATGCAGGGCATCGGCGCCGGCGGTCTCATGGTCACGTCGATGGCGCTGATCGCGGATGTGATCCCGCTGCGCGAGCGGGGCAAGTACCAGGGCGCGATCGGGGCGGTCTTCGGTATCTCGACCGTGATCGGGCCGCTGCTCGGCGGCCTGTTCACCGACCATCTGACCTGGCGCTGGGCGTTCTACGTCAATGTGCCGATCGCCATCGTGGTGGTCATCGCCGCCGCCCGGAACATCCCGTCGGTGAAGGCCGCGGGCCGGCCGGTCATCGACTACCGGGGCATCGCCCTGGTCACCGTCGGGGCGAGCGCGCTGATCCTGGCGACGAGCTGGGGCGGGAACGAGTACGCCTGGGGCTCGGCGGTGATCATCGGGCTGTTCGTCGGCGGGCTGATCGCCCTGGCCCTGTTCTGTCTGGTGGAGACGCGGGCGAAGGAACCGATGCTGCCGATGCGGCTGTTCCGGAACCCGGTGTTCACCGTCTGCTCGATCCTCAGCTTCATCGTGGGCTTCGCGATGCTCGGCTCGATGATCTTTCTGCCGACCTATCTGCAGTACGTGGACGGGGACTCGGCGACGCTCTCGGGGGTGCGGACGCTGCCGCTGGTCGCCGGTCTGCTGGCCGCCTCGATCTTCAGCGGCAATGTGGTGAGCAAGACGGGCCGCTACCGGGTGTTCCCGATCGTGGGGACGCTGGTCATGGCGGCCGGGCTGTTCCTGCTGTCCAGGATGGGGCCCGGCACCGGCGTCTGGCTGGAGTCGCTCTACATGGTGGTGCTGGGGCTCGGCATCGGCCTGGCCATGCAGGTGCTGACGATCGCCGTGCAGAACACCGTCGACTACGAGGACCTGGGCACGGCCACCTCGGGCGTGACGTTCTTCCGTACGCTGGGCAGCGCCTTCGGCACGGCCGTGTTCGGCACCATCTACGCCAACGCGCTCAAGCCGAACCTCACCGACGGGGTCGCGCAGGCGGTGGCCGCGGGCGGCGATCCGGCGGTCCTGGCCACTGCCTCGCAGAGCCCGCAGGCCCTGCACGCGCTGCCCGCCGCCCAGTCGGAACCGCTGGCGCTGGCCTACGCGGACACGCTGCACACCGTGTTCCTGTGGACGGTGCCCGTCGCGCTGATCGGCTTCGTCGTGGCGCTGTTCCTCAAGGAGGTGAAGCTGCGGGACTCGGCCCGGCTCGGGTCGACGGACATGGGCGAAGGCTTCGCGCAGCCGGGCAGCGGGGACTCGGCAAAGCTCCTCGAGTACTCGGTGGCCACGATCCTGCACAGCGCGGGCCCGGACACCGCCCGCCGGATCACCGCGGGGTGCGACACCCGGCTCGACATGGCGGGCGCCTGGGCGGTGATGCAGGTGGACCTGTTCACCAGGATGGTCGGCCACGCGGGACTCGGTCTGATCGCCGCCCGGCACCGCATTCCGCCGGAAGTGCTGGTGCCCGTCTTCGACCGGATGATCGAGGAGGGCTATCTGACGGGCGACGGCCGGATCTTCTCGCACACGGCGGCGGGCCGGCGCGAGGCGGCGGTGATCTCCGACGCCTGGGGCCGCTGGCTCAACGACCGTCTGGCCGAGGACGGCGCACGCCCCGACGACCGTCAGCTCCGGGCCACCGTGGACATGATCGCCAAGCGGCTGCTGGCGGAGGACCTGGCGCAGGAGCTGTCACCCGCGGCCGGACCGGGCGGTTCGACGCGGGTGGGGGCTCCGGTCTGAGGAACGCCCGGCCGGTCCCGTACAGGCGGAGCGCCGCTCTCAGTGTTCCCAGGACCGGGGGCGGGTCAGCGCCTCCCACTCCTCGCGGAGCAGGCCGAGGATCGCGTTGTCGTAGCGGCGGCCGCGGTGCAGGCACGAGGACCGGCGTACGCCCTCCTGCACGAAGCCGGCTCCGCTCAGGGTGGCGAGGGCCGCGGTGTTGCTCGTGTGGGTGACGGCCTCGATCCGGTGCAGGGGCAGCTCGCCGAAGGCCAGATCGGTGAGGGCGGCGAGCGCGTCGGCGCCGAGACCCCGGCGGCGGTGTCCGGCGGCGAGCAGGAGATAGGCCTCGGCGGTGCCGTCGGCGAAGTCCTCCCCGATGAGGGCGATGTGACCGACCGGGGTGCCGTCCTCCAGGAGGACGAGGAAGTCGTCGCGGTCGCGGTTCTCGACGTTGGCCTCGACGCGTTCGCGGAGTTCGTGCAGCGAGCCGGGCCAGACGCCGATCTCGTGGGTGGCCACCGGGTCGGCGCGCCAGTGGTGGAGCAGCTCGGCGTCGTCCGGCTCGACCGGGGTGAAGACGACGTCACGGCCCCGCCAGAATCGTTCCCGCCCGGCGTACGGGTTCGCTGCCTCGTCCTCGTTCATGCGCGGATCGTACGGTCGCGCGCGGTCGGCCGGGAAACGGATTTCCGTGGCCGGCCGGCTCACTGATCGTTTCAGAATGCCGCCCTGCGGAGACGCTGGCGGCCCATGGAACAATCCCCTTCAACCACGGGCTCAGGGGGGATGACGCCGTATGGAACGGGTTGGGGATGCACGAGGGCTCGTGCTTGGTTATGTCGACGCTCTGAAGGCAGTTGACGCGGCCATGAGGGCGGCGATCCCTTCGCTTGAGCGACTCGCAGATGTCCTCGGCCTGGTCCGTTCGCACCGGATCATCAACCGGAGTGGGCGGGTCGGCACCTACTCCTACTCGGTTCATGGGGCCGGGTGCCGCTTCGTCAGTGACGACGGCATCGAGGTCGATGTCGACTTCGCACCCGACGGAAGCGAGATCTTCGACCTCTGGCGGCTGCGCTGGTACGGGCTGAGCCTGCCTGAGCCTCTTGACGTCACGGATCAGGACCTGCGGACCGCCGTGCGGTCTCTTCAACCGCTTCTGACCGAGGTGCGACCGGGGTGGTTCAGTGTCGCTAGCTGATCGCTTCAGGATGAGGTGCGCAGGCGGCGCAGGCATATGAGGCTGCAGGCAAGTTCGAGCAGGCCCTGGTGGAGATCGGCGCGTCGTTCGTAGCGGGTGCGGAGCCGTTTGAACTGGTGCAGCCAGGCGAAGGCACGCTCGACGACCCAGCGCACCTTGCCCAGTCCAGAGCCGTGAGCGACGCCGCGTCGGGCGATCATCGGCTTGATGCCGCGTTTCCACAGCAGGCGGCGGTACTTGTCGAAGTCGTAGCCCCGGTCGGCATACAGGCGCCGGGGCTTGCGGCGGGGACACCCCCGCAGACCCCGCATCGACGGAACGGCGTCGAGCAGGGGCAGGAGCTGGGTGACGTCGTGCCGGTTGCCACCGGTGAGCGTGACGGCGAGCGGGGTTCCGTGACGGTCGACGATCAGGTGGTGCTTCGAGCCAGAGCGGGCCCGATCGACGGGCGAGGGTCCGACGTGGTCCCCCCTTTCAGCGCCCGGACGTGTGATCCGTCCACGGAGCAGTCGTCCAGGTCCAGCAGGCTGGCGCGACGAAGCTCGGTCAACAGGGCGGCGTGCAGGCGCGGCCAGACACCGGCCTCGGTCCAGTCCCGCAGTCGGCGCCAGGCCGTCACACCTGAACAGCCCACTGCCTCCGCGGGGACGTCACGCCACGCGACACCGGTCCGCAGTACGTACATGACGCCGGCGAGCGCTACTCGATCGGGGACACGCAGCCGCCCCGGGTGGCGGTGGCGCCGTTCGGGGGCAGGCGGCAATAGCGGGGCCACCCGCTCCCACAGGTCATCCGGAACAAGATCAGCACGCACGCCGGACACCCTGCCGACCAGGATCGTCGAGCGCAAGACCCACGGCTCAACTCATTCTGAAACGATCAGTCAGTCGACGAAGACGGCCGTCGTGTAGACCCAGGCTCCTTCGATACGGGCGAACCGGCTCTTCTCGTGGAGGGAGTCGGGGCGCCCGTCGTCGGTGTAGTGGGCGCGGAAGGTGACCGTTCCGGTGGAGTGGAAGGCGCTGCCCTCGGTGGTGTCCAGGATCTCCAGGCCCACCCAGCGCATCGCCGGGTCGAAGTCGACGCCGGGCGGCCGGGTCTCGGGGTGCCAGGTGCGCAGCAGGTACGCCGCGTCCCGGACGACGAAGGCCGCGTACCGGGAGCGCATCAGGGCCTCGCAGGTCGGCGCGGCGGCGCTGCCGGAGTGGAAGCGGCCGCAGCACTCCCCGTAGCCGGCGGGCAGGCCGCAGGGGCACGGGGAGGCGGCGGTGATCCGCGGGGCGGCGGAACCCCGGGGCCGGGAGGTGCGTCGTGACATGGCTCCATTGTGACGCGTGGGGACGGGCTCAGGGAGCCGGGGCGAAGCGGCGTCGGTATTCGGTGGGCGTCAGTCCGGTACGGCGGCGGAGCTGGGTGCGCAGGCTCGTCGCCGTACCGAGTCCGCTGGCGCGGGCGATCACGTCGAGGCGTTCCTCGCCGCGCTCCATGAGGCGGCGGGCGAGGGTGACGCGCTGCTCGGTGAGCCAGGCCAGCGGGGTGGTGCCGAGCTGGGCGCGGAAGCGGCGGTGGAGGGTGGCGGGGCTGACGGCCGCGTGGGCGGCGAGGGCCGCCACGTCCAGGCCGTCGGCCAGGTGCTCGGTGGCCCAGTCGAGGAGCGGTGCGAGCGAGGCGTCGGCGGTGCCGGGCACGGGGTGCTCGACGAACTGGCGCTGGCCGCCGTCCCGGTGGGCCGGGTGGACGAGCCGTCTGCTGACGGCCGCCGCGGTCTCGGCGCCGTGGTCGGCGCGGATGAGGTGCAGGCAGGTGTCCAGGGCCGCGGCGCTGCCGGCCGCCGTGATCACCTGCCCGTCGTCGACGAAGAGGACGTCCGGGTCGAGATCGACCCGTGGGTACCGGGCGGTGAAGGAGTCCGCCCACCGCCAGTGCGTGGTGGCCCGCCGGCCGTCCAGCACCCCGGCGGCGGCCAGGGTGAAGGCGCCGGTGCAGAAGCTGACGAGGCGGGCGCCGCGGGCATGGGCGCGCCGGATCGCCGCCAGGACGTCCGGGTCGGGCTCCTCCAGCGGGTCGGGCCGGTTGGGCACGATGACGGTGTCCGCGCGGTCCACGGCGCTCAGCCCGGGGACGTCGGAGAGCTGGAAGAAGCCGGAGTGCATGCGGACCGTGGGGGTGGGCGAGCAGAGGGTGAAGTCGTACCAGTCGACGGGCAGCTCGGGCCGGCGCAGGCCGAAGAGCTCGGTCGCGACACCCATCTCGAACGGGTTGGAACCGGCCGAGACGATCATCACCACCCGGTGCGAGGATTCTTTCGCCATATGCGATTCGTAGCACTCACGGGCGGCGGCGTCCAGCGCCCAGGATGGAGCCCATGAGCAACGAGAACGCGGCGCCGGCCGCCACCGAACCCCTTGCGCTGACCGCCGCCCTGGCCTCCTTCGACGCGCTGTGGAGCCCGCGCATCGTGGCCCGGGTCAACGACTACGACGTACGCGTGGCCAAGGTGGCCGGCGAGCACGTCTGGCATGTGCACGAGGACACCGACGAGTTCTTCCTCGTCCTGGACGGCACGCTGCACATCGCTCTGCGCGACGGCGGCAGCGGCAGCGAGCGGTCCGTGACCCTGGAGCAGGGCGCGGTCTTCGTCGTCCCGCGCGGCGTCTGGCACCTGCCGCGTTCGAGCGGCGGTGCCTCGATCCTGCTCTTCGAGCCGTCGGGTACGTCGACGGTGGGCGACGCGCACGACGTGGTGCCCGGGCACGTGGACGTCACCACGGGCCACGCGCTCGGCGCCTGAGCGCGGATCCGGTCAGGGCTTGCGGGCGACACCCGCGTATCCGGGGATCGGCTCGTCGCCCGGGACGTCGATGGCCTCGCCGAGCTCCGGACGCCACTCGGCGGAGAGCGTGACGCCCGGCTCGACCAGTTCGAGGCCGTCGAAGAACGCGGTCAGTTCGGCGCGGCTGCGGGGCCGCAGCGTCATCCCGCGCGCCTTGTACATCGCCCGCGCCTGCGCGGCGCCCTCCGGGTTGAAGTCGCCGGTGGTGTGGGAGAGCACCAGATAGCTGCCGGAGGGAAGCTGCCCGACCAGCTTGTCGACCAGCTCGGCCGCGCCGTCCTCGTCGTCGATGAAGTGCAGCAGGGCCAGCAGCGACAGGGCGATCGGCCGGTCGAAGTCCAGGACCTCGCCGGCCTGCGCCAGGATCGTCTCGGGCTTGCGGGCGTCGGCCTGGATGTACTCCGTGGCGCCCTCGGGCGTGGAGCGGAGCAGGGCCGCCGCGTGGGCGAGCACGATCGGGTCGTTGTCGCAGTAGACGACGCGGGCGTCGGGGGCGGCCTGCTGGGCGATCTGGTGGAGGTTCGGCTCGGTGGGTATGCCGGTGCCGATGTCCAGGAACTGGCGTACGCCGCTCTCGGCGAGCCAGCGGGTGGCCCGGTGCATGAACGCCCGGTTGACCCGCGCCATGTCGCGGCCCCGGGCGTCGAGGGTGAGCAGCTGGCGCGCCATCTGTTCGTCGACCGGGTAGTTGTCCTTGCCGCCGAGGAACCAGTCGTACATCCGGGCCGGATGCGGCGTGCTGGTGTCGATCTCGATGGAATGGGGTTCTTGCCCGGTCATGGCGCGCTCCGTGGTCGAGGGTCCGCACGGAGGAACCGTACGGAGGAGGGGTGCGATGTCAGGTGAGAAGGAAGTCCGCCTGGCCTGCCTTGGCGCCTTGGATGAACGCGGCGATCTCGCCGTTGGAGTAGATGAGGGCGGGGCCGTCCGGATCGGCCGACTGGCGTACGGCGACCCGCCCGTCGGCGAGCTTCATGGCCTCGACGCAGTTGCCGCCGTTCCCGCCGCTCCACGGCTTGTACCAGCCTTCGGAGCCGAGGTCACCGGCGGGCATGCCGTTGTATATCTGGTTCATCACAGCTCCTTGCGGAAGTCCCGGAGGATTTCCTTCGTGCGTTGTGCAGTCGCGGCCTGAGCCGCCATGCGGTCCATGACTTCGAGGTAGGAGGCCACCTCGGGGCGGGCGTCGAAGTAGACGGCACCGGTCAGGTACTCGCTGTAGACCATGTCGGGGAGTTCGGGGACGGCGAACCGGAAGAGCACGAACGGTCCGTAGGTTCCCGGGTGGTGGCCGGTGGCGAACTCCGCGATCTGAAGCGTGACGTGGGGAAGCTCCGTGGCCTCCAGCAGCTTGTCGATCTGCCCGCGCATCACCTGCGGGCTGCCGACGGGCCGCCGCAGCACGGTCTCGTCCATGATCGCCCACAGTTTGGGGGCGTCGTCCTTGGCCAGCAGGGACTGGCGTTCCATCCGCAGCGCCACATGGCGCTCGATGTCCTCGGGGCGGGTCTGGCCGACCGCTCCGGTGCGCATCACGGAGCGTGCGTAGTCCTCGGTCTGGAGCAGTCCGGGCACGAAGTGCGGTTCGTACATGCGCAGCAGGCTCGCCGCACCCTCCAGGCTGACGTACATGCTGAACCAGTCGGGCAGGACGTCGTGGAAACGCTGCCACCAGCCCGGCTTGTTCGCCTCCTCCGCCAGCTCGACGAAGGCGTCGGCCTCCTGTTCGGCGACGCCGTACGCCTTCAGCAGCGACTGGACGTAGGGGATCTTCAGCCCGACCTCGGCCGTCTCCATTCTGCGTATGGTCGCCGGGGCGACCCTGAGCACCTTCGCCGCCTGGTCACGGGTCAGGCCGACACGCTCACGCAGATCCTGCAGGCGCTTGCCGAGAACGACCTGGCCCACGGTCGGGGCGGACCGCGGTTCGCTCACTTCAGACCTCCCCATGCGCTGTTTTGCGAGCAGTGTGCCATGCGTGCGCCCCCAACGACACAGTCACTCTGGAAATTTCAGAGTGCCCCTTGCCAAGTGTCATCGTCAGGGGGAGAGTTGACTCCCGAACCAGTTCGCTCAGTCATGCCCGCCCCCGGCCGTCCGGGGAACGAAGCGTGACGCAGCCCCCACTGTGAGGAATCGGTCGTGGCACCTGGCAGTGCGCTCATCCCCCGGCTCATGGACCTCAGCCCCGGGACGGAGGCCCTCCGTTACTGCTTCGCGCTGCCGGCGCACCCCGAGTCGGTGGCCGGCGCGCGCGAGCTGACGCGAGCCAGGCTGGACGCCTGGAAGCTGGGCCGCGACGCCTGCGATTCCGCCGTCCTCATCGTCTCGGAGCTGGTGACCAACGCGGTCGTGCACACGGCGAGCACCCGGGTGGTGTGCGAGCTGAGCCGGCTCGGCAGACGACTGCGGATAGCCGTGCAGGACCAGGGGCACCAGCCCGGCGGACCGCGGCTGCGCCGGGCCTCCGACGACGAGCACGGCCGTGGTCTGCTCCTCGTCGACGCGATGAGCAGCGCCTGGGGTTCGCACGACGCGGGGTACGCCTCCGGGCGCATCGTCTGGGCGGAGCTGCCGCACGACGCCGAGCAGCCGTCCGGCACGGAGCGGCCATGCTGAAGAACGCGCTGTCCCGGCTCCGTGCGGCGCACCGGGCCCGGACGCCCGAGCAGACCCGCGGCGGCCGGGTGCGGCTGGCGCTGCCCGCCTCGATGTCGGCCAGTCTGGGCTGCGACGCGGTCGGGGTGCCCGCCCGGCACGGCTTCCGCCTCATGTCCCATCTGCCGCGCACCGGATGCGTCTTCGCCGACGCCGACCGCTGGTGGTGGATCGTCCCGGCCGGCTCCGACCTGGATCTCGACTGGCCCGAGCAGGTGACGTACGCCCGGGACGCGGATGTGCCCGGCGGCCGGCCCCGGTTGATCCACTCACCGGACGGCCTCACTCCGTACACCCCGCCCATTCCGCTCTTCCTGATGGTCTGCCAGGTGACCGGGGTGGCGCCGAGCTGGGCGGCCGCCGGCGCGCCGAGCGTCGTGTCCGCGCCCTGACCCGTCGTCGGCCCGGTGGTTCAGGGCCGGTCGAGGTAGGCGAGCCCCGGGTGCACCTCGGTGTACCGGTCGAGCAGCCGCCGGGCCACCGCCACCGAGTCGACCAGCGGGTGCAGCGCGAACGCCTGCACGGCCGCCGCGCGCGATCCGCTCTCCGCCGCCGCCAGCACCGCCCGCTCCACGGCCTTCACCGCGGTGACGAGACCGACCGCGTGGTACGGGAGGGGCGAGACGGCCACCGGATGGGCCCCGTTGGCGTCCACCAGGCAGGGCAGTTCGACGACGGCGTCCGCGTCCAGGGCCGAAAGGGCGGTGCGGTTGCGGACGTTGAGGATCAGCGAGGTGCGTTCGTTGCGGGCGACGGCCCGCATCAGGGCGAGCGCGACCTGTTCGTAGCCGCCGGACTCCAGGTCGCTCTCCGCCCGCTCCCCCGCCCCGGCGACCTCGCGGTTCTCCGCCATGTACGTCGCCTCCCGTTCGGCGCGGGTGCGGTCCCAGGTGGCCAGGGCGGGGGTGCCGGGCTCCCGCATCCGGGCGTAGAAGCCCTCCTGCTGGTCCCGGAGGAAGGCGCCCCGGGTCTGTTCGGCCTCCTGGTAGGCGCGTACCGCTTCGCGGTTGAAGTAGTAGTAGTGCAGGTACTCGTTGGGGATCGCGCCCAGCGAACGGAGCAGTTCCGCGCCGAAGAGGCGGCCCTCCTCGAAGGAGTCGAGCAGCTTCGGGTCGGCGAGCAGCCGGGGCAGTTCGTCGCGCCCGTCCACGTACAGCCCCCGCACCCACCCGAGGTGGTTGAGCCCCGCGTAGTCGATCCAGGCCCGGTCCGGGTCGGCGCCCAGGACGCGGGCGATGCGCCGACCGAGGCCGACCGGCGAGTCGCAGATGCCGATGACCCGGTCGCCCAGCTGCCGGGACATGGCCTCGGTGACCAGGCCCGCCGGATTGGTGAAGTTGATGACCCAGGCGTGCGGGGCGAGCCGGGCGATGCGCCGGGCGAGGTCGAGGGCGACGGGGACGGTGCGCAGACCGTACGCGATGCCTCCGGCGCCGACGGTCTCCTGGCCGAGGACGCCTTCGTCGAGGGCCACCCGTTCGTCGGCGCCGGAGGCATCGC
>MUNB01000740.1 GCA_002154345.1 Streptomyces griseus
TCGGCGACGGCCATCGGCAGCGTCGCCGCACCGAGCGCCTTCTCGCCCCAGAGCAGCGCGAGTTGGAGCGCGCCGTCCACCGCGGCCGGGTCGAGCGGCCCGTGCCCGCCCGCTTCCCAGCCCAGCGCCCGCAGGCCAGCGACGGTGGCCTCGGCCCCGTGCTCCGAGACACCGCGCACCCTGCGCAGGGCATGGAACCGGGGGCCGTGGAAGAGGACGTCCCCGTCGTACGGATCGGTCCGGTCGAGCGGCTTCAGACCGTCCGGGGTGTCCCAGGCGGCCGCATCGGGCTCCTCGAACCCGGTGTCCAGCACGGCCCGGAAGCGGGCCGGGCCCTCCTCGCCCCGCAGCTCCGCCTCCAGACCCGACGGCGAACCGGGCGCGGCCCCGCCGCCGAGCAGGGTGAGCCGGTGCCCCGCCCCGGAGAGCTCGGGCAGGGCGTACTTCTGGTACACCCGCAGATCGCGCAGGACCAGCCGCCCGGCCTGCGGCAGCCAGGCCGTGGCCGCGCCCGCGAACCAGTCCAGGACCAGGGCCACGGGCAGCACCGGAGTCCCGGCGGGCGCGTGGTCGGCCACCTGCGGCAGCGTGTCCGCGC
>MUNB01000741.1 GCA_002154345.1 Streptomyces griseus
ACCCCGCACCCCACGAAGGACTCACCGATGAGCACTGACCTCAGCCCCACCCCTCCGGCCGCCGCGAACCCCGGGCCACGCGGGGCCGCCCCGGCGGTGGCGCGTCTGCTGGTGGACAGCGTCCGGCGCAACAGCCGGCAGTACGGGATGCTGTTCGCGCTGGGACTCATCGTGCTGCTCTTCCAGATCTGGACGGGCGGCGACCTGCTCCTGCCGCGCAACGTCTCCAATCTCGTCCTGCAGAACAGCTACATCCTCATCCTCGCCATCGGCATGATGATCGTCATCATCTCCGGACACATCGACCTCTCCGTGGGATCGCTGACGGCGCTGGTCGGCGCGGTCGCGGCGGTGCTGATGGTGGAACACCATCTCTCCTGGCCCCTCGCCGTGGTGGTGACCCTCCTCATCGGCGCCGCCGCGGGGGCGGTCCAGGGCTTCTTCATCGCGTACGTCGGCATACCGTCGTTCATCGTCACTCTGGCCGGCATGCTGCTCTTCCGGGGCCTGACCGAGATCTTCCTGGCGGGGCAGACCCTCGGCCCCTTCCCCGAAGGCCTGCAGAAGGTGGCGAACGGCTTCCTGCCCGAGGTCGGGCCCGTCACCAACTACCACAACCTGACCCTGCTGCTCGGGCTCGGAGTGATCGCCCTGGTGGTCAACCAGGAGATCCGCAACCGCGCCCGGCAGCGGGAGTTCGACCTGGCGCCCCTGCCGAAGAACCTGTTCGTGCTGAAGCTCGTCGCCCTGACCGCCGCCATCACGGTCGCCACCCTCCTGCTCGCCAGCTACAAGGGCGCGCCCGTCGTCCTGATCGTCCTCGCCGTGCTGCTGG
>MUNB01000742.1:0-653 GCA_002154345.1 Streptomyces griseus
GGCCCCCACCCCCGAATCCGGCGCCCTCCGCTCGCTCCTCCCCGTCCTCGGCGCGCACCGCGCCACCGTGCTGCGCACCTGCCTGGCCGCCCTCGTCGACCAGGCGGCCCTGGTCGCCCTCGTCACGCTCGCCGCGTACACCGTGGGCACCGCCGTCACCGAGCACCGGCTGCCCGCCCCCGGGACCATCGCCCTCCTGGCCGGGCTCGTCCTGCTCCGGGCCCTCGCCACCTGGCGCGAGATGGACCTCTCGCACGACCTCGCCTACCGGGTCCTCGCCGAACTGCGCGTCCGGGTCTTCGACGGGCTGGCCCGCAGCGCGCCCGCCCGGATCGCCGGCCGGCGCAGCGGCGACCTCGCGGCCACCGCGCTCGGGGACGTCGAGGCGCTGGAGTTCTTCTACGCCCATGCCATCGCCCAACTGCTCGCGTCCGGCGTGGTCTTCGCGGTGTCGGCCGCCGTGCTGGCGGCCCTCGGGCCCTGGCTGCTGCTCGCCGTCGTGCCCGCCGCGCTGCTCCTGATCTGGTCGCCGCTCTTCGAAGCGCGCGGGCGGGCCGAACGCGGGGCCCGGACCCGGAGCGCGCTCGCCGAGGTCTCGTCCGAGACCGTGGAGAGCGTCGACGGGCTGCGCGAGCTCCTGATGGCAGGGGCCC
>MUNB01000742.1:698-853 GCA_002154345.1 Streptomyces griseus
TGGCGGCCGCCGCCCACGCCGCGTCCGCCGGACGCCTGGACGGGGCCTGGGCCCCGGCCACGATGGCCCTCGCCCTGGGCGCCCTGGCCCCGGTCGCCGAGTCGGCCGCCGCGCTCGGCCGTGCGGGTGGCCTGCGCGCCGCCGCCGCCCGGGTC
>MUNB01000743.1 GCA_002154345.1 Streptomyces griseus
GGCCGGGGTCCCAGTCGGGGCCCAGCAGATCCGGGCCCAGATGGCCTACGGCCCGGCTCTCCTCGCTGGTGCGGAGCAGTTCCAGCACGGGGAGCCGGTAGCCGACCGCGGTGTGCTCCGCGTTGCCGAGGATCGCGCGGATCTGGTGCCCCGGGCCGCCCCGCCAGCGCTCGTCCGGGGCGTACACCCGCCAGGCCCCGTCCATCCGGAGGTGGCTGTGCAGGGTCAGACCGCCTTCGATCCGGGTCAGCAGGTGCTTGCCGCGCGCGGTGACGTCCAGGACGGTGCGGCCGGTGAGGTCGGCGGTGGCGAAGCGGGGGACGCGCAGGTCCGACCGGGTCAGCACCTGCCCCGCCAGGGCCTCGTGCAGCCGGGCCGCGGTCTGCAGGACGGTGTCTCCTTCGGGCATGCCTCCATGATGGGTGCGTTGGGGCGCCCGTGCGTGTGCCGGGGCGTCCATGCGCCGGCCCGTGTCCGCCAGTGGTCCGGGGCGCGGTCAGGTGGCCGGGTCAGGCGCGCAGACGCAGGCCTCTCGGGGTGGCGAGGAACCCGGCCGCCTCCAGCGTCCGGCCCAGCGGCGAGGTGAGGGAGGAGACGCCGTTCGTCCGCTCCACCGTCACCGTGCCCAGGGCTCCGGCCCGGGCCG
>MUNB01000744.1 GCA_002154345.1 Streptomyces griseus
CCCGCTCGGCGGTGCGCTGGTCGGTCGTCGTGATCACACAGCGGCCGCAGGGCTTGGCCACCGTGAAGACGACCTCGCCGATCGCGATCCGCCGCCAGCCGTCCTCCGCCCAGGCCTCGGTCCCGTCGATCACCACATTGGGCCGGAAGCGGTCCATCGGCAGCGGACCCTCCTCGGGCCGGTCGCCCTCGGCGACCAGGGCGTTGAGGGCGTCGAGCGAGGCCGTGGCGGTCAGCAGCAGCGGGTAGCCGTCGGCGAAGGAGACCACGTCGCCGGGCCGGCCGAAGAGCGGATCGACGGGCCTGCGGTGCGCGGGATCGTCGAGATGCACGAGCCGGACCTCCGTGCCGAGGACCGCGCTCAGCCAGTCGTGCGCGTCACCCGGCGCCTCCGCCACCTCCAGCGTGTCCCGGTGCAACTCCACGGTGAGCGTCCGGCCCGGCTCCGGCACCGCCACCCGCAGGGGCGGGTGGCCCGGTGCGGACAGGGACACGCCGCCGCCCGGCAGCACCTCGGCCGAGATCCGCGCCATGGACGGCTGCTGACGCTGCGTGACGGCCCTGGACGCCTTGTCGACCAGCATCCAGCGGCGGTCGCCGTCGAGTCCCCATGGCTCGACGGCGACCGTGTCGCGGGCGCGCGAGGCGAGCGACTTGACCGGATAGAGGTGGGCGGACCGGAGCACGGGAAAGCTCATGCGCCCATCCTGCAGCACCTTCCGGACTCCGTAGGCGTGGTTTTCCGGGGCGCCGGCCGCACACCCGAGTCCCCTGGATGTGGGCGGATCGCCCCGGTGCGTCCCCCGGCGCACCTCGCCCTGCCGGAGTCGCGGGTCAGTACCCCCGGCTCTGGTACGGCCGGTTGTACGGGTCCTCGTACGGCGACTGCGCCGGCGCGGGCCGCGGCGAGGCCGGGCGCATCGCCTCGTACCCGGTGGCGGGCGCGGGCCGCTGCGGCTGGGGCTGCTGCGGGTAGCCGCGGACCGCCGAGGGCTGCTGCGGGATGTACGGCGCGGGCGCGTGCTGCAGTTGGGCCGACTGCATCGGCGCCTGCTGCATCGGAGCCTGCTGGTACTGCGGCATCGGCTGCTGCTGCGGGTAGCCGTAGGAGCCGGACTGCTGCGACGGGGCCGCGGGCAGTGCCGGCAGCGCGGACGGCAGCGCGGGCAGGTAGCTGTTGCCGGTGTCATAGGCGGCCGGCACACGGATGGGAGCGATCTGCGGGGTTCCCCGCTCCGCGACCAAGGAGTCGTAGATCGGAGTGTCGGGGAACGACGCGGCGTAGTAGCCGCCGCCGAAGGTGGAGCGGGGGGACGTCATGCCACCTAAGTTAAGCCCACGATGAGCTGGATGGGGAGCCCCAATCTTTGGGTTATCCGTTTTACGTTGGTTCTGTGCGCCCGGCTCGCCAAAACAACGTTAAAGCCTTCGTTAACGGCAGAGGTCTTTCCGCCGGTCGCCCCGGCCCCCACCGCCCGGGCGGGGCCCGAGCGGACGGGCGTCCGTGACCTCGCCGAAGGGGAGTTCTTTCGATCATCGTCCGGCGGCCCGAATTCCCGGCAGCCCTCGTCTCTCCGTGAAATGCCGTATCGCCTCGGTGCGCAACGCGGTCCCGCGCGGTCTGTCCTCCGGCCATCGCACTCCGTTTCCTGGAAAGGGAAGTGACGGATCATCACGCGATGTCGCCGCGGAAGCCGAGTCGGCGCGACAAGATCCGCGGCGGATCCCGGGGTGGGCGCGGCGCTTCGCGCGGGAGATGGGGGATTAAGTTGTGGGGAAGGCCTGCGGGCAGCCGGACTCGTGATGGGGGCGACCATGACCATGCAAAAAGGAACCAACGTTCCGGTGCCGGCCGGCACCGTGCGCGTCGCGGTGGGGTGGCACACCGCACCCGGCACGCCGGACGTCGACGCCTCCGGGCTCCTGCTGGTGGCGGGCAAGGTCCGCAGCGACGCGGACTTCGTCTTCTACAACCA
>MUNB01000745.1 GCA_002154345.1 Streptomyces griseus
GCGGCCCGGTCCCGGGCCGCCCCGACCGTGGCGCCCTGCACCAGCAGGGGTTCGGCGATGATGCGGGCGACGGTCTGCCGCGGGTTCAGGGAGGCGTGCGGATCCTGGAAGATGATCTGGAGGCGCCGCCGGACGGGCCGCAGTTCGCGCGGGGAGAGATGGGTGATGTCGCGGCCCTCGAACTCGACGGTCCCCGCGGTGGGTTCCAGCAGCCGGACCAGCATCCGGCCGGTGGTGGACTTGCCGCAGCCGGACTCTCCGACCAGCCCGAGCGTCTCCCCCGCCGCGAGCTCCAGATCGACACCGTCCACCGCGCGGACCGGTGCGGCGGCGCGCCCCAGGACGCGGCGGCCGGGGAACGCCTTCACCAGACCGCGTACGGACAGCAGGGGTGCCGCCGCCCCGTCGCCCTCGACCGAACGGGCCCGCGAGAGCGGAGCGTTGATGTACGTGGGTTTCATCGGGCCTCCTCGGCCGGTACGGGCACCCCACCGGCCGGACCGGAGTGCGGGGTGGCCGGTGGGGTGCCCGTACC
>MUNB01000746.1 GCA_002154345.1 Streptomyces griseus
GCGAGGCCGCGGTCCATCTGATGGCGGTGAACGCGCCCGGGGTCTGTGTCATCGGTGGCGAGTCCCGGGCGTGCTCGGCCGTCGTGGCGAGGATCGGCGCCGACCTGGCGATCGAGCTGGACTACGACATGGCCGCCCACGCCCCGGAGTTGGCGGAGGTCCGCGAGGTGTGGCGCGAGGCCCACCGCCGCCCCACGGTCGAGGTGCCCGGGGTCCGGTTCTACAGCGGGGCCACCGGCCGGGCGTACCGGCCGGTGGCCCCGCTGTAGAACCGGACCCCGGGCACCTCGACCGTGGGGCGGCGGTGGGCCTCGCGCCACACCTCGCGGACCTCCGCCAACTCCGGGGCGTGGGCGGCCATGTCGTAGTCCAGCTCGATCGCCAGGTCGGCGCCGATCCTCGCCACGACGGCCGAGCACGCCCGGGACTCGCCACCGATGACACAGACCCCGGGCGCGTTCACCGCCATCAGATGGACCGCGGCCTCGCCGGCCAGCTCCGCCCGGACGGTCTCCACCGGTGCGGCGATCAGATGGCTCGACCACCTCTCTCCCCGGATGCCCCGCTGCCGCCAGTAGCGCCGCACCGCCCGCAGTTCACCGGTGAGTTCGGTGGTGAACAGACCGCTGTCCCGGGTGGCTTCGTACAGCCCCGGGGCGTCCGGCCAGGCGCCCAGCGCGACCAGTGCCGTCGACTCGCCCGAGGAGTAGCCGATCGCGGCGTCCGGCCGCAGCCCGAGGACATCCCGGCTGAACACCGTGTGGAAGACGGCCAGTTCGGCGACCGACCAGATCTGTCCGAGCACGCCGGGCTCCTCCCGGGCCCGCAGCCGCGCCCCCACCGCCCGGTGCCGTTCCCGGACGGTCTCGCCCAGCGACGGCCACGCGAGCGCCAGTTCATGGCCCATTCCGGGGTAGGCGGCCGAGCCGTTGGTGTACACGAAGGCGGTCTGCCCGGTGACGGGACCGTCCCGGTACAGGACATCGGCCGGACGGATCCCGCCCTCCGTCAGCCAACGGCGGGCCGCTTCCCTGCGGTTCGCCGACGAGGTGCCGCCGTCGACCACGAGCGCCAGCCGGGCCGGGCCCGCCGAGGACTCCGTACCGGATTCCAGCGCGGCCAGCACGCCCGCGCGGTCGGCCCCGGAGAACACCTGGAGGCGCGGGGCCGGGCCCCGCAGCCACGGCCGGGCGTCCCCCGCGCGCAGCCGTACGCTCGCGGGCGGCCCCTCCAGCGGTGCGACCACGGCCCGCGCGGTGTGGGCGACGGCCGCGGTGTCCGCGGGCCCGCCCGGGCGGGGGATCGCGCGGTGCTGGAGCGAGAGCGCCGCCACCGCGACGGAGACCAGCCCGGACGCCGCGTGAGCACGCCCGAACGCGGACGCCGGGTCGAACACCGCGTCCGGGCCGTCGCCGATGACCATGTCGGGGGTGCCGTCGGCCTCCTCGTCCAGCAGCGCGACGACGGTGTCGCCGTCCCCGCGGGCGGCGTCCAGGGACTTGAGGACCAGCACGACCGCCGCGTCCCCGGCCTCTTCCGTCCGGCCGAGCTCCCGCAGGGCGGCCCGGTGGACGGCTTCGCAGGACAGGTCGGTGGCGCCGACGAGCGCGGCATCGGCCTCGCCCGAGCGGATGGCCCGCGCCGCGACCTCCAGCGCCACCAGCCCGGACGCCTCCTCCGCCGACACCGTGAACCCGGGCCCGGCCAGGTCCAGTTGGGTGCTGATGCGATTCGCAGCGAGGTTCGGCATGCTGCCCACCACACCCTCCGCCGTCATCGGCGGGGTGAACGCCTCCCGGGCGAGATCCGCCGCCCCGTCCGTGATCCGCGCACCCGACCGCTCCAGCCAGTACGGAATCCGCCAGCGGGCGCCCGCGCGGGCCACCTCCGGGTCCACCCCCGTACCGATGACCACCATGGTCCGCTCGCGGGGCAGACGCACCGTCCGTACGGCCTCCCGGGCGGCCTCCAGGACCAGGAGCTGATGGCGTACGGTCCGCTCCAGCGCCAGCGGCGGGAAGCACAGGTCCGTCAACTCCACGGCGATCTCCGCGACAGGTCCCCGCCGTTCACCGCCCAGCACCGCCCGGCGCAGGTCCTCGGCGGACGTTCCCTCACCGACCCGCGCGCCGACGGCCACGATCGCCACCGGTGTACGGGTGCGGGGCGCGTCGGCTGCCGGGGGCGAGGACGGAGCCGGTTCCGGGGCAGGGGCAGCGCCTGGGGCTCGGTCCGTCGGTCCGTCGGCCCGAGCGGTGGAGAGCGGGGCGCGCACCGGCCGGGGGCC
>MUNB01000747.1 GCA_002154345.1 Streptomyces griseus
GCAGCCGCCGACCCCCGGCTTCGGGCCTCCCCAGGGCGGCGGGGAGGCGGGCGGCGGCCCGAACCCGCCGCCCTGGGGAGGCCCGAAGCCGGGGGTCGGCGGCTGCTGACCGGGTGCCGCCTGCGGAGGCGGGTAACCAGAGGGCTGGGCGCCCCACGGGCCGCCGCCGCCCCACGGGCCCGGGGCGCCGCCCACGGGGATCCGCTGGACGCCCTTGCGGGCGAGGAGGACGAGCACGGCGACCCCGGCGATGAGCGAGGCGACGAAGCTCAGCATGTTCAGCTGCGTCTCGATGTCCTGGGAGGTGAACCGCTCGTACAACTCGAAGCGGATGCCCCGCCCCACGCCCAGCACCCCGGACGAGAACAGGAAGCCGCCCGCGATCAGGCCGAGCGGGCGCGCATAGGCCGCTCCGGCGACCGCGCCGACGGCCGCCACCAGGAACGTCGGGATGAGCAGCACGTTCATCCAGCCGGGCGGTGCCTCGGTCAGCGGGATGACCATGGGCCTCCCACCCATGAACCACGCGGGATACAGCCCGTCCGGCAGGACGAAGGTCTGCCGGATCTCCCAGCCCGTGAAGGCCACCGCCTGGAAACCGAGGAGCAGAAACGCGGCCACCCCGGCCCCCCGGCCCGGTCCCGCGGGCCGCTCCTCGCCGTCCGCCACCGGGCGGCGGCCCGCCGTCCCGACGACGACCATGGCGAGTCCGGCCAGCAGGGTCGCGTACGTGGTCAGCAGCGCCCGGTCGCGCAGTTCCTCCGGGAACGGGGAGTCGGCGATGGTCCAGACACCGGGCAGCCGCACGGCGAACGTGACGATTCCGGTGATGATCAGAGCCGGAGACGCTTGGGCGGACCGGAGCACCGCGACGGCGGTGGCGGCATGGACGACCAGCAGGATGAGAGTGGTGGCGGTGGTGGCGAGCGACGGCATGCCCCAGGGGTTCGCGGATCCCGCCCAGATGTCCCAGAGCATCTCCGGTCCGTCGACCACCCGGAAATCCCGTACCAGCCAGGCGATGGCCATCAGCGCCGGAACCGCGCACAGAACGGCGCCGGTGATTCTTGCTCCCCGTGTGAGTGTCACCCGCTGATACTCCATTGCCCCGAACGGATGAACAAGTGCGTTCGGGGATCGGGGCGGTGGCGGCGGGCAACCGGCCGGAGCGACAAGACGACGCTCCGGCCGGTCCACGGCACCCGCACGGCCGTACGCTGTTCAGCATGGGGTGTTCGTATATCGGTGCGGCGACGGCGGAGTTGCTTACTTGTTAACGATGCTGACGCCGGTTCATGACGTTTCGTCCTCACCGGACCTGGAGATCTTCCCCGGCCCGGATGCCTCCCCGTCC
>MUNB01000748.1:0-299 GCA_002154345.1 Streptomyces griseus
GTCGAAGACCGTGCCCGCCCGGATCTGCTCGTTGACCGCCTGGCGCACGGCCTCGCGCTGCGGCGTCCAGGTGGCGAAGCCCTCGAACGGGGTCAGCGTCGCGCCGACGACCGAGAGTCCGCGGGCGTGCGCCCGGTCGGCGAGGGCGCGCAGGCTGTCCACGATGCGCCGGGGGTCGGCCTCCTGCGGGGACTGCTGTACGTCGTTGATGCCGAGCGCCACGACGAGCGTCCGGGCTCCGGCGACCGACAGTGCGTCGCGGTCGAGCCGGTCGGTGCCCGCCTGGCCGCCGGTGCCGC
>MUNB01000748.1:324-853 GCA_002154345.1 Streptomyces griseus
GGTGGAGCCGCTGCCCGCGGTCAGGGAGTCCCCGAGGGCGACGATCGCGCCGCGCGCCCGCTCGCTGCGGACGTCCACGGCGGTCAGATAGCGCCAGTGGGTGGTGGTCCAGGTGCCGCGTTCGTCGATCAGGTACGAGGTCTGGTGGGAGTTGGGGTGGTAGGTGACCGGCCCGCCCGCCTGCGGGGTGCGGAAGCTGACCTGGAGGTCGGAGTCGGGGGCCACGGGCACCACGACCGGGTCGCTGATGACCCGTCCGCCCGCGGCGACGGTGACGGCGGCGGCGCCCTTGAAGGTCACCGGCCGGGTGTTGACGGTGGCCTGGTCGATGACCAGAGGGGCCGTACCGAAGAGGTTCGACAGCGTGATGCGGGCGACGTTCCCGCCGATGCTGGTGTGCACGACGTTACGGATGGTGCGCCCGGGAAGCCCGCCCTCGGTGCCCGGTTCGCCGCGGACGGGCGCGGCGGTCCAGGTGGCGACCCAGGTGCCGCCCGAGGCGGCGGGGTCGACCGGGTTACGGGCCGCC
>MUNB01000075.1 GCA_002154345.1 Streptomyces griseus
GCACCGTTTCGGCCGCTACGTCGGCGGCGGCGTCGTGACCGGTGAGCGGCGGCGGCTGGTTCGTCACCTCGTGCGTCACGGCGGTCGGGTTGCTGCGCGGTGCGTCGGACGTGGGCATCGGATCTCCTCCGGGAGGCGGGCGGCGGGTCGGGCGGGGAAGGACGGCGACGGCCCGGGTCAGGGGCCGGCGCCCGCGCAGCGCAGGGCCAGGGCGGTGAGGCGGTCGATGAGCCGGTCGGTGTCCTGCGCGGCCGAGGTGCTCAGGGGGTACACGAGGACCTCGCCGACGGCGCCGGTGAGCGCGGCGGCGGTGATCTCCGCATCCTGGCCGGGCAGCAGCTCCGCGGAGATCCCCTCGTCGATCACCGTGGCGAACAGCGCACGGTAGCGCCGCCGGAAGGCGAGACGCTCCGCGCCGACCGCCGGTTCGGCGGGCGCCGCGAGCAGCGCGTACGCCAGGCCGGGGTTCTCCAGGGCGCGGCGGGTGAACACCTCCACCCCCAGGCGCAGCCGCCCGACCGGGTCGCCGTCGCCCTCCAGCAGCTCACCCAGCACATCCACCTCGCGCTGCGCCGCGCGCCGGAACACCTCCACGGCGAGCGCGGACTTGGACGCGAAGTGCTGGTAGACGGAGCCGGCGGCGATCCCGGCGGCGTCGGCGACAGCCGTCACGGAGGCCTGCGCCCAGCCGATGTCCGCCACGACCTCGGTGGCGCGGACGACGAGATGGTCCCGGGCGGCTTCGAGGCGACGCACCTCGGCCGGTGTCTTGCGGTAGGCCATGAAAGAAGTGAACCATCATTCAGATCTTCCCGCCATGCCCGCTTCAGCCGAAGTCGTCCGGGACGATGCGCAGCTTCTCGGCGATGCGGACGAGGGCCTTCTGGTCGGTCGTGTTGAGCGAGTCGAGGACGGTGCGGCGTACGGAGCGCAGGTGGGTGGGTGCTGCCAGGCGCACGATGTCGAAGCCGGCGTCCGTGAGCTCGGCGAGGGTGTACCGGCCGTCGGCGGGGTCGGGGCTCCGTACGACCCAGCCGCGCTGTTCGCAGCGCTTGATGACGTTGGACAGCCGGGAGAGCGACCCGCTGGCGAGAAAGGCGAGCTCGCCCATCCGCAGCTTGCGCCCCGGCGCCTCGGAGAGGTGGCTGAGCACGAGGTACTCGAACAGGGTGAGACCGTGCTCCTGTCGCAGCGGGGACTCCAGCTTGCCGGGCAGCAGCAGGACCAGGGAGATCAGCCCTGTCCAGGCCGCCTTCTCCTGCTCGTCGAGCCACCGCAGCTCCTCGTCGTCCTCATGCCCGCCCGTGCCGCTCATGGGTCCTTCCGTGCCGCTCATGAACCTTTCCATCCCTTCGGCGAAGCTCGCCATCACTTTGCGCTTGAAGTCATCGCTTGCTAGTATCACTTTACGCGTGAAGTCATATGAGGGGAATCGCGCCCCCAAGGTCAGGAAGAGGGAGCATCATGAGCACCGTCACCTTCGGCATCGTCCCGGGCTTCGGCGAGAAGTTGCACGCGGCCCTCGGCTACAGCGGAGCCGTCCGCGTCGACGACCGGGTCGAGATCTCCGGACAGGCCGGCGTGGACGACGACCTGAACATCCCCGACTCGCTGGAGGACGAGATCATCCAGGCCTTCGACAACGTGGAGCGCACGCTTGCCACGGTCGGCGCGACCTGGAAGGACGTCATCCATGTCAACTCGTACCACAAGGTCGCACCGGGGGACGACGTCATCGGCGACGACCACAACGCGGTCATGGCGGAGCAGTTCCGCCGCCGCCTGGACGGCCGCGCGCCGATCTGGACCGAGACCGGAGTGACGGTCCTCGGCCTCGCCGCCATGCGCGTGGAGATCCGCGTCACCGCCGTCGTCGGCTCAGGGAACTGAACCGCGACGCCTGGCGCCAGGGCGCGGTCGCACCTCGCGACGGCACCGAAGCGATCAACGGCCGGCCCGCTACTCGTACCGGTACTTCAGCGAGTCCGCCTCCGCCTGCTCGATGTCGGCGATCGTCAGCTCCGGGTTCCGCAGCTGAGTCAGCGTCACCTCGGCCGAGGTCGGCTGGGCATCCGCCGGCAGCCACTGCTCCGGCTTCCAGGCCGCGCTGCGCAGAAGCGACTTGGGGCAGTGCGGATAGACCTCCTCGATGCCCAGCACCAGCGCGCTGGCCGGCGGCTTGCCCACGGCGGTCAGCTGGGACAGCAGCTCCGGCCTGGTGGAGACACAGGCCCGGCCGTTCACCCTGAGCGTCGTGGTGCGTCCCGGGACGATGAACAGCAGCCCGGCGCGCCCGGTGGCGATGACGTTCCGCAGGGTGTCCAGCCGCTTGTTGCCGGTCGCGTCCGGTATCGCCACCGTCCGTGCGTCCAGGACGGCGACGAACCCGGCGGGGCCGCCACGCGGGGAGACGTCGCAGTTGCCCTCGGCGTCCGCGCTCGCGACCAGGACCAGCGACGAGCATCCGATCAACTGCCGGGTCTGATCGGTGAGCTCGGTGGTCTGCTTGCGCCATGCCGCGTCTCTGGGCAGCTCGTAGGCGCGTCGCAGTGTCTCCTGGTCGGACACGGCGTCGAGGAGGAGGTCGTCGAAGGCGGTGCCGGTAAGGGGTGATGTCATGCCTCGACCCTAAAGGGCCGGACCGTCCGCCTTACCTGTACGCCGGCTTACCTCTCCTCCGGTTCGCTTTCGTTCGCGGTCGACAGGGCGGCACATCCGCATCAGGAATCCATGGCCGCACGGTCGGACTCGCTGCGCAGAACGCAGAATTCGTTTCCTTCGGGGTCGGCGAGGATCGCCCAGCCCGAGCCATCGGGGTTTCGGTGATCGGCGACGAACGTCGCACCGAGCTCCAGCAGCCGCTCCACCTCCCGGTCGCGCGTGGTGTCGGGGCGCAGGCACAGATGGATCCGGTTCTTGACCGTCTTGGCCTCGGGCACCTGGTTGAAGTGCAGGACCGGTCCCTCCGCCAGCAGCACCTGGGTCTCCCGGCTGCCCGGCCCGTCCTCCGGATGCAGCGGACGACCTGTCACACCGCTCCAGAACCGCGCCAGCTCGTAGGCGTTCGCGCAGTCGATGGCCACGTTCAGCAGTACCGAGATCATGCGCGCGAGCCTCCCTGATGCCCACGCCGGACGCAACCGGGTCGGCCCTCCTCGACGTACGGGTTCGCTGTACGAGGTTCGCAACCGACGACACCGTCGTACCTCCCCCACGCGAGGGAGGCGGTTGGTCTTCGCGGGGGATGTGGCCGGTGCGGAGGCGGCGGGAACCTTGAGTTCCGACACACGGAACCGGAGGTCACGGTGGCTGTTCCCACGACATGGCGGACCTGTGCGGGCTTCGCCCCGCCGTTACGGGACACGGGGTGGGCGGTGTGGTCGCGGCGCTGGCCCGCGTGGGCGCCGCACGCCGCCGCGGTGTGGGGCGTGGTGTTCGCCGCGGTCCAGGTCGTATGGGCCGTGTCGGGCGCCACCGTTCTCTGGTCGCCGGACGTCGCGTACGCGCCGGCGGTCCAGCTCCTGCTGGCGGCCATTGCCGTGCTCGCCGCCGTGGCCTGCCTGGCCACCACCCGGACGCCTGCCGGGCGTGGCCGAGCGCTGGTGGCGGCGGCGCTGACCCTGGCGGTCCCGGCCGCTGTGATGGGGACGGCCAGTCTGCCGGCGTACTTCGTGATGCTGGTGTCGTTCTCCGGGCTGGACAGCGCCACCGGCCTGGCGCACGGCCTGTTGAGCGCGGCGGGCGCCGCGCTTCTCATCCTCGTCGGGCTGTCGTACCGCCGGCGGCTGCGAGGAAGATGCCCCCGGTGCGGACAGGAGCACACGGGAGGTTTCGACGGCCCGCTCGCCCACCCCGCACCCTCCGTCGCGTCGAAGCGCACCCGAGTCACGGTCCACCTCCTCCTGTGCGGGCTTCTCCCGTGGGCCGGGGTCAAGACCGTCTGGACCCTCGGTGGCGATGCGATCGGCGTCACGGCCCAAGGGTGGCGGGAGGCGAACGCGAGCGAGTCGGAGGTGGTGAAGGCCCTCGCGACGTTGGGCATCGATGTGACCGTGCTGGCCGCGCTGGCCGCCATCTTCCTGTCGCTGGGACTGCTGTACCGGTGGGGGCAGGTGTTCCCCCGATGGACCCCGGTCCTCTCCGGACGTCGCGTCCCACGCCTACTGCCCCTGCTGCCGGCGTGGCTGAGCTCCGTCGGCCTGTCGGCGTACGGAGTCTGCCTGCTGATCTACGCCCCGCTCAGCGCCGCCGGAGTACTGCCGAGGCTGAAACCGTCGGGGGTGTTCACCACCGGTTCCGGGGTCACCTGGATGGTCGCCTTCGGCGGACTCGCCTTCGCCGGCCTGGGCTTCGGCCTCATAGCGGCCGCCCGCTCCTACTCCGCCCGCACCCGTCCCGTCTGCGCTTCCCCGTCGGCCTGACGGGACGAGCGGAGCACGAGCAGGGTGATCTCGCTGGGGGCGAAGACACGGAACGGCGGGCCCCAGAAGCCGGTGCCGCGACTGGTGTAGAGGAGGGTGCGGGCGCCGTGGCGGCTGAGGCCGGCAAGGGCCGGCTGGTCGATGCGGACCAGGTGGTGGAACGGCCAGATCTGGCCGCCGTGGGTATGACCGGAGAGCTGGAGGTCGATGCCGCCGGCTGCCGCCCGGTCGACGAACGTGGGCTGGTGCGCCAGGAGCAGGACGGGCAGGTCGGGGTCGGCGCCGCTCAAGGCTCCGGCGAGGTGGGCACCATGGCCTGCCAGACCGGAGGACTCGGCGGTGACGTCGTCGACGCCGGCGACCACCAGGGTGTCGCCGCCGCGTTCGAGCAGCAGATGCCGGTTGCGCAGCGGTTCCCAGCCCAGCTCGCCCATCAGATCGACCCAGCCCTGGGCCTCGCTGTAGTACTCGTGGTTGCCGGTGACGTACACACGGGCCCGGGTGGCCTGCACGGTACCGAGCGGGACGGCCTGGGCGCGGCGGCGTTCGGCCGTGCCGTCCGCGATGTCGCCGGTGTGGCAGACCAGGTCGGCCTCCAGCGTGTTCACCGTCTCGCACACCCGCGCCGACCAGCGAGCCCGATCGAGTGGGCCGTAGTGGGTGTCGGTGATCAGGACGACGCGGAGGCCGTCCAACCCCGCGCCCAGGCGCGGGAGTCGCACATCGAGTCGGCGCACTCGTGGTACACGACGGGCCTCGGCGTACCCCCAGGCGAGCAGGGCGGCGGACACGCCGAGAACGGCCCAGGTGACGATGCGGGCCCGGTCCTGGCTCTCGCCGACTCCGGCCACGGTCAGGACGAGCCGCAGGAGGACCCCGAACAACACGGACCAGGTGAACAGCACCCAACTGGCGCCCAGCAGGGTGTCACCGATGATCGCCGCCGCGTCCTGCTGACGACGGCCGTGGCCGCGCACCATCGCGAGCGGCATACCGACAAGACCGAGGACGAACAGGGCGGTGCCGGCCAGGGCGACGTACGGCGGCCAGTGCTGGCCGCCGTACAGGAGCACCCAGCAGGGCACGGTCCAGAGCAGGACGGGGGCGATCAGCGGGAGGTAGCGCATCAGGCGGCGCAGTCGGTTCTGCCGCGACGCTTCCGCTTCCCCCTCGGTGGGCTGAGTGTCGCTCGTGTCGGTCACCGTTCGCCTGTCCCTTCGTCGGCCGGGCTGACGTCCGGCGCACTGTATCCGGTCGCCTCAGGACCGCCGTCCACGGGGGAGCCGGGCTGCCGTTGGGCCGGAAGGTGTAGTCGGAAGCACGCTCCGCGGTCGGAGGGGACGAGGTCGAGGGTGCCACGGTGGCGATGGGCGAGTTCGCGGGCGATGGCGAGGCCCAGACCGGTGCCGCCATGATCACGGGAGCGGGCGTCGTCACGACGGACGAAGCGTTCGAAGATGCGCTCGGCGTCCTCGGCGGGTACACCCGGCCCGTCGTCGTGCACGGACAGGACGACCTGCTCGTCCTGGTTCCGGACGGTGACCCGGACGCGGTTCGCGGCGTGGCGAGCGGCGTTGTCGACGAGGTTGCGCAGCAGCCGCTCGTAGTCGCGGGGGCTGCCGGGCACATATGCGGGTCCGGAGGCGTCCGCGGTGAGTGCCACCGGCCGGCCCGGCTGCTCGTACTCCTCGACGAGCCGGAGGACGAGGGCCGCCAGGTCGACGGACCCGCCGGCGGTCGTCGGTGCGTGCGAGTCGAGGCGGGCGAGGAGCAGCAGATCCTCGGCGAGGGCCTGAAGGCGTCCGGTCTGCCGTGCGGCGGTGGCGACCGCTCGGGGCCAGTCGGTGCGTTCCGGATAGGCGAGCGCCACTTCCAGGCTGGCCAGCAGGGTGGTGAGAGGGCTGCGCAGTTCGTGTGCGGCGTCCGCGACGAAGCGTCGTTGCCGGGCGGCCGCCTCGTCGAGACGTTGCAGGGTGGTGTTGATGGTGGTGGCCAGGGCGGCGATCTCGTGTCCTGTGGCGGGCACGGTGACCCGCTCTCTCGGGTCGTTCGCGGTGACCGAGGCGGTGATCACGCGGATCGCTTCGACCGGCCTCAGCGCGTTGCGCACGGTGAAGTAGGTGACCGCGGAGATCAGCACGAGGCTCACGAGTCCGGCCCGCAGCAGCAGGAGGTCCATGTTGTGGGTGATCGCCTCGGCGGTGTGGGGGAGCACCACCACATGGACCCGCAGGGTGGCATCCTCGTCGACTCCCAGGGCGGTGGCTTCGGCACTGCTCAGCTCACCGGCCCAGATGTCGGTGTAGAGGACCGGGTAGGTCCGGCCGGCCAGGTCGAAGCCGCCCGCGGGGTCGTCGGCGGTGCGCTCCGGAATACGCATGTCGATGGTCGTGTAGTACCAGCCCGAACCGGTGTCGACGGGTTCGGAGCGAGCGGGCGGGGCGGGCAGCACAGGGCGGGCGCCCGGGGCGAAGACGTCCATTCCTCCGCCGGAGGCGACAGGCGTGCCGCGGCCGGTCGCGACGACCTCGTACGGCACCGCGCTTCTCCTGCTGGGAATCACGCCTTCACGCAGTTGGTCGGCGAGCGCGAGCAGAGGGTCCCGGGCCTGGTCCTCGGCGATCCGGGCGCTCTGCCGGTAGACGTCGTGGTGCAGCCACCAGCCGATGGCGACCAGGATGACGGCGGCGGTCGAGGCGACGGCCAGGGCGGTACGGGCGCGTACGGACCGGGGCCGCCAACGGCGTCGCGGCTCAGCCGTGTTCACGGTCGTCGACCAGACGATAACCGACGCCTCGCACGGTCTGCACGGACTGCCGTCCGAACGCCGCGTCCACCTTCTTGCGCAGAACGCTGACGCGCGCCTCCACCAGATTCGGGTCCAGGGCGTCATCGGGCCACGCGTGGTACAGCAGATCCGCCTTGGAGACCGCCTGGCCCGCCCGGCGCGCCAGCAGCTCCAGCACCGAGAACTCCCTGGGGGTGAGGTCCACCCGCGCCCCGGCCCGGCGGCAGACCCGGGCGGCGACGTCCAGCGAGAGGTCGCCCACGGCAAGGACGGGCGGGGCGACGGCGGCGGCCCGTCTGACCAGGGCCCGCAGCCGTGCGACCAGCACCGGGTAGGAGAAGGGCTTGGCCAGGTAGTCGTCGGCACCCGTGTCCAGGGCCTCCGCCTGGTCCCACTCCCCGTCCTTGGCGGTGAGCACCAGGATCGGGGTCGCGTTGCCCTCGCGGCGCAGCTGGGAGCAGACCTTGTAGCCGTTGAGGCCGGGCAGCATCAGGTCCAGGACGACCACGGCGTACTCACCGCTCCTGGCCATCCACAGCCCGTGCCGGCCGTCATGGGCGAGATCGACGCTGTAGCCCTCGGCGGTCAGACCGGTGTGCAGGGTCCGGGCGAGGTCCACCTCGTCTTCGACCACCAGGATGCGCATGCCGTGCAGCCTCGCACAGTGCCGGCGGCGGTTCCTGATCGGCCGGTCAGGTCGGGTCAGCAACCGGTCAAGCGGGCCCGGGCACGCTGGCGACGAGTCCACGCCGCCGAAAGGTCCCGCCGACGATGTCCCTCGACGTACGTGCCCCCGCCGTCGCCACCACCAGGACGGTTCCGTCCCGTTCGTCCGCGGCCCGGACACCCTCCACCCCGGCCAGGGCCCTGGCCGTCATCGCGCCCGCGGCACTCACTGCCGCCCTCGGCGTGTGGGGCGTCCGCAGACAGAACACGATGTGGGGCGACGAGGCCGTCACCTACCAGCTCGCGCACCGCGAACTGTCCCAGATCTGGAACACGGCCCAGCACGTCGACCTGGTCCATGCGCTGTACTACGCCGTGATGCGGGTGATCTTCGATCTGTTCGGCGCCGGCCTGCTGTCCTTGAGGCTGCCGTCCGTGCTGGCCATGTCCGCCGCGGCGGGCGCCGTCGGACTTCTCGGGCTGCGCCTGGCGGGACCCCGCGTCGGCCTGCCGGCCGGGCTGGTGTTCCCGCTCCTTCCCCAGGTGCAGAAGTACGCGCAGGAGGGCCGGTCCTACGCGATGGTGTGCGCACTGATCGCCTGGGCGACCTATGCCCTGGTGGACAACGTTCCGCGGCGCTCCCGGCGGCGGTGGGCGGTGTACGGATGCACCATGCTCCTGGCGTGCCTGCTCCATGAGTTCGCGGTCCTCGCCCTGGCCGCGCACGGCGTCACCCTGATCGTCTCCCGCCCTCCGAAAGGGGTGCTGAGGGCGTGGAGTGTCACCGCTGCCGGTGTGGTGATCGGACTGCTGCCGCTGGCGGTCGTCAGCGCGGGGCAGTCGGAGCAGGTGTCCTGGATCGGCGGACCGGTGCGCCCCGACCACCTGCTGGTCGCGATGGTCGTCGGGGTGGCGTGCGCGCGAGCGGCGCCGCGCGGCCAGGGCCCCGTGAGCCTCGCCGCGCTGGCTGTGCCGATGCTCGTGCTTCCGGGGGCCCTGCTGCTGACCGCCTCGCTGGTCAAGCCGCTCTTCGTCGACCGGTACGTCCTGTTCAGCAACATCGGGATCGCCCTGTTGCTGGGCGCCTGCCTGGACCACGTCCGCCGACTGCCGCGCTGGTCCCCGGCCGTGTACGTCGCGACGGTCGCGGCACTGATCGCGCTCGTGCCGCTGAGCCTTTCGCTGAGGACCCCCCAGAGCCGGAGCAACGACGCCACCGCCGTCGGCGCCGCCGTCCGGGAAGCGGGCCGGCCCGGCGACGGCCTGCTCTATCTCTCCGGCCGACAACGGATGCTGACCGCCGCCGACCCCGAGGACACCCGCCTCCTGGTGGATCTCGCCCTGGCACAGGACCCCGTGGCATCGAACACGCTCGCCGGCGTCGAGCTCGCCGCCCCCGAGATCGCGGCACGCATGAGGGAGTTCGACCGGATCATCGTGGTGCGGGCGGTGGGCGTGCACGCACCGGGCGACTCCCAGGAGGAAGCGAAAGAATCCACCCTGCGGCGACACTTCCGCGTACAGGGAACGGCCGAGGTGAACGGCGCGCGGGTGTCCGTCCACGTCCGAGAAGGCTCCTCCCGTCCCGTGCGCCGGTCCGGCGGAGGGTCTCCCTGACCCGACCGGCGTGAAGGGCCCGCCGCGCGACGACTTAGGGTCACAGGCATGACGCCGCTCCCTGCCGACCGTGCCTTCGACCCGCCGCCGTCCCGGCCCGCGCTCGCGGCAGGGCCGCGTCGCACTCGGACCACGACGTATTTTCACGGAGGACTGTGTCATGACTGACCGGCCGTTGACCCTCATGGCAGTGCACGCCCACCCGGACGACGAGGCCACCGGCACCGGAGGGATCCTGGCGCAGTACGCGGCGGAAGGCATCCGCACGGTGCTGGTGACCTGTACCGACGGCGGTTGCGGTGACGGCCCGGGAGGTGTGAAGCCGGGCGAGCCCGGGCACGATCCGGCGGCCGTCGCCCGCATGCGGCGCAAGGAGCTGGAGGCGAGCTGCGAGGTCCTGAAGATCAGCGACCTGGAGACGCTGGACTACGCCGACTCGGGGATGATGGGCTGGCCCGGCAACGACGCCCCCGGCTCCTTCTGGCGGACCCCCGTGGAGGAGGGCGCCGCGCGCCTCGCCGAACTCATGCGCCACTACCGGCCCGATGTCGTCGTCACCTATGACGAGAACGGCTTCTACGGCCACCCCGACCACATCCAGGCCAACCGCATCACGATGGCGGCACTGGAGCTGACCGGACTGACACCGAAGGTGTACTGGACGACGGCGCCGCGCTCGATGATGGAGCGGTTCGGCGAGGTCATGCGCGAGTTCGGCGAGGACATGCCGGAGCCGGACCCCGCCGAGGCCGCCGCGTCGGCCGAGATCGGGCTCCCGGACGACGAGATCACGACCTGGGTGGACACCACCGCTTTCAGCGGCCAGAAGTTCGACGCGCTGGCCGCGCACGCCAGCCAGGGCGAGAACATCTTCTTCCTCAAGATGGGCAAGGAGAGGTTCGGCGTGCTCATGGGCATGGAGACCTTCGTCCGGGTCAGGGACACCACCGGCGCGCCCGTACCCGAGAACGATCTCTTCGCCGGACTGCGCTGACCACCCGCTCCGGCCCGGTGCGCGCCGTGGGCCCCGCCCGTCCGCCGCGGTTCAGGCGCTCGGCGCCAGTACCGCCGTACGGTCCCGGAGAGCGGCGGAGAACCGGTCGGTGACCTCGGCGAGCGCCTCCGCCGCGCCTGCCGCGAGGCTCACGGCCCCGCCCTCGCCGACGGTGATGTCCTTGTCGAGCGTGAACCAGCCCGGTACGACGTGGGCCGCGCCCATCGAGGTGAGCACCGGGCGCAACGCGTAGTCGATGGCCAGCACATGGGCCACGCTGCCGCCGGTCGCCAGCGGCAGCACGGTCTTGCCGGTGAGCGCGTACTGCGGCAGCAGGTCCAGGAGCGTCTTCAGCAGCCCGGAGTAGGCGGCCTTGTAGACGGGGGTGCCGATGACGATGCCGTCGGCGCGGGCGAACAGTTCGGTGGCGCGGACGATCTCGGGGTGCGCGAAGTCCGCGCCGAGCAGGGCCTCGGCGGGCAGGGTGCGGACGTCGAGCGGTATCACCTCGTGGCCCTGGGCGGCCAGGTCTGCGTCGAGGTGGCGGAGCAGGCGGGCGGTGCGGGAGGTGGCGGAGGGGCTGCCGGAGACGGACAGGACAGTGGCCATGGAGCCTCGTTTCTGGGGAGGGCGCCGGGCCCGGGGCGGTGGTGGTGGCGGTCCGCCCCGGGCCCGGGGCCGGTC
>MUNB01000749.1 GCA_002154345.1 Streptomyces griseus
CATCCGCTCGCCGGCAGCAACGGCACTGATCAGCGGTTATGTCGCCGGCGATCACGGGCGCGTGCGGGGGGGTTGCCGGGGGGGGGTGGGGGGTCCTGTGAAAAACTGTTACCCACGGGTACCCAAAGGCTTCGGCTGGACATACTCTCGGCCTCATGACGGACTCGCAGGCCCCTGACGCCCCTCTCGGCACGAACCCCGTGGCGGTCGCCCCCGCCGGTGTGCGCACCGCCGCCGACGTGGTCACCCCCGAGGTGATCGCCCAGCTGACCCGTGGCGTCGTCGGGTCGGGCCGCACCGCCAACCACACCCCCTTCACCGGGGAGAAGCTGGCCGACCTGCCCGAGTCCACCCCCGAGGACGTGGCCACCGCCTTCGACCGGGCCCGCGCCGCCCAGCCCGTCTGGGCCGCCGTCCCCGTACGGCAGCGGGCCGCCGTCCTGCTGCGCTTCCACGACCTCGTCCTGAGCCGCCAGTCCGAGGTCCTCGACCTCATCCAGCTGGAGACCGGCAAGGCCCGTCTGCACGCCCACGAGGAGGTGCAGGCCGTCGCCGTCGCCGCCCGCCACTACGGGCGCAAGGCCGCCTCCTACCTCAAGCCCCGCCGCCACACCGGCGTCGTCCCGACCCTCACCAAGGTCACCGAACTGCGCCAGCCGCGCGGTGTCG
>MUNB01000750.1 GCA_002154345.1 Streptomyces griseus
ATCGGTACACTGGCGTATCGATACGGCGTGGATCTCACCGGGCCGTCCTGACACCGCTTCGCATCCAAGGGGGCACCGGGTGACGTACGCCCGCACCGAGCCCACGGACCAGGAGCCGGACATACGTGCCCGACCGCCCCTCGTCCGCGAGTTCCTTCTCGTGGCCGGACTCTTCCTGGCCTACAAGTTCGGCCGCCGGGCCGCCAACGGTCATGTCGAGGAGGCGTTCCGCAACGCGGGGCACGTATGGGACCTCGAACGTGCCCTGCACCTTCCCGGCGAGGGCGCGGTCCAGGGGCTGCTGCTGCACAGCGGGCCCCTGATCCACGCGGCGAACACCTACTACGCCACCGTGCACTTCCCGGCCACGGTTCTCTTCCTGGTCTGGCTCTTCTGGCGCCGCCCCCGGCACTACGTCTGGGCGCGCCGTGTGCTCGCCGCGCTCACCGCCGCCGCCCTGGTGCTGCACCTCCTGTTCCCGCTGGCCCCGCCCCGGATGCTGCCGGTCGCCGGAATGGTCGACACCGGGCAGGTCTACGGGCCGACGGTGTACGGACAGACGCCCGCGACGGACACGATGGCGAACCAGTTCGCCGCGATGCCCTCGCTGCACGTCGGCTGGGCCGTGATGGTCGCCGTCGGGCTGATCGTCGCGACCTGTTCCCGGTGGCGCTGGCTGTGGCTGCTGCACCCGGCGCTCACCCTGCTCGTCGTGGTGGGCACGGCCAACCACTATTGGCTCGACGCGATCGTCGTCGCTGCGCTGCTCGCCGTCGCCCTCGCCGCGTTCCGGCTGCCGCTCTCCGTGCACGACGCTCCGGCCCGGCTGCGCGGGCCGGGGCTGTGGGGGAG
>MUNB01000751.1 GCA_002154345.1 Streptomyces griseus
CCACGACGAGCACCGTGCGCCCCGGTGACCCGGCGCGCCGGATCCCGGTGGCGCACGGTGCTCGTCGTGGTCGTCGCCGCGGCCGTCCTCGGGGGCGCGGGCGGGCTGTTCGCGATGAAGTACGGGGACGGCTCGGAGGCCCCGGGCGGCACGGACGGCGGTACGTCCGCAGGTCGTACCCCGCCCGCGAAGCAGACCACCCCGGAGCCCACCGACCCCGCCCGGGGGGCGCCGGAGATACCCGACGGCTGGCACCGGGTCGACGACCCGGCGGGGTTCAGCCTGGTCGTGCCGAAGGACTGGACCCGGCAGTACGAGAACGGTCAGATCGACTACACCCCGGACGGCGGGGCCCACCGGATCCGCATCAGCGTCGACCCGGAACCGGACTTCGACCATCCGTATCTGCACATGGAGAACATGGAGGAGCAGCTCTCCGAGCGGCTGCCGGGCTATCAGCGGATCGGGATGGAGAAGAACACCTTCCGCGACCGGCCGGGCGCCCTCTGGGAGTTCACCTGGAACGAGACCAAGGACCATCCGGGCCCCCGGCACGGCATCGACCAGATGTACTACGGCTCCTCCGGCGGCCCCGAGTACGCGCTGTACCTCACCGCTCCGCAGGAGGGCTGGGAGGAGAGCCGGAAGAAGTTCGACATCATGCTGCGCAGCTGGAGCGCCCCGAAGAGCTGACCGCGGGCGCCCGATGCCCGGCCCGGGTTGCTGTACGGTCACGGCTCTGCATCCGCCGTACGTCCCCGGTGGTGTCCGGCCCGGCGCGTGAACCAGGATGGGCGCATGACAGATCACGGGGGACGGGCGAACGAGCCCACCAGCTACGGACTCCAGCCACCGCACGCACCGGGCGGCTCCGGCGCGCAGCATCCCGCGCCCCCGGCGTACGTCCCTTCCCCGACCGCCCCGGCGAGCGCCCCCGACCGTGCGGCGAACCGCCTCGTCGGCGGCCGCTACCGGCTGCTGGCCCGGCTCGGGCACGGCGGGATGGGCACGGTGTGGCGGGCGCACGACCAGGTCGTCGACCGCGAGGTGGCCGTCAAGGAACCGCGCGTACCGGACCACCTCGGCGAGCGGGAACACAGCACCGTGCACCAGCGCATGCGGCGCGAGGCGCGGGCCGCCGCCCGGATCGACCACCCCTCCGTCGTCACCGTCCACGACGTGGTGATCGAGGACGGCAAGCCGTGGGTCGTCATGGAGCTGGTGCGCGGCCCGTCGCTCGGCGACCGCCTCCAGGAAGGCACCCTGGACCCGCGCGAGGCGGCCAGGATCGGGCTCGCGGTCCTCGACGCCCTGACGGCCGCCCATGCGATCGGCATCCTGCACCGGGACGTCAAGCCGGACAACGTCATGCTCGGCACCGGCGACCGGGTCGTCCTCACCGACTTCGGGATCGCCCAGGTCGAGGGCGAACAGCAGCTCACCGAGACCGGCGCGTTCGTCGGCTCGCCCGAGTACATCGCGCCGGAGCGGGTCCTCGGGCAGCGCCCCGGACCGGAGTCGGACCTGTGGTCGCTGGGCGTCGTGCTGTACGCGGCGGTCGAGGGGATGTCCCCGTACCGCCGCTCGCACACCCCGGCCACCCTCCAGGCCGTGCTGTCCGCCGAGCCGCAGGTGCCCGCCCGCGGCACGGGCGCGTTCGGCACGCTCGTGATGCAGCTGCTCCGCAAGGACCCGGCCGCGCGCCCGCCGGCCGCCGAGGTCCTTGCGGAGCAGCTGCATCACGAGCGTGCCGAACGCGCCCGTGCCGCGGGCGGGCACCTGCGGCTCGGCGGACACCACGGCCTGGCGGGTGGCCG
>MUNB01000752.1 GCA_002154345.1 Streptomyces griseus
TGCGCCAGGGCGGGGTCATGGCCACGGACAACGTGCTCTTCCACGGCGGGGTGACGGACCCGGAGGCGACGGGCCCGACGGCGGCGATCAAGAAGTTCAACGACCATGTGAGCGCCGACGCCCGGATGGACAGCGTCCTGCTGACGGTCGCGGACGGCCTGACGCTGTCCCGCAAGAAGTAGACCGGGTCTCAGCCGCAGCACCCACCGCCGCAGCAGCCTCCGCCCCAGCACGCGCCCCCGCCGCAGCAGTCCTCGGCCCCGCAGCAGGGGCAGCACGCCCCGTCCGTCCAGCAGTCGCCGGCCTCCTCCGCGCCGCCGCAGGGCCGGGAGGCCGCGCCCGCCCCCGAGGCCTCCTCCAACGCGTACGGGGCGGAGCCGCCGCGATCCGTGGCCCCCGAGGACGACACCCCGGAGGCCGACGACCCGGATCTCGTCGACTCCGCCCTCTCCGGCCACGATCTGATCGTCCGCGAGCTGGGCGCCACGGTGGTCGAGGAGTTCCCGAACGAGCAGTGAGGTGGTGGTCGGGGTCCCCGGCGGGCGGTGAGCTGGTGGGCCGCCACGTGAGGCGGTGGTCCTGGGCGCGTGAGGCCGTGGCCGGGCGCATGAGCCGGTCGGCGGGTCGTGGTGGCCCGACGCGATGAGCCGTGGTGGCCCGGCCCTGACGCGTGCGACGGGCCGTGAGGCGGCGGCGGCCCGGCCCCGACGGGTGCGACGAGCCGTGAAGCCGCTGTGGTCCGTCCACGGACCGGCGGCCGTCGGGGCTCCCCGCGCCCGGCGGCTAGGCTGCACCCCGTGAAGGTCCTCGTCATCGGCGGCGGCGCCCGCGAACACGCCCTGTGCCGCTCTCTGTCCCTCGACCCCGAGGTCACCGCTCTGTACTGCGCCCCCGGCAACGCCGGCATCGCAGAGGTGGCCGAACTGCACCCGGTCGACGCGCTCGACGGTGACGCCGTCGCGCGCCTCGCGACCGGGCTGGGCGCCGGGCTGGTGGTCGTCGGCCCGGAGGCGCCGCTCGTCGCCGGGGTCGCCGACGCCGTGCGCGCGGCCGGCATCCCCTGCTTCGGCCCGTCCGGTGAAGCCGCGCAGCTGGAAGGCTCCAAGGCGTTCGCCAAGGACGTCATGGCCGGCGCCGGGGTCCCCACCGCCCGCAGCTACGTCTGCACCACCCCCGCGGAGATCGACGAGGCCCTCGACGCCTTCGGCGCCCCGTACGTCGTCAAGGACGACGGCCTCGCGGCGGGCAAGGGCGTCGTCGTCACCGAGGACGTGGCCGTGGCCCGCGCCCACGCGCTGTCCTGCGACCGCGTGGTCATCGAGGAGTTCCTCGACGGCCCCGAGGTCAGCCTCTTCGCGATCACCGACGGCACCACCGTGCTGCCGCTCCAGCCCGCCCAGGACTTCAAGCGCGCCCTGGACGGCGACGAGGGCCCGAACACCGGTGGCATGGGCGCCTACTCCCCGCTTCCGTGGGCCGACCCCAAGCTGGTCGACGAGGTTCTCGAAACCGTCCTCCAGCCGACCGTCGACGAGCTGCGCCGCCGGGGCACGCCCTTCTCCGGGCTGCTCTACGCGGGCCTCGCGATCACCTCGCGCGGCGTCCGGGTCATCGAGTTCAACGCCCGCTTCGGCGACCCGGAGACCCAGGTCGTCCTGGCCCGGCTGAAGACCCCGCTCGCCGGTGTCCTGCTCGCCTCCGCCAACGGCACCCTCGATGTCCTCCCGCCGCTGAACTGGCGCGACGACGCGGCCGTCACCGTGGTCATCGCCTCGCACAACTACCCGGACACCCCGCGCACCGGCGACCCGATCGACGGGCTCGCGGACGTCGAGGCGCAGGACGGACCCGACGCGTATGTCCTGCACGCCGGGACCCGTGCCGAGGGCGACGCGGTGCTCAGCGCGGGCGGCCGGGTGCTCTCGGTGACCGCGACCGGCAAGGACCTCACGGCGGCCCGGGAACGCGCCTACACCGCGCTGGGCCGGATCCGCCTGGACGGCTCCCAGCACCGTACGGACATCGCTCTGAAGGCCGCCCAGGGCTGACCCGTCGGCGTACGAGGGTTTCCGCAGCCTCTCCGCCCAGCCCCTCCGCCCGCCCCCGTACGTCACCGGCGTACGCGGCGGGCGCGAGGGGCTGCCCCATGCCGAGGGCCCGTCTCCCCTTCCCCCTCCGGAAGGCCTGCCCCATGGGCGCGAACACGTCAGCAGCTTTACCCAAAGCCATTCCATCGGGTGACGACTGGGCCATCCGGATGACGGTCGCCGGAGCCCCAACTAGGGTGCGGCGCAAGCGTTCCGGCACTTGGCCCACCGGCATTGCGATGTCGGTGACGGGTGCCACAGTGGGGGAGTGAGCAACACCGTCGAGGGGCAGAGGGGGTGACGTCCGGCCGTGTCCGGTATCGATGTGGGTGAGGAGCTGGGTGCGCGGGCCGCACAGGCCCGAGCGCTCTCCCTGCTGCGGATCCGCGGCAGGGCACTGGCCGTGGCGATCCTGCCCGCGGCCGTCGCCGTCGTGCTGTTCGCGGCGGGCGCGCAGGGCCACCTGGCCGGTCCCGCCTGGGACGCCGTGCGCTGGTCGGTGCTCGGCGTCGCGGTCGTCGTGCTGCTGGTGACCGTCCTGGTCGCCGTCTCCGTGGCCCGCGCACGGCCCGCCATGAGCCCGACCGTCCCCGTGCCGGAAGAAGGGGCGCCCGACCTCTACCGCCTGGTCCGGGAGCTGGCCGACCGGCTCGACGTGCCCGCGCCCTCGGCCGTGGCGCTGACCCCGGACTGCGACAGCTGGCTGGAGGACCGCACCCACCGCGCGCTCCGGCCGTCCCGGCGGACCCCGGCGGGGGGCGGGGACGGGGACAGAAC
>MUNB01000753.1:0-680 GCA_002154345.1 Streptomyces griseus
GTGCTCGTCCCGGGCGGCGACGGCGTGGCGGAACGCGGTGCGCAGGTTCTCGTACTCACGGCGGATGACCGTGATGGCCGCGCGCTGCCCCGACCCGCGCATCGCCGGCCCGGTCGTACGCACCAGCTCCCGGTAGTGGACGAGGTGGCTCCGGTCCACCGCCGCCCGTTCCCCCGCCTCCGCCAGCCGTTCGGCGGTGTACTCGCCGACCGTCTCCAGCAGCCGGTAGCGCATCTCCCCGTCCTCGCCAGGTGCGGCGACGACGAGGGACTTGTCGACGAGGGAGCCGAGCAGGGGCGCGACGTCCAGAGCGTCCACGCTGACGCCGTCGGCCGGTGCGGGCAGGGCGCAGACCTCCTCTGCGGCGGCCAGCGAGCAGCCTCCGGCGAAGACGGAGAGGCGGCGCAGCACGGCGCGTTCGGCGGCGTCGAGCAGGTCCCAGGACCAGTCGACGACGNNGCCCCGCGCTCGGCGAGCAGACGCAGCGCCATCGGGTCGGGCAGCGGTTCGACGGGTCGGACGAACTCGCCCGGTACGCCGAGGGGTTCGCGGCTGGTGGCGAGGACGGTGAGCTGGGGGCAGTGGGTGAGGAGGTGGTCGGTGAGGGCGGCCGCGGCCCCGACGACGTGCTCGCAGTTGTCCAGCAGGAGCAGCATCCTGCGCGGGGCGCAGTGCTCGGT
>MUNB01000753.1:748-898 GCA_002154345.1 Streptomyces griseus
CAGCCGGGTCTTGCCCGCCCCTCCGGGTCCGAGCAGGGTGACCAGCCGGGCGCGGCCGAGGTCCTCGCGCAGGGCGGCCATGTCGGTGTCACGCCCGACGAAGCTGGTGAGCCGGGCCCGGAGGTTTCCGTAGGCGGGCGGGGGTGGGGG
>MUNB01000754.1 GCA_002154345.1 Streptomyces griseus
CCCCGAGGTCCCCCACGGCCCGCCCCAGCAGGGTCGTCACCATGTAGACGTTGTACGGAACGGTCGCGAGCTGCTCGGAGCTGCCCAGCACGTCCTGGAGGTACTTGGCACTCCAGTTGGAGACGGTCGAGTCCCCGATGTACGCGAAGGTCATGACGAGGCACAACGGCAGCAACAGCGTGAACGACAGCCCCCGCCCGCACCCCCACCACCGGAGCGCGCTTCCTCCGCCGGCCTCTTCCCCTCCGTGTACCACCGGCTTCCGGCCAGCGCGGCGGGCAACAGCACCACCACGACGGGCAGATAGGACACGAACAACGAGAGGTCCCACCGTGCCCCGACCCACGCCAGCGACGCCCCCGCGATCCCGCCGAGGCTGTACGCGGCGTGGAACCCGAGCATGATGGAGCGCCCGTACGCCCGTTGGAGGCTGACGCCCAGCATGTTCATGGAGGCGTCCAGCGCCCCGACGGCCAGCCCGAAGACGCCGAGCGCGACGGCGACGTGCCACACCTCCCGCCCGGCGCCCACCCCGAGCAGGGCGAGCAGGACGAGGGGCTGGGCCCACCGCAGGACCACACCGGGCCGCACCCGAGCGACCACCTTCTCGGTGGCCACGCTGCCGGCCCCCGCCAGGATCGGGACAGCGGCGAGGAAGACGGGCAGCAGCCCGTCGGATATCCCGTACTGGTCCTGAATGGCGGGGATACGCGTCACCAGAAGGGCGAAGGCCACCCCTTGGACGCCGAAGCTCAACCCCAGGGAGGCCCTGCCGTACCGCAGGCCCGCATCTGTCATGGCCGCGAGCGTAGAGCCAGGCGCTACCTGTGGGTAGACGGATCAGCCGAGCAGTTTCAGGCCAGCAGTTCGGGAAGCTGCGCCATGTCCGAGAAGTGCCCGGTCACTCCGGTAAGCCGGTCGGCGGGCATCATCGACGTGAACCCGTACACGTCCATCCCGGCCGCCCGCGCCGCCTCGACCCCGAGCGGACTGTCCTCGATGACGACGCATCGCTCCGGCGCGACGCCCATCCGCTCGGCGGCGTACAGAAACAGATCCGGTGCCGGCTTGCCC
>MUNB01000755.1:0-354 GCA_002154345.1 Streptomyces griseus
GACCCTCTCCGTGGGCACCGCGTACGCCATCTGGGCCGGCGTCGGCACCGCTGCCGTGGCCCTCATCGGCATCCTGTTCCTCGGGGAGTCCGGCAACCTGGTCAAGATCGCGGGCATCGCCCTGATCGTGGCCGGGGTCGTCGTCCTCAATCTGGGCGGGGCCCACTGATGGCCCGGCGGTACGACCCCGACCGGCGCACCCGGATCATCGACGCGGCGCTGCGCGTGATCGCGGCCGACGGCATGGCCGGGCTCAGCCATCGCACCGTGGCCGCCGAGGCCGATGTGCCGCTCGGCTCGACCACGTACCACTTCCGCTCCCTCGACGAACTCCTGGTCGCCGCCCTGCGCCGG
>MUNB01000755.1:366-1019 GCA_002154345.1 Streptomyces griseus
AGCTGGCCCGGCTGCTGGAGAGGTGGTTCGCGGGTGAGCGCGGGGCTATCGAGCTGGAGTACGAGCTGTACCTCGCGGCCCTGCGCCGCCCCGCGCTGCGCCCCGTCGCCGCCGAGTGGACCGAGGAGGCCGTCGAACTGCTGTCCCGCCGCACCGACCCGCGGACCGCGCGGGCCCTCGTCGCGCTGATGGACGGCGTCTGCCTCCAGGTCCTGCTGACCGGCGGCACGTTCGACGTGTCCGGCACCCGCGAGATGCTGGCCCGGATCGTCGACGGCGGCGTCCGCGCCGAGAGCGGCGCCTGAACCGGCCCCGTGGCCGCCCCGCTCACTCCGCCGGGCGGCGGACCGCTTCCAGCGCCTCGCGCACGCTCGCCCCGATGTCCGTGATCGGATACAGCACCTCGCGGATCGTCCGCTCCCGGTCCACCACCAGCGTCAGCCGCTTGAGCCTGCTCACGCCCGCCGCCCGGAACGTCGGCAGCCGCAGCGCCGCCGTGAGGGGCTGCGCTTCCCGCTGCTCTCGGACGCGGACCTGGCGCTGACGGCGGCGCTGCGGCTGCCGACGTTCCGGGCGGCGGGCGTGAGCAGGCTCAAGCGGCTGACGCTGGTGGTGGACCGGGAGCGGACGATCCGCGAGGTGCTGTATCCGAT
>MUNB01000756.1 GCA_002154345.1 Streptomyces griseus
GGGTGAGATCGGTGGGGATCAGCTTCGGCGGGAACTGGAAGGTCGCATCGGGGGTGCTCAGCGCAGTGGCGAGCAGCCAGTAGACCGGCAGCAGTCCGAAGGCGCCGATGACGACGACCGCGCTCCATGCGGCGACGCGCGAGCGCAGCAGGTCCTTGCGGACACGGCGCCGGGGTGCGGGGCCGGGCCGCGCGGCGGGCGGTCGCGGCCGGTCGGTCACGGGCGGCGGGGTGGGGGTGGTGGACGTGGTGCTCATCAGGCGTCGCCCTTCCGCTCGGTGATCCTGAGGTAGACGACGACGAGGAGGAGCAGGAGCACCATCCACAGTCCGCCGAGCGCGGTGGCCCGGCCGATGTCGAAACCGCTGAACGCGGTCTGGTAGACGGCGGTCGCGAACGTCTCCGTGGTGCCGGCGGGGCCGCCGCCGGTGAGCACGTAGATGGTGTCGAAGTGCTGGAAGTTCCAGATGAACTCCAGCAGGAGCACGATCGAGGCGACCCCCCGGACCTGCGGCCAGGTGACGGCGAAGAACCGCCGGATCGCGCCCGCCCCGTCCATCGAGGCCGCTTCGTGCAGTTCCTTGGGCACGGTCTGCAGACCGGCCAGGAGCATCACCATCATCCAGGGGAAGCTGGCCCAGGTCTTGGTGACGATGACGGCGAGCATCGCGGTGCCGGGCCGGCCGAGCCAGGCCACCGACTCCTCGATGATCCCGGCCTGGACGAGGACGCCGTTGAGCACGCCGTAGTTCGCGTTGAAGATCCACATCCAGAGGAAGGAGACCACCACGCCCGGGATCACCCAGGGGAACAGGAACACCCCGCGCAGGAATCCGCTGCCCCTGATGCCGGTGTTGAGGGCGAGCGCGAGGGCGAAGCCGACGGCGAAGGGGGCGAGCGTCGCGCCGACGGTGAAGACCAGCGTCTGTTCGAGAATGGTGAACAGGTCGCCGTTCAGCCAGTACGCGAAGTTGTCCAGGCCGACGAACTCCCGGCCCGGCAGGCGCAGGTCCTGCC
>MUNB01000757.1 GCA_002154345.1 Streptomyces griseus
GCGCAGGCCCACCCCGCCCCGCCCCGCGATGCGGCACACTGGACGTTTGGCCGCAGCCGTGGCCGTACCCCGCAGAAAGGGCCGAAGCGCGTGACCGGACCCCTCATCGTCCAGAGCGACAAGACGCTGCTCCTCGAGGTCGACCACGACCAGGCGGACGCCTGCCGTCGTGCCATCGCGCCGTTCGCGGAGCTGGAGCGTGCGCCCGAGCACATCCACACGTACCGGGTCACCCCGCTCGGGCTGTGGAACGCCCGCGCCGCCGGGCACGACGCCGAGCAGGTCGTCGACGCCCTGGTCGAGTACTCCCGCTACCCCGTGCCGCACGCGCTCCTGGTCGACATCGCCGAGACGATGGCGCGGTACGGGCGGCTCACCCTGTCCAAGCACCCGGTGCACGGGCTCGTGCTCACCACCACCGACCGGCCCGTGCTGGAGGAGATCCTCCGGTCGAAGAAGGTCCAGCCGCTGGTCGGGGCCCGCATCGACCCGGACACCGTGGCCGTGCACCCCTCCGAGCGCGGGCAGGTCAAGCAGACCCTGCTCAAGCTGGGGTGGCCCGCGGAGGACCTTGCCGGTTACGTCGACGGCGAGGCCCATCCGATCGAGCTGGCCGAGGACGGCTGGGCGCTGCGGCCGTACCAGAAGCAGGCCGTGGAGGGCTTCTGGCACGGTGGGTCGGGCGTCGTGGTGCTGCCCTGCGGGGCCGGGAAGACGCTCGTCGGGGCCGGTGCCATGGCCCAGGCCAAGGCCACCACCCTGATCCTCGTCACCAACACCGTCTCCGCCCGGCAGTGGAAGCACGAGCTGGTGAAGCGGACCTCGCTGACCGAGGACGAGATCGGCGAGTACAGCGGGACGCGCAAGGAGATCCGGCCGGTCACCATCGCCACCTACCAGGTGCTGACCACCCGGCGGAAGGGCGTCTACCCGCACCTGGAGCTCTTCGACTCCCGTGACTGGGGCCTGGTCGTCTACGACGAGGTGCATCTGCTGCCCGCGCCCGTCTTCAAGTTCACCGCCGACCTCCAGGCCCGGCGGCGGCTGGGGCTCACCGCGACGCTGGTCCGGGAGGACGGGCGGGAGTCCGACGTCTTCTCGCTCATCGGGCCCAAGCGGTTCGACGCCCCGTGGAAGGAGATCGAGGCGCAGGGCTACATCGCGCCCGCCGACTGCGTGGAGGTCCGCGTCAACCTCACCGACTCCGAGCGGCTCGCGTACGCGACCGCCGAGACGGAGGAGAAGTACCGGTTCTGCGCCACCACCGCGACCAAGCGGAAGGTGACCGAGGCGCTGGTACGCAAGCACCAGGGCGAGCAGACCCTCGTCATCGGGCAGTACATCGACCAGCTCGACGAGCTGGGCGAGCATCTGGACGCGCCCGTCATCAAGGGCGAGACCAGCAACGCCCAGCGCGAGAAGCTCTTCGACGCGTTCCGGAACGGCGAGATCAGCGTCCTCGTGGTCTCCAAGGTCGCCAACTTCTCCATCGACCTGCCGGAGGCCACTGTCGCCATCCAGGTCTCCGGCACCTTCGGGTCACGCCAGGAGGAGGCGCAGCGGCTGGGCCGCGTCCTGCGGCCGAAGGCCGACGGGCACGAGGCCCGGTTCTACTCGGTCGTCGCCCGCGACACCATCGACCAGGACTTCGCGGCGCACCGCCAGCGGTTCCTGGCCGAGCAGGGGTACGCGTACCGCATCGTCGACGCGGACGAGCTGCTCGCGGACAACTGACGCCTCCGGAAGGGGCGGGCGTTCAGCGGCCGCGGCCGACGACGCCCGCCTCTTCCGCGTACTCCCCCAGGACGACGACGCCGAACGCCGTGGTCACGAACACCTTCACGGCGCGCAGCGCGTCGCCGACGCGGTGGGGTCGGTGGTCACCGGTCGCCGCGGTCGCGCCGTGCGCGGGGCCGGTCGTGCGGGGATTCAGGGTGGCTGTGCTCATGTATCCATGGTGCTCCCGTCACCCGTTCGGGCGCGTCGGCCCGCAGACGGAACCGGGTGTGTGGGCGCGTAGGTCTGCGGTGCCATGCCGAGGCCCGGCGTCCCCTACGGGTACCCCTTGGACCGCCCCCTCAGGTGGAGCCCGCACAGGCGGCGGAGCCCGTCGCCGGCCGGGCCCGTACGGCGGCGGAACCCCGTAATGCGTTTCGACCGCGCCCCGCCCTGTGGCTACAATCGCCGGTCTGCCCGCCTCCCGAACCGTGGTACCGGCCTTTTCGCTGCCGGCAGCCGGGGGAGCGCCGCCGCCCGGACGGAAACCGGACGGCACCCACGCGAAGCGACCTTCCGAGCGGACCGCCCCGCCCCGGCCCCGGCCGGTACCGGCGCGCGGTCCGCCGTCCTGTGTTGAAGAGCCGGAGGCATCACCGTGCCCGCGCACGTAGCAGAAAGCGATTCCACCCCCGACCCGACCGGTCCCCCGGGCCCCGTCGACCCGCTGGCGCACGAACGCGCCCATCTCGCCGCGTCCCGCGCCGCGCTGCGCGGGATGCGCGAGGACGTCCAGGCCCTCGACATCCGCGATGTCACCGCGAACTGGGTCAACGCCGCCGTGCTCCAGTCCCAGATCGACGACCGCATCAAGGCGCTCGCCGATCTCTCGCACACCCCGCTGTTCTTCGGCCGCCTCGACTATCTGCACGCCGTCGGCGGCGAACTGGCCGAGGGCGCGGACGGCGAGCGGTTCTACATCGGCCGCCGCCACGTCCACGACGCCGCCGGCGACCCGATGGTCATCGACTGGCGTGCGCCGGTCTCCCAGCCGTACTACCAGGCGTCCCGGAAGAACCCCCAGGACGTCGGGCTCCGCCGCCGGTTCGGCTACACGGCCGGCGAGCTGACCGCGTACGAGGACGAGCACCTCACCGACCCCGCCGAGGACGGCCCCGGGGCCGAGCACACCAGCCGCCTCCTCCAGGCGGAGATCGAACGGCCGCGCGTCGGCCCGATGCGCGACATCGTCGCCACCATCCAGCCCGAGCAGGACGAGATCGTCCGCAGCGGCCTCGGCGGCACCGTCTGCGTGCAGGGCGGGCCCGGCACCGGGAAGACCGCCGTCGGCCTGCACCGGGTGGCGTACTTGCTCTACGCGCACCGCGAGCGGCTCGCCCGCACCGGCACCCTCGTCATCGGGCCGAACCGGTCCTTCCTGCACTACATCGAGCAGGTCCTGCCCGCGCTCGGCGAGCTGGAGGTGAAGCAGGCCACCGTCGACGACCTGGTGCGCACCGGTGTCGAGGTGCGGGGCGAGGACGAGGCGGCCACCGCCGTCGTCAAGGGCGACGCCCGGATGGCCGAGGTGCTGCGGCGGGCCGTCCGCTCCCATGTGACCGCCCCCGCCGAGCCCGTCGTCGTGGTGCGCGGCTCCCGGCGCTGGCGGGTGCCGGTGTACGAGATCCAGGAGATGGTCGACGAGCTGCTGGCCCGCGACATGCGGTACGGGGCCGCGCACGAGGCGCTGCCGCAGCGGATCGCGCACGCCGTCCTCGTACGGATGGAGGAGGCGGGGGAGGCGCCCGACGACCGGGTGCAGAACGCCGTGGCCCGCAACCCCGCCGTGAAGGCGGCCGTCAAGGCGGTCTGGCCCGCCGTGGACCCGGCGAAGGTGGTGCTGCGGCTGCTCTCCGACGCGGAGTTCCTGGCCGCGCACGCGGACGGCCTGCTGAGCGAGGACGAGCAGAAGCGGCTGCTGTGGGCGAAGCCCGCCCGCAGTGTGAAGTCCGCGAAGTGGTCGGCGGCGGACGCCGTGCTGATCGACGAGGCGGGCGATCTGATCGCCCGGACGCACTCGCTCGGCCATGTCGTGCTCGACGAGGCGCAGGACCTCTCCCCCATGCAGTACCGGGCGGTGGGGCGGCGCTGCTCGACCGGGTCCGCCACCGTCCTCGGCGACCTCGCGCAGGGGACGACGCCGTGGTCCACGGAGAGCTGGGGCGAGGCGCTGTTCCACCTGGGCAAGGCGGACGCGGTGGTGGAGGAGCTGACGGCCGGTTTCCGTGTGCCGCGCGAGGTCATCGCGTACGCCTCCCGGCTGCTGCCCGCGATCTCGCCGGGTCTGGCCGCGGTGGAGTCGGTGCGTGAGTCGCCGGGCTCCCTGGTCGTACGGGAGGTGGCGTCGGCCGAGGAGCTGGACGCGGCCGTCGTCGCCGCCTGCGAGGAGTCGCTCGGCCACGAGGGGTCGATCGGGCTGATCGCCGCCGACGCCCGGATCCCGGAGCTGGGCGCGGCTCTGGAGGCGGCGGGCCACGCGTATCTCTCGCCCGGCGAGGAGACCACCGCCGCGTCGCGGCTGACGCTGGTGCCCGCGTCGCTGGCCAAGGGCCTGGAGTACGACTACGTGGTGCTGGACGAACCGGCCGCCGTGGTCGACGGCGAACCGGACGAGCGGACCGGGCTGCGGCGGCTGTACGTGGCGCTGACCCGTGCGGTGTCGGGGCTGACCGTGCTGCACGCGGCCCCGTTGCCGGAGGCGCTGGTTCAGGTGTAGGCCCTCCGGGTGCGGGACTGCCCGGTCCCGCACCCGGTCGGACCTCAGGCGTCCAGCGCCTCGCGCCACTCCCGTACCGCTGCCGCGTCCACCGGCGCCGACCAGCCCCCGGGCCGGGCCGCGCCGCCGATGTGGAAGGCGTCGATCCCGGCGGCCAGCAGCTGTGGCAGGTGGTGCAGGTGGAGGCCGCCGCCGACCAGGACCTGTGCCTCGTATCCGGGCTCGCCGGTACGGGCCGCCTCGGCCAGGAGCGTCGGGATGCCCGCGTCCACTCCGGCCGCCGA
>MUNB01000758.1 GCA_002154345.1 Streptomyces griseus
CCGGCTTCGGTGTCGTCGTCGGCGTTGAGGTAGTCGGCGCGCAGGGACAACGGCGTGAGCATTCCGGCGTCGGCGACGGCCAGCACCCCGGCGGCGACCGGCTGCCAGCCGAGCTTGTGCAGGTCGAACGTTACGGAGTCGGCGCGCTCCAGGCCCGTGAGCAGCGGGGCCAGCCGCTCGCTGAACAGCAGCGGACCCCCGTACGCGGCGTCGACATGGAGCCGGGCCGTGTGCCGCTCGGCGATCCGGGCGATCTCCGGGAGCGGGTCGATGCGGCCCTCGTCGGTGGTCCCCGCGGTGGCGACGACCAGCAGCGGCGCTCCGGCGAGGCCGGTCAGGGCGCGGTCGAGGGCGTCCGGGTCGATCACGCCGTCGCGGCAGGCCACGACCGTGGGGGCGGGGAGTCCGAGCATCCAGGCGGCGCGGTGGACGCTGTGGTGGGCGTTGGCGCCGGTCACCACCCGCAGTGGACCGGGCATCGCCCGTTCCCGGGCGAGGAGGAGGGCGACGAGGTTGGACTCGGTACCGCCGCTGGTGATGAGCGCGTCGGGGGCGGGGGCCGCCGGGTGGAC
>MUNB01000076.1 GCA_002154345.1 Streptomyces griseus
GCTCACCGCGACCGCCGCCGCCACGGGCGACCACCCCGGTTTCCTCTCCCCGTCCGGCGTGGAGATCGCGTTCCTCCTCGTCGGCCTCGCCACCCTCGGCGCAGCCGTCATCACGGTCACGACCAAGCAGCTGGTGCACGCCGCGCTCTGGCTCGTCGTCGCGCTCGGCGGACTGGCCGTCGAGTACCTCCTGCTCACCGCGGAGTTCATCGCCTGGGTGCAGGTACTGATCTACGTCGGTTCCATCGTCGTCCTCCTCCTCTTCGGCCTGATGCTCACCCGGGCCCCCATCGGCCGCTCCCCGGACGCCGATTCGGGCAACCGGTGGGTCGCGCTCGGGGTGGCCGCCGCCGCGGCGGCCGCTCTCGTCTGGGTCGTGGCCGACGCCTTCCGCACCACCTGGATCGACCTCGACGGGCCGGCCCAGGGCTCCACCGAAGTCACCGGCGCCTTCCTGTTCCGGAACTGGGTCCTGCCCTTCGAGGCGCTCTCCGTCCTGCTGCTCGCCGCCCTCGTCGGCGCGATCGTCCTGTCCCGCAAACGCGACACGGACACAGACACGGGAACGGACACGGGAACGGGAACGGGAACCACGCCCCGCCCCGGCCCGTCCGGCACGCCGGGCACCACCGCCCGCCCCGGCAAGGGGGAGAAGCGCTGATGCACCTCGCCTATCCCGCCGTACTCGCCGCCCTCCTCTTCTGCATCGGCCTCTACGGCGTCCTCGCCCGCCGCAACGCGATCCTGGTCCTGATGTCCGTCGAGCTGATGCTCAACGCCGTCAACCTCAACCTCGTCGCCTTCGACGTCTGGCTCCGCGACACCCTCCACTCCGGTCAGGCCCTCACGCTCTTCACCATCGCCATCGCCGCCGCCGAGATCGGCATCGGCCTCGCGATCGTCCTGGCCGTCTACCGCAACCGGGGCACCTCCGACATCGACCGGCTCCGCGACACCGCCGAGACCGACGAGGCGGAGACGCTTCCCGACACGGCAGAGACCGACACGGCAGAGACCGACACCGCGGAGACCCGCGACGCAGCGACGGCCCCCGGCCAGGTGGACGGGAAAACAGGAAAGACCAAGAAGGCAGAGGCCACCACGTGACCACCACGACCCTCGCCGCCCTCGTCCCCCTCCTCCCGTTCCTCGGCGCCCTCGCCGGGCTCGCCACCGGCCGCACCGCCCCCGGCTTCGTCCGGCCGCTGGCGATCCTCCCGACCCTCACCGCGGCCGTACTCGCCGTGCTCGTCGCCGTCCGCCAGGGCGGCGGCCGGGCCATCGACGCCGCGACCCAGCTCACGCCCACCGGCTCGGTCCCGATCGATCTGGCCCTGCACCTCGACGGCTTCGCCGTGCTGGTCGCCGTCCTCGTCACCGTCGTCGCCACCTGCGTACAGCTCTACTCCACGGCCTACCTCCGCGACGACGCCCGCTACCCTTCCTACGCCGCCCTCGTCTCCCTCTTCACCTCCGCGATGCTGCTGGTCGTCTACTCCGGCGACCTGATGGTGCTCCTGGTCGGCTGGGAGATCATGGGCATCTGCTCGTACTTCCTCGTCGGCCACTACTGGGAGACGCCCGAAGCCCGGGCTGCCTCCCTCAAGGCCTTCCTGGTCACCAAGCTCGGCGACGTCCCCTTCCTGATCGGGCTGTTCGCGCTCGCCGCCGACACCGGCAGCTTCCGGATCACCAAGATCCTCGCCGCCGTCGGCAACGGCGGACTCGACCACCCCACCCTCATCGCCCTGCTGCTCCTCGCGGGCGTCGCGGGCAAGTCGGCGCAGTTCCCCCTGCACACCTGGCTGCCCGACGCGATGGCCGGCCCCACCCCCGTCTCCGCGCTCATCCACGCCGCGACGATGGTCGCCGCCGGCATCTACTTCGTGGCCCGCCTGCTGCCCGTCTTCGCCGCCTCCGGCGCGGCGCTCGTCGTCCTCGCCGTGATGGCCGCCGTCACGATGATCGGGTCCGGGCTCGCCGCCCTCGCCCAGGACGACATCAAGCGCGTCCTCGCCTACTCGACGATCGGTCAGCTCGGCTACATGTCGGGCGCCCTGGCCGTCGGCGACCGGGGCGCCGCCGTCTTCCACCTGATCTCGCACGGTGCGTTCAAAGCCGTCCTCTTCCTCGCCGCGGGCGTCGTCATCCACGCCGCCGGCACCAACTCACTGGCCGCCATGTCCCGGATGGGCGGCCTGGCCCGCCGTATCCCGGACGCCTACTGGACGATGACCGTCGCCCTCCTCGCGCTGGCCGCCATCCCGCCGTTCGCCGGCTTCTTCTCCAAGGAAGCCGTCCTCGTCGCCGCCGAGCACACCGCCCTCGGCGACCGGACCGTCGCCCCGGCCGCCGCCGGCTGGACGATCCTGATCGCCGGGCTCCTCGCCGCCGTCCTGACCGCTGCCTACGCCGTACGCCTCTGGCTCCTCGCCTTCCGCGGCCGCGGGGCCGAAGTCCCCGACCACGGCAGGCAGCCCCTCGCCATGACCTCCGTCCTGTGGATCCTGGCCGTCCCCACCATCGGCTTCGGCCTCACCGTCGGCATGCTCGGCGACTGGTTCGACGGACACGCCCTCACGCCGTCGCTCACCACCGCCGTCCTCTCCACCGGCGTCGGCCTCGTCGGCGGCCTCGTCACCTACGGCGCGTGGCGGCACACCACCGCCCTCGCCGCCCGCACCCCCATCGGCGCCGTCGCCGCCCACCCCGGCGCCGAACCCGCCCTCGTCGAAGCCGAGGCCATGACGTCCCACACCGCCGTCTACGGCACCATCGCGGACGCCCCCGACCCGGCCGACCCCGGCAGGCTCCTCCTCGGGCCCCTGCACCGCCACGCGGTCACCGGCTTCCACCTCGACGCCCTGTACACGGCGCTGTTCGTCCGGCCCGTCCAGGAAGCCGCCCGCCTCGTCCGCTTCCTGGACCGCGCGGTCATCGACACCTACGTCAACGGATCGGGCGCCGTCACACGCCTCCTCGGCACCGCCGTCCGCCGGGCCCAGACCGGCAACGTGCAGACCTACGTCAGCGCCCTGCTCGCCGGGTCACTCGTCCTGGCGATCGCCGCCGTCGTCTTCGCCAACGTCAACGCGGGGTCGTGACCGTGATCGATATCAGTGCGTCCGTGATGCAGTTCCTTCTGGCGTTCATCGTCGTCGCCCCGCTCCTCGGCGCCGTCGCGGCCCTGCTGCCCGCCCCGCCCGGGCTCAAGGGGAAGAACCCCGACCAGGCAGTGCTCCGCCACGGCGTGACCGTCACCGGCGCCGTCCTCGTCGCCGCGATCGTCCTGGCCGTCGGCTTCGACCACGACCACCCCGCCACGATGCAGGCGACCACCGACATCAGCTGGATCCCGGCGCTCGACGTCCGCATCCACCTCGGCATCGACGGCATCTCACTCCCCCTCCTGCTCCTGACCGCGCTGCTGACCTTCCTCTGCGCGCTGTACAGCTACTTCAAGCTGCCCGCGGGCCCCTCACCGAAGGCCTTCGTCGCCCTCGTCCTCGTCCTGGAGTCCGGCACCCTCGCCACCTTCGCCGTCCTCGACCTGCTGCTCTTCTTCCTCGCCTTCGAGATGGTCCTCATCCCGATGTACTTCCTCATCGCCCGCTGGGGCGGCGGCCAACGGCAGGCGGCCGCCTGGAAGTTCATCCTCTACACGCTGCTCGGCTCGGTCGTCATGCTGCTCGGCCTGCTCCTCATCGGGCTGAAGAGCGGCACCTTCGACATGGTGGCACTCGCCACTGACAACGGCCGGGGCCTCACCACATCCGTGCAGGTCATCGCCGTCCTCGCGATCGGTGTCGGCCTCGCCGTGAAGACCCCGATGTGGCCCCTGCACAGCTGGCTCCCCGACGCCCACACCGCCGCCCCCACCGTCGGATCCGTGCTCCTCGCGGGCGTCCTGCTGAAGATGGGAACGTACGGATTCGTCCGGATCCTGCTCCCCGCCGCCCCCGACGGCATGCGGACCTTCGCGCCCTACCTCGCCGCGTTCGCCGTCGTCGGCATCGTCTACGGATCCCTCGCCTGCCTGGCCCTGGCCCGTACCGGCGCCAAGGGCGACCTCAAGCGGCTCATCGCCTACTCGTCCGTCGGCCACATGGGCTTCGTCCTGCTCGGCATCGCCACCATGACCCCCACCGGAGTCAACGGCGCGCTCTTCGCCAACATCGCCCACGGCCTCATCACCGGCCTGCTGTTCTTCCTGGTCGGCGCCATCAAGGACCGCTACGGCACCGCCGACCTCGACACCCTCGCCGGAGCGACCGGGGCCGCCCTCTACGGCCGGGCCCCCCGCCTCGGCGCGCTGCTCGCCTTCGCCGCCATCGCCTCGCTCGGGCTGCCCGGACTCGCCGGATTCTGGGGCGAGATGCTCACCCTGTTCGGCGCGTACAGCCCCGCCGAAGGCCTCAGCCGGCCCGCGTTCCGCACCTTCATGGCCATCGGGGCGTTCGGCACCCTGCTCACCGCCGCGTACATGCTCATCGTCGTCCGGCGCGTCTGCATGGGCGAACACCCGCCCCACTCCCGGCTGTCGCCCGACGACCGGGCCCCGCGAACGGCCGACGGCCCCGAGCCGTCCGCAACTCCTGACGGCTCCGAGCCGTCCGCAACCGCCGGAGCCCGGCCGGCCACCACCCCGCAGCTCGCCGACATCCGGACGTACGAAGCCGTCGCCTGGACCCCGCTCGCCGCGCTCACCGTCCTCGCCGGTCTCTGGCCCGCCGTCCTCCTCGGCCTCACCGACCCGGCCGTGCAGCAGCTCCTCGCAGGAGGCAAGTCGTGACCGCGGACCTCGCCACCACCGCCGGAAGCCTCGTCGCGTACACCGCCGCGGCCGACGCCCCCAGCCTCGTCCAGTCCATCGACTGGCTCGCCATCGCGCCTCCCACCCTCACCGCGCTGGCCGCCCTGGTGGTCCTCGTCGCCGACCTGTTCCTGCCCGCGCACCGCAAGCGGCTCCTCGGCTACGGCACCCTCACCGCGCTCGCCGCCGCCCTGGCCCTGCTGCTCCCCCTGCGCGCCGGGGACCGGGCCACCTTCTGCGTCACCACCGGCACCCGGGCCTGCAGCTACACCGCCGACCACTTCACGCTCGTCATCCAGGCCCTCGTCCTCGGCGGCGCGTTCCTCATCGTCCTGCTCTCGCTCGACGACACCCGCAAACTGCCGGCGGGGGAGTACTGGTTCCTGCTCCTGGCCTCCGCCGCCGGGGCCGCCCTGCTGCCCGCCTCCCGCGACCTCGCCACGCTCGTCGTCGCCCTGGAAGTCGCCTCGCTGCCCGCGTTCGCCCTCGTCGGCATCAAACGCGGCGACCGGCGCTCCTCCGAGGCCGCGCTGAAGTTCTTCCTCTCCTCCGTCGTCGCCACCGCCGTCATGCTGCTCGGCGTCAGCTTCGTGTACGCGACCACCGGCACCCTGCACCTCACCGAGATCGCCGTCCGCCTCGACGACGTGTCCCCGGTGCTCGACACCCTCGCCAAGACCGGAGTCGCCCTCACCCTCGTCGGCTTCGCCTTCAAGACCGCCGCCGCGCCCTTCCACTTCTGGGTCCCCGACACCTACGTCGGCGCCCCCCTCCCGATCGCCGCCTATCTCTCCGTCGTGGGGAAGGCCGTCGGGTTTTCGGGGCTCATCCTGGTGACCGTCATCGCGTTCCCCTCCTATGCCGACGTCTGGGGGCCCGCACTCGCCGTCCTGGCCGCGCTCACCATGACCGTCGGCAACGTCGCGGCACTCCGCCAGCGGGCCGACCGCGCCCGCAGCGCCGTCCGCCTCCTCGCCTGGTCCTCGGTCGCCCAGGCCGGCTACCTCCTGGTCCCGATCGCCGCCGCCGCGTACTCCAGCGACCAACAGATCGGCTCCACGGTCGCGTACGCCCTGATGTACGCCGTCGTGAACCTGGGCGCGTTCGCGGTCGCCGCCCTCGTCGCCCGTACGCACCCCGGCAATCGGCTCTCCGACTACCGGGGCCTGTACGCCACCCGGCCCCTCGCGGCCCTGGCGCTCGGCTTCTTCCTGCTCTGCCTGGCCGGACTGCCGCCCGGCATCATCGGGCTCTTCGCGAAGGTCACCGTTTTCTCCGCGGCGGTCGACGCGGGCCTCGGGTGGCTCGCCGTCGTCATGGCCGTCAACGTGGTGATCGCTCTCTACTACTACCTTCAGTGGACCGCGATCCTCTTCCGTACGCCGGCCGGAGCCCCGGAAACGGCCGAGGAGGCCACCGGCGCCGCGGCGTCCGCCCCGTCGCGCCGATTCCGCGCCCCCGCCCCTCTCACCACGGCGATCGTCCTCACCGCCGTCGCCGGAATCCTGCTCTCCGGGGTTCCGCAGACCGTCCTGCGCTTCGCCTCCGTGAACCTTTTCTGAGCCCTCCCGGGCCCGCAAGATCGGTTTGCCCACGGCCCCCGCCACAGGGCATGGTCTTGGCTGCGCACGTCACGTAATAGGCGTGGACGTGTCAAGGACAAGAGGGAGAGAGAGCAGTGCTGAACGGGTTCAAGGACTTCATCCTGCGCGGGAACGTCATCTCCATGGCGATCGGTCTCGCGGTCGGGGCCGCGTTCACCGCCGTCGTCACGGGCTTCAGCAACGCCTTCATCACCCCGCTGATCGGCCTCGCCACCCGCGGCACCGGCGACTTCAGCAAGGCCTCCTACACGGTCGACGGAGTCAAGTTCCCCTACGGCCTCTTCGTCAGCGCCACCATCGCCTTCCTGATCACCGCAGCGGTCCTCTACTTCTGCGTCGTGGTCCCCATGGCCAAGGTGCAGGACCGCTTCGCCAAGGAAGAGGCCGTCGACATCAAGGCCGCCCTCCGCGACTGCCCGCGCTGCTTCAGCCAGATTCCCGCCGTCGCCTCCCGCTGCGGCCACTGCACCAGCGAGGTCGAGCCCGACCCCGAGGCGCTCTCCCTCGCCAAGCTCCCCGCGCAGCAGCACTGACCGCACGGCGGTACCGCACCTCCGCACCACCCCGCACCATCAGGACGGCCCGCCGCCACCCGTACGGCCCAGCGTCACTCCGTACGGGGCCGGGGGCCCGACCGGCGCGAACACGCGGCACAGCCCCCGCCCTCCGGCCGCACGCACAAGGGAACTAGGTCCTCTCGCCTGGCGTTGACCAGTACGGGAGGCTCCACTGGGGAGTGGAGCACCACCATGCAAAGGGTTCCCCTGCTGCACCACTTGGAGGGCGTACCGTGCACCGCCGGCACAACGGGCTGAAGACCGCCGTACTCCTCGGGGGACTGTCCGCACTCATCATCGTCATCGGCAGCTTCTTCGGACGTACGGGACTGATCGTCGCGCTCCTGGTCGCCGTCGGCACCAACGCGTACGCGTACTGGAACAGCGACAAGCTCGCCCTGCGGGCCATGCGCGCCCGCCCCGTCAGCGAATTCGAGGCGCCGCAGCTCTACCGCACGGTCCGCGAGCTCTCCACGGCGGCCCGTCAGCCCATGCCGCGCCTCTACATCTCCCCGACGCAGGCGCCCAACGCGTTCGCCACCGGCCGCAATCCGCGCAACGCCGCCGTCTGCTGCACCGAGGGCATCCTCCAGATCCTCGACGAGCGCGAGCTGCGCGGCGTCCTCGGTCATGAGCTCAGCCATGTCTACAACCGGGACATCCTCATCTCGTCCGTCGCCGGAGCGCTCGCCTCCGTCGTGATGTTCCTGGTCAACTTCGCCTGGCTCATCCCGGTGGGCCGCTCCAACGACGACGAGGGGCCCGGTCTCCTCGGCATGCTCCTGATCATGATCCTGGGGCCGCTCGCCGCGTCCGTCATCCAGCTCGCCGTCAGCCGCTCCCGGGAGTACGAGGCCGACGCCTCCGGGGCCCAGCTCACCGGCGACCCACTGGCTCTCGCCAGTGCGCTGCGCAAGCTCGACGCCGGTACGAAACAGCTCCCGCTGCCGCCCGAGCCGAGGATCGAGACCGCGAGCCACATGATGATCGCGAATCCCTTCCGTCCCGGTCAGGGGATGGCGAAAATGTTCTCCACCCACCCGCCGATGGCGGAGCGCATCGCCCGACTAGAACAGATGGCAGGTCATCGCCCGTGAAAACCATCCTGAACATCATCTGGCTGATCCTCTGCGGATTCTGGATGTTCCTCGGCTACTTGCTGGCGGGCGTCCTGCTCTGCATCACCATCATCGGCATCCCGTTCGGCGTGGCCGCCTTCCGGATCGGCGTCTACGCCCTCTGGCCGTTCGGCTACACCGTCGTCGACCGCCGGGACGCCGGCTCGCCCTCCTGCGTGGGCAACGTCCTCTGGCTGGTCCTCGCCGGATGGTGGCTCGCCCTCGGCCACATCACCACCGGCATCGCGCTGTGCATCACGATCATCGGCATCCCCCTGGGCATCGCCAACTTCAAGCTGATCCCGGTCTCCCTCCTGCCCTTCGGCAAGGAGATCGTCCCCACGGACCAGCCCTTCGCCACCCGCTAGTCCGCCGAGTCCGCCGATTCCGGCGAACGCGAGAGCAACCGAACACCTGCCCGCCGCGTCTTGGATTTCACGACGAAACAAGGGGTAGGTGCAGCGACATGGGCATCATCAGTTGGATCATTCTCGGCCTGCTCGCCGGACTCATAGCCAAGATCCTCCTCCCGGGACGCGACCCGGGCGGCATCATCGGCACCACCCTCATCGGCATCGCCGGGGCCTTCGTCGGCGGCTGGCTCTCCAGCCAGTTCCTCGACCGCCCCATCAGCAACGACTTCTACGACACCGCGACCTGGATCGCCGCCATCGCCGGCTCCCTGGTCCTGCTGATCGCCTACCGGCTGCTGTTCGGCAACTCCCGCGACCGCCGCTGACCGGGGGCGAGCCCCGCCTTCCTACGCGTCCTCCGACGCCATCCCGGTCTCCCGCAACGTCACGTTCAACCGGCCGGCCCGCAGCCCCGCTGCCGGGTCGGCCGTTCCCGCGTACACCTTCGGCACCCCGTGGAACGCGTAACGCGACGGCCCGCCGAAGACGAACAGATCCCCGGACGCCAACTCCACGTCCGTGCAGGGCCGCCCGCGACCTTCCGTGTTCCCGAAGCGGAACACGCACCTCGCCCCGATGCTCAACGACACCACAGGAGCGCCCGACCGCTCCTCCTTGTCCTGATGCATGCCCATGCGCGCCGTGTCGTCGTAGAAATTGATCAGTGCGGTGTCCGGTGTGAACGCCGCCGCCGCGCCCTCGTCGCCGTACGCCTCCGCCACCGCCGCCCGCCCCAGATCGCCCAGCCACTCCGGGAACGGGGCCACCCGGGCGCCGTTCACGTCGTCCGCCGTACGCGCGTACCGGTACGGCTGCCAGTGCCACCCCAGGCACACCGTCCGCACCGACATCACCCCGCCGCCCGGCAGCACCGTGTGCCGCAACGGGACCGGCCCCCGCGCCCACCGACGGCACGCCGCCACCAACTCCGCCCGCTGCTCCACCGAAAGCCATTCCGGCACGTGCACGGCCCCCGGCGCGACCACTTGGCGCGGCCGCCGGAACAGCCCGTCCGAGGAGGGCGGAAGCCCGTGCGCCACGGCTCAGCCCGCCAGAGCTTCGACGCCTTCGAGCCCCAGCAGCAGCTTCTTGCGCTCCAGGCCGCCCGCGTACCCCCGCAGGGCCCCGTCCGCCCCGATCACCCGGTGGCACGGCCGCACGACCAGCAGCGGATTGCGCCCGATCGCCGTGCCCACCGCCCGTACCCCCGCGCCCGAGGCCCCGACCTGCGCCGCGACCTGGCCGTACGACACCGTGCTCCCGTACGGGATCGACTCCAGCACCGCCCAGACCCGCCGCTGGAACTCCGTGCCGGCACCCTCGGCCACCGGTACGTCGAACCGCGTCGAGCGTCCCGCGAAGTAGGCCTCCAGTTGCTGGGCGACCTCCGCGAACGCCTCAGGGGCGTGCCTCCAGCCGTCCTGGACGACCACGCCGCCCTTCTGACCGGGCATCGACAGCGACCGCAGCCGGACACCTCCGGCCCCGGCCGCATCCGGCCCGTCCGCCACCGCCGTCTCCTCGCCGACCAGCAGCAACTCGCCCAACGGGCTCTCCACCCGTGCGTACACCGTCGTCGTCATGCCTTCTCACTTCCCCGGTCCGTACGGCCAGTCTGCGCCCCGTCCGCCCACCACCACCGGCGGTATTCGGACATCGCATCCGCATGCCCCGCCCGGCACGACCACACGGGCCGGAAACACGAAGAGGCACGCCGTCGAGGTCGGCCTCGGCGGTGTGCCCCGTTGCGTGCGGCAGTCGACTGCCGTGACTGCCGGTGACTACCGGTAGTTCACGAACTGGATCGCGAACTCGAAGTCCTTGCCCTTCAGCAGCGCCTGAACGGCTTGGAGGTCGTCCCGGCTCTTCGAGCTGACGCGCAGCTCGTCACCCTGGACCTGCGCCTTGACGCCCTTCGGGCCCTCGTCGCGGATCGTCTTCGCCACCTTCTTGGCGTTCTCCTGGGAGATGCCTTCCTCGATCGTGGCGAAGATCTTGTACTCCTTGCCGGAGAGCTGCGGCTCACCGGCGTCCAGCGACTTCAGCGAGATCCCGCGCTTGATCAGCTTGGACTGGAAGATGTCGAGGATGGCCTTGACGCGCTCCTCGCCGTTCGCCTCCATCAGAATCTTCTCGCCCGACCACGAGATCGAGGCGCCCGTGCCCTTGAAGTCGTAACGCTGGGAGATCTCCTTGGCGGCCTGGTTGAGGGCGTTGTCGACCTCCTGCCGCTCGACCTTCGAGACGATGTCGAAACTGGAGTCGGCCATGACGTGTGGCTCCTTGCGTCGAATGTGCGTGGGGATACAGGCCAAAGCCTAGCCACCGCCGCACACTCCGGGCGCTGATCAATGAGGTGGCGGAGCACCCCTGGCCATCGGGTATTGTTTACGTCGTCGCCAAGGAGCTCACCACGAGATCCAACGCGTCGTTCGAGGCGGTGTGCCCGAGTGGCCAAAGGGAGCAGACTGTAAATCTGCCGGCTCAGCCTACCCAGGTTCGAACCCTGGCGCCGCCACGCGAACGAAGCCCCCGACCGGATATCCGGTCGGGGGCTTCCTCGTTGTCCGGGCGGGCGTTCCCGTCGCCGAGCCCCGGTGCGGATCAGTTGCCCGCGACGTCCTTCACGGCCACCGTCACCGGCACGTTCCCGGAGATCGCCTCCAGGGTGAGGCCCGCCGTCGCCGGGGTGTCCAGCAGCTCCAGCAGCGTGGCCGCCACATCGTCGCGGGGGATCGGGCCGCGGCCCGTCGAGGCGGCCAGCAGGACCTGCCCGGTGCCCGCGTCGTCGGTCAGCATGCCGGGGCGCAGGATCGTCCAGTCCAGCGCGGTACGGGCGCGTACGTCGGCGTCGGCGGCGCCCTTGGCCCGGAGGTACACGTCGAAGACCTCGTCGCCGGGGTGGTCGGGGTCGGCGCCCATCGAGGAGACGACGAGATAGCGGCGGACGCCCGCCGCCTCGGCCGCGTCGGCGAACAGCACGGCCGCGTCGCGGTCGACGGTGTCCTTGCGGGCGGTGCCGCTGTTCGGCCCCGCGCCCGCCGCGAAGACGGCCGCGTCCGCGCCGCGCAGCACCTCCGCGGTCTGCTCCACGGTGGCCGATTCGAGGTCCAGCACGGCGGGTTGGGCGCCGGCGTCGGTCAGGTCCTGACTCTGTTGGGGGTTGCGGATGATCCCTACGGCTTCATCCCCGCGTGCGGCGAGCAGCCGCTCCAGCCGCAGTGCGATCTGTCCGTGTCCACCTGCGATGACAATGCGCATATCTCCGACCGTACGCCCGGGGGCGGGCTCCCGCTCAGTTCCTGGGCCCGGAACCGGAGTCGGGTCGTCCCTGGCGCGGAAGGCCGCCGAGGCCGGCGGTGGCGTCGGCGTCGGAGTCGCAGTACTCGCGCACGGCGCTGGTGCGGGCGACGACCCGGCCGCGGTGGATGACGATGCGGCTGTAGGCGAGGGAGAGCACCGAGGAGAGCCGCTCGCCCCGTACGGCGAGGAGTTCGGCGGGAAAGCCCGCCTCGACGCGTACGTCGGGAAGGCCGAGGACCGCGCGCGCGGTCGTGGAGACCAGGGCGTACGCCTGTTCGGCGCGTAGCCCGGCCTGGGAGGCGAGGAGGTAGGCCGCTTCGAGCGGATCGCCGCGGCCGACCGGGTTGGCCGTGTCCCGCAACGCGCCACTGCCCGCCGCGACACGGACGCCGGCGGAGCGCAGCAGGCGTACGGGGGCGGTCGTACGGCGCTCCGCACCGGCGCAGCCGCCCTGGGGCAGGCAGACCACGGTGATCCCGGCGGCGGCCAGCCGGTCGGCGGCGCGGGTCGCGGCGTCCAGCGGCAGATGGGCCAGACCGGCGCACGGGCCGAGGGTGACACCGGGGCGCAGACCGGCGGCCATCGCGGCGAGCCGGGCCAGCCGGGCGGGGTCGTCGCCGTCGGTGTGCAGGTCCACGGGGCAGCCGTGCTCGGCGGCGATCTCCAGGACGGCCTCGGTGTAGCCCGTGGGGTCCGGGTCGAGGTCGGGGCAGCCGCCGACGACGGCCGCGCCCATCTTCACCGCGTCCCTGAGCATCGCGAGGCTGTCCGCCCCGGCGACGCCGGTGAGGATCCGGGGGACCGCGACGGGCATCACGTCGGCGAGGCCGCGCAGCGCGCGCCGGGTCTGCAGGACGGCTTCGAGCGGGACGAGGCCCTGGACGTCGCCGACGCGGACGTGGGTGCGCAGGGCGGTCGCGCCGTGGCCGAGCTGGAGGAGCGCGGCCTCGGTGGCGCGGCGCTGGATGTCCTCGGCGCGGTGGGAGGCCGGGCCCGGGCTGTCGGGGCCCGCGCTGTCGGCCGTGAGGGCGGTGTCGCTGTGGGCGTGGGGTTCGGCCGGGGCGGGGAGCAGGAGATAGCCGCGGAGGTCGATGCGGGGGCCGCGGGCGGTGAGGCTGCCCGCGGTGCCGACGGCCTCGATGCGGCTGCCGCTCAGGCGTACGTCGACGGCCCTGCCGTCGGCGAGACGGGCGCCGCCGAGGACGAGGACGGGGGTGTCGGCGGTGGTGGCCGCGTCGGCGCTGTCGGGCGCGTTGTCGTCGGGCCGCCGTGGCTGGCTGTCAGGCATCGCGCTCCTGGGAGGGGTGCAAGTTCACACGGAGTGACCACACCCTAGGGGCGTGCGGGGGCGGCTTCCGGGAGGAGCGGAATAGTCGTACCGGTGCGCCTGTGCTGCCGGCCGGCCGGGCCCGGTCCTGAGGCGGACGCGGCCTGGATCAAGGCCTGATCAGGGGGTGTGGACGGCCCCGGGCGGAGGGCCGGAGCGTGCGGAACAAACGGATTTGGGCAACCGGCGGGGGACCGTGTAATGTCTTCATCGCTCGCCCCAATAGCTCAGTCGGTAGAGCGTCTCCATGGTAAGGAGAAGGTCTGCGGTTCGATTCCGCATTGGGGCTCTGGTGATCGGGAAACCCCGCTTCGGCGGGGGGACTCATCATCAAAGCGGTGTAGCTCAGTCGGTAGAGCAAGCGGCTCATAATCGCTGTGTCACCGGTTCAAGTCCGGTCACCGCTACTAACGGTAGCCGATTGTTGGGTCGGTCCTTCGATCGGCTACCCTTTCATGCGTTCATCCGTCCAACGTCCGTCCAAGGAGCACTCACGTGGCTGCCACCGACGTCCGCCCGAAGATCACGCTGGCCTGCGTGGAGTGCAAGGAGCGGAACTACATCACCAAGAAGAACCGGCGTAACAACCCGGACCGTCTTGAGATGAAGAAGCACTGCCCGCGCTGCAACTCGCACACCGCGCACCGCGAAACGCGCTGAATCAGGCTCGTACACGAGGCCGTCCCCTCTGGGGGCGGCCTCGTGTCGTTGTGTTCGTCTTTCATCAGGTTTCTCAGGAGGTAGCGAGCTCATGGCGCTCGACCAGTCCTTCGTGGGGCGGACCTATCCGCCCACTCCGGCGTACGAGGTCGGCCGGGAGAAGATCCGCGAGTTCGCCGAGGCGGTGGGCGACCCCCACCCGGCGTACGTCGACGTGGAGGCCGCCCGTGCACTCGGTCACGCCGATGTGATCGCGCCGCCCACCTTCGTCTTCTCGATCACCTTCCGGGCCGCCGGAGTGGTGGTGCAGGACCCGCAGCTGGGCCTGGACTACAGCCGGGTGGTGCACGGGGACCAGAAGTTCTCCTATGTGCGTCCGGTGCGGGCGGGGGACCGGCTGACGGTCACCTCGACGATCGAGGCGATCAAGTCCCTCGCGGGCAACGACATCCTGGACGTCCGCGGGGATGTGCACGACGAGGCCGGCGAACTGGTCGTCTCGGCGTTGACGAAGCTGGTGGCGCGCGCCGCCGAGGAGGCGTGATGACGGCGAAGGTCTCTTACGGGTCGGTCGAGGTCGGCACGGAACTGCCGGCGCAGTCGTTCCCGGTGACGCGGGCCACGCTCGTGCAGTACGCGGGCGCCTCGGGCGACTTCAACCCCATCCACTGGAACGAGAAGTTCGCGCGCGAGGTCGGGCTGCCGGATGTGATCGCGCACGGCATGTTCACGATGGCCGAGGCGATCCGGGTGGTCACGGACTGGGCCGGTGACCCGGGCGCGGTCGTCGACTACGGGGTGCGTTTCACCAAGCCGGTCGTCGTGCCCAACGACGACAAGGGCGCGCTGATCGAGGTCAGCGGCAAGATCGCGGCGAAGCTGGACGACAACCTGGTCCGGGTGGACCTGGTCGCCGTGTGCGACGGCAAGAAGGTGCTGGGCATGTCCCGGGCCCTGGTCCGGCTCGCCTGAGACGTACCGGCGCGTCGGCCGGACCCGGTGGCCGTCCGAGCCCCGGACCCCGGCGTACGGTCCGTGGCCCCGCACCGGCGGCCGGGCCACGGACCGTACTCTTGTCCCCGTGCAGGAACTCCACGACGCCCCCCTCGCCCCCCTGACCACCTTCCGGCTCGGCGGCCCCGCAGCCCGGCTGCTGACCGCCACGACCGACGCCGAGGTGATCGCCGCCGTGCGCGAGGCCGACGCGAGCGGCACCCCGCTGCTGGTGATCGGCGGCGGCTCCAACCTGGTCATCGGGGACAAGGGCTTCGACGGCACCGCGCTGCGCATCGCCACCCAGGGCTTCGCGCTCTCGGGTACGTCCCTGGAGCTGGCGGCCGGTGAGGTGTGGACCGACGCCGTCGCCCGGACCGTCGAGGCGGGCCTGGCGGGCATCGAGTGCCTGGCCGGCATCCCCGGCTCCGCCGGTGCGACGCCCATCCAGAACGTCGGCGCGTACGGGCAGGAGGTGTCCACCACCATCACGGAGGTCGTCGCCTACGACCGGCGCACCGAGGAGACGGTGACGATTCCGAACGCGGAGTGCGCGTTCTCGTACCGCCACAGTCGCTTCAAGGCCGAACCCGACCGCTTCGTGGTGCTGCGTGTCCGATTCGAGCTGGAAGAGGCCGCCGGGCTTTCCGCGCCCCTCAAGTACCCCGAAACGGCCAGGGCCATGGGCGTCGAGCAGGGCGACCGCGTCCCGCTGGAGGCCGCCCGCGAGACCGTGCTGCGGCTGCGGGCCGGCAAGGGCATGGTGCTGGACCCGGAGGACCACGACACCTGGTCGGCGGGGTCCTTCTTCACCAACCCGATCCTCGGACCGGCCGCCTTCGACGACTTCCTCGCCCGGGTCCGCGAGCACCTCGGCCCGGACGTGACACCCCCCGCGTTCCCCGCCGGGGACGGCCGCACCAAGACCTCGGCGGCCTGGCTGATCGACCGGGCCGGATTCACCAAGGGCTACGGCAGCGGCCCCGCCCGGATCTCCACCAAGCACACCCTCGCCCTCACCAACCGGGGCGCGGCCACCACCGAGGACCTGCTCGCCCTGGCCCGCGAGGTCGTCGCCGGAGTGCACCGGGCCTTCGGCGTCACCCTGGTCAACGAGCCGGTGACGGTCGGCGTCAGCCTCTAGGGCGTACGCGGTCAGCCTCCGGGAACGTAACCACGCGGTCAGTACGCGACGCCCACGCCCTGCTTCACGGCCGCCGGGTCGTCGATCAGCGCGAGCATCGCGTGCGCCACGTCCGCCCGGGAGATGGACCGGCCGCTGCGCGGCGTACCGCCCACGACCTTCCGGTAGACGCCCGTACGCGCACCGTCCGTCAGCTTCGGCGGGCGCACCGAGGTCCAGTCCGTGGCGCTGCGGGCCAACGCCGCCTCCATCCGGGCGAGATCGGCGTACAGCTCCGCCAGGACCGCCCCGATCGCCCGGCGCATCAGCCGGTCCACCAGCGGATCGTCCGCCGGCTCCGGTCCGACCGGCGCCGCGCTCACCACCAGCAGCCGCCGGACGCCCTCGGCCTCCATCGCCGACACGATCCGCCCGGTCAGCCGCTCGGCGACGCCGTTGGCCTTCCGGCCGCGCGAGCCCAGCCCCGAGAGCACCGCGTCCCGTCCCGCCACCGCCGCCCGTACCGCCGCCGGGTCGTCCAGCCGCACGACGGCGTGGAGCGCCGCGCGATCCAGCGACGCGGGCAGCCGGTCCGGGTCGCGGACCACGGCCGTCACCTCGTGACCCGCCGCGAGCGCCTGCCCCACGACCTCCTGGCCGATGCCGCCGGTCGCTCCGAACACGGTGATTCTCATAGTGCGCCCCTTGGTGGGTGAGTGTTCACTAACCTCTAGAATGGGCGGCTTCCCGCCCGGGCGTCAAGATGTCCGGGTCACGGCCGGTAGGAGCACGCATGGACCAGAAGCCCGCCCGCGTCCGGATCGTCGACGCGGCGCACGAGCTGATGCTCTCCATCGGCCTCGCCCGGACCACCACCAAGGAGATCGCCAAGGCGGCCGGCTGCTCGGAGGCGGCGCTCTACAAGTACTTCTCCGGCAAGGAGGAGCTGTTCGTCACCGTTCTCGCGGAGCGGCTGCCCCGGCTCGGGAACCTGCTCGGCGAACTGCGGGCCGGCGAGGGCAGCGTCGAGGGCAACCTCACCGAGATCGCCCGGGTGGCCGCCCTGTTCTACGAGCAGACCTTCCCCATGGCCGCGTCCCTCTACGCCGAACCCCAGCTCAAACGCCGCCACGAGCAGGGCGTGGGCGGGCTGGAGGCCGGACCCCATCTGCCGATCCAGTGGCTCGACGCCTATCTGCGCGCCGAACAGGGCGCGGGCCGCATCCGGGCCGACGCGGACACCTACGCCGCCGCCTCCCTGCTGATGGGCGCCTGCGCTCAGCGCGCCTTCGCCTACGCCGCGCTCCCCGGCGGCGAGCCCCCGCAGCCCCTGGACGACTTCGCCGCCTCCGTCGCCCGCACCCTGCTGGGCGGAATCAGCTAGCCAGCCAGTCGTCGATCCCGGACAGCAGCTTCTCCCGTACGTCCACGGGGGCCGCCGAGCCGCGCACCGACTGCCGGGCCAGCTCGGCCAGCTCCTCGTCGGTGAAGTCGTGGTGGCGGCGCACCAGCTCGTACTGGGCGGCCAGCCGCGAACCGAACAGGAGCGGGTCGTCCGCCCCCAGGGCCATCGGCACACCCGCGTCGAACAGAGTGCGCAGGGGGACGTCGGAGGGCTTCTCGTAGACGCCGAGCGCCACATTGGACGACGGGCAGACCTCGCAGGTGACCCCGCGCTCGGCGAGCTTGCGCAGCAGCCGGGGGTCCTCGGCGGCCCGGACGCCGTGGCCGATGCGCGAGGCGTCCAGGTCGTCGAGGCAGTCGCGCACGCTGGAGGGCCCCGACAGCTCCCCGCCGTGCGGGGCCGCCAGCAGACCGCCCTCGCGGGCGATGGCGAAGGCCCGGTCGAAGTCGCGCGCCATCCCGCGCCGCTCGTCGTTGGAGAGCCCGAAGCCGACGACGCCCCGGTCCGCGTACCGCACGGCGAGCCGGGCCAGGGTGCGGGCGTCCAGCGGGTGCTTCATCCGGTTGGCGGCGATCACCACGCGCATGCCCAGGCCGGTGTCCCGGGCGGCGCTGTCCACGGCGTCGAGGATGATCTCGATGGCCGGGATCAGCCCGCCGAGCAGCGGGGCGTACGAGGTGGGGTCGACCTGGATCTCCAGCCAGCCCGAGCCGTCCGCGACATCCTCCTGGGCGCTCTCGCGCACCAGGCGGTGGATGTCCTCCGGGGACCGCAGGCACGACCGGGCGATGTCGTAGAGGCGCTGGAAACGGAACCAGCCGCGCTCGTCGGTCGCCCGCAGCTTCGGCGGTTCACCACCGGTCAGGGCGTCCGGGAGGTGGACCCCGTACTTGTCGGCGAGTTCGAGCAGGGTGGTGGGCCGCATCGACCCGGTGAAGTGCAGGTGCAGGTGGGCCTTGGGCAACAGACGTACATCACGCTCCATTGGAAGATCCTGCCGCACGGGCGGGCCGGAGCGGTAGCCGCTTTCCCCTACGGAGGGCGGCTCGAACAAAAAAGTGCCCCCGGCCGGAGGTGGTTCCGGCGGCCGGGGGCACTTCTCGTGAGCGGCTGTGCGTGACCGGTCAGGCCTTGGCCTCGCCCAGCAGCTTCTGGATCCGCGACACGCCCTCGATGAGGTCGTCGTCGCCCAGGGCGTAGGAAAGGCGCAGGTAGCCGGGGGTGCCGAAGGCCTCGCCGGGTACGACGGCGACCTCGGCCTCGTCCAGGATCAGGGCGGCCAGCTCGACCGAGGTGGCCGGGCGCTTGCCGCGGATCTCCTTGCCGAGCAGGTCCTTCACCGTCGGGTAGGCGTAGAACGCGCCCTCGGGCTCCGGGCAGAACACGCCGTCGATCTCGTTGAGCATCCGCACGATGAGCTTGCGGCGGCGGTCGAAGGCGGTACGCATCTCGGCGACCGCGTCCAGCGGGCCGGAGACCGCGGCGAGCGCGGCCACCTGGGCGACGTTGGAGACGTTGGAGGTGGCGTGCGACTGGAGGTTGGTCGCGGCCTTCACGACGTCCTTCGGGCCGATGATCCAGCCCACCCGCCAGCCGGTCATCGCGTACGTCTTGGCGACGCCGTTGACGACGATGCACTTGTCGCGCAGCTCGGGCACGATCGCCGGGAGCGAGGTGAACGTGGCGTCGCCGTAGACGAGGTGCTCGTAGATCTCGTCGGTGAGCACCCACAGACCGTGCTCGACGGCCCAGCGGCCGATGGCCTCGGCGTCGGCCTCGCTGTAGACGGCGCCGGTCGGGTTGGACGGCGAGACGAAGAGAACGACCTTGGTCTTCTCGGTGCGCGCGGCCTCCAGCTGCTCGACGGAGACCCGGTAGCCGGTGGTCTCGTCGGCGACGACCTCGACCGGGACACCGCCGGCGAGCCGGATCGACTCGGGGTAGGTGGTCCAGTACGGGGCGGGGACGATGACCTCGTCGCCCGGGTCGAGGATCGCGGCGAAGGCCTCGTAGATGGCCTGCTTGCCGCCGTTGGTGACCAGGATCTGGCCGGCGTCGACCTCGTAGCCGGAGTCGCGCAGCGTCTTCTCTGCGATGGCGGCCTTGAGCTCGGGGAGCCCGCCGGCCGGGGTGTAGCGGTGGTACTTCGGGTTGCGGCAGGCCTCGACCGCGGCGTCGACGATGTAGTCGGGCGTCGGGAAGTCGGGCTCGCCGGCCCCGAAGCCGATCACCGGACGCCCGGCGGCCTTCAGGGCCTTGGCCTTGGCGTCGACGGCGAGGGTCGCGGACTCGGAGATCGCACCGATGCGGGCGGAAACCCGGCGCTCGGACGGTGAAGTTGCAGCGCTCATGGCCCCATGCTCCCAGACCGTAAAAGCCGTCGGCACGGGGGTTTCAGGGACCGGACAGGACCCGGACAGCATCCGGACAGGACCGGTCGGTAGTTGTCTGTTCGACGCGGCGGCCCTGAACACGTACACTCACCTGTCGTTGGCCTTCACCAGCCGCACCGTTCCTGCACCCGGTCACCGGGAAAGATGCGGTAGGTTGGTGGAAACCACAAAGGGTCGTAGCTCAATTGGTAGAGCACTGGTCTCCAAAACCAGCGGTTGGGGGTTCAAGTCCCTCCGGCCCTGCTACACACTCCTTCGCCAGGATGTGTGCGCATGTACGTACTTCATTGCACAGCCGTGCGGCTCCACCGGGCGCGGCACGGCCACGACCCGGAATCAGGTGAGTAGCGTGACGGACGCCGTGGGCTCCATCGACATGCCTGATGCCGATGATGAAGCTCCCGAGTCGAAGAAGAAGACTCGGAAGGGCGGAAAGCGCGGCAAGAAGGGCCCTCTGGGCCGTCTCGCGCTGTTCTACCGCCAGATCGTCGCCGAACTTCGTAAGGTTGTCTGGCCGACGCGTAGCCAGCTGACGACGTACACCTCCGTGGTGATCGTGTTCGTCGTCGTCATGATCGGTCTTGTTACCGTTCTCGACATGGGCTTCGCCCGGGTCATCAAGTACGTCTTCGGCTGATCACGCGGAAGGCGTCGGACCCGGCGCCCCTTTCGCACGTTCCACCCTTTGTATCCAGGAAGAAGCAGCCATCGTGTCTGACCCGAACCTGAACGACGCCGTCGAGCCCGAGGCCGGCGCCTCAGAGTCCGCCAAGGACGAGCTCGACATCGTTGAGGCTGCTGACTCCGTGGACCCGGACCAGGCCGAAGCCGCCGACCTCGCCGCGGGCGAGCCCGCCGAGCAGGCCGCCGTGAACGTCGAGGCGGAGGAGTCCGACGAGGACGCCGTCGCCGAGGCCGACGACGAGAGCGCCGACGAGGAAGAGGCCGAGCCGGCCGCCCCCGTCGACCCCGTCACCGCCCTGCGTGAAGAGCTCCGGGGTCTCCCCGGCGAGTGGTACGTCATCCACACGTACGCCGGTTACGAGAAGCGCGTGAAGGCCAACCTGGAGCAGCGCGCCGTCTCGCTGAACGTGGAGGAGTTCATCTATCAGGCCGAGGTGCCTGAGGAGGAAATCGTCCAGATCAAGAACGGCGAGCGCAAGAACGTCCGGCAGAACAAGCTCCCCGGCTACGTGCTGGTGCGCATGGACCTGACGAACGAGTCCTGGGGCGTCGTGCGGAACACGCCGGGCGTCACCGGCTTCGTGGGCAACGCCTACGACCCGTACCCGCTGACCCTGGACGAGATCGTCAAGATGCTCGCCCCGGAGGCCGAGGAGAAGGCCGCCCGCGAGGCCGCCGAGGCCGAGGGCAAGCCGGCTCCGGCCCGCAAGGTCGAGGTCCAGGTGCTGGACTTCGAGGTCGGCGACTCGGTCACCGTCACCGACGGCCCGTTCGCCACGCTGCAGGCCACGATCAACGAGATCAACGCCGACTCGAAGAAGGTCAAGGGCCTCGTCGAGATCTTCGGCCGCGAGACCCCGGTCGAGCTCAGCTTCGACCAGATCCAGAAGAACTAGCGCTTCCCGCCGGTTTCTGGACACATGCCTACCCAGCAGGTCAGAGGGGCTTCGCGGCCGCTCTGACCTGCTTGGTTTTTGGTCGCACAGCTATACCCGTTATCGTTGTGCGGTATGCCTCCATCCGGATGACCGGAATTGGCGGCGAAACACTCTCACTAGGACCCGGAGAGAGCAATGCCTCCCAAGAAGAAGAAGGTCACGGGGCTTATCAAGCTCCAGATCAACGCCGGTGCGGCGAACCCGGCCCCGCCGGTCGGCCCCGCGCTCGGTCAGCACGGCGTCAACATCATGGAGTTCTGCAAGGCCTACAACGCCGCGACCGAGTCGCAGCGTGGCATGGTCGTGCCGGTGGAGATCACGGTCTACGAGGACCGCTCCTTCACCTTCATCACCAAGACTCCGCCGGCCGCCAAGCTGATCCTCAAGGCCGCGGGTGTGGACAAGGGCTCCGGCGAGCCGCACAAGACCAAGGTCGCCAAGCTGACGGCCGCCCAGGTCCGCGAGATCGCCACGACGAAGCTCCCCGACCTGAACGCCAATGACCTCGACGCAGCGTCGAAGATCATTGCCGGCACCGCCCGCTCCATGGGCATCACGGTCGAAGGCTGATTCAGCCCCGTAACCCCCAGTGGTAGGACCAAGCGCTGGTCCGCACCACGACTCCACACTCTGAAACCACAGGAGTAGAAGTGAAGCGCAGCAAGAACCTCCGCGCTGCGGACGCCAAGGTCGACCGGGAGCGCAACTACGCCCCGCTCGAGGCCGTCCGTCTCGCCAAGGAAACCTCCGCCACGAAGTTCGACGGCACCGTCGAGGTCGCCTTTGCCCTGGGTGTCGACCCGCGCAAGGCCGACCAGATGGTCCGCGGCACCGTGAACCTCCCGCACGGCACCGGCAAGACCGCCCGGGTCCTGGTCTTCGCGACCGGTGACCGTGCTGCGGCCGCGGAAGCCGCCGGAGCCGACATCGTCGGCGCCGACGAGCTCATCGACGAGGTGGCGAAGGGCCGTCTGGACTTCGACGCCGTCGTCGCGACCCCGGACCTCATGGGCAAGGTCGGCCGCCTGGGCCGCGTGCTCGGTCCGCGTGGTCTGATGCCGAACCCGAAGACCGGCACCGTCACCCCCGATGTCGCGAAGGCTGTCAACGACATCAAGGGCGGCAAGATCGAGTTCCGCGTCGACAAGCACGCGAACCTGCACTTCATCATCGGCAAGGTCTCCTTCGACGAGACCAAGCTGGTGGAGAACTACGCAGCGGCGCTGGAGGAGATCCTCCGTCTGAAGCCGTCCGCCGCCAAGGGCCGCTACATCAAGAAGGCCACCCTGGCCACCACGATGGGCCCCGGCATCCCGCTGGACTCCAGCCGCACCCGCAACCTCCTCGTCGAGGAGGACCCGGCCGCCGTCTGAGCCACCGTGCTCACCCGGTAGCCGCGTCGCACGCGTGCACTGTGTGAACGGGCCCCGCAACCTTTCGAGGTGCGGGGCCCGTCCTCGTTTCCGTAAGACCCCATGCCTGTCAGTGCCCTATGACACTGTTGTGCGGGGGACGAAGGACGATACGAGGGGTGGACGGGTACATGAGGACGAGCACGGCACGACGCATGGGTACGGCTCTGGCCGCCGCGGCGGCACTGACGTCGATAGCGGCCTGCAGTGGCTCCGACAGCTCGGGCGGATCCGGTTCGGACAAGGCGGGCGCCGTCTCGAAGGCGAGCCCCGTGGCCGCGCTGAAGCAGGTGCAGCAGAAGACCGGCGGCGCCCAGTCCGCGAAGGTCGAGGGCACCACCGAGATGGGCGACACCATGTCCATGAAGCAGTCCGGGGCCATCGGCTGGTCCGACGGCCTCTCGGGCGCGCTGACCATCACGTACACCGGCGGCACCATGGGCGACGCCCTGAAGCAGGCCGGCGGCGACGGATCGGTGGAGGCCCGCTACTTCAAGGACGAGTACTACGCCAACATGGGCGACGCCATGGCGGCCAACCTCGGCGGGAAGCACTGGATCCGGTATTCCTACGAGGACCTCGCCGAGCTGGGCGGCGCCTCCGGCGACGTCATGAAGGACCAGATCCAGAACAGCACGCCCGAGCAGGGTGTGAAGGCGCTCCTGGCCTCCGGGGACGTCAAGAAGGTCGGCCAGGAGGACGTCCGCGGGGTCTCCGCGACGCACTACTCCGGCACGGTCGACGTGGCCGACCTGACCGCGAAGAACAGCGCGCTGGACGCGAAGCAGCTGGCCGCGTTCAAGGAGCAGCTCGCGCTGGCCGGGGTGACCACCCAGACCGTCGACATCTGGGTGGACAAGAACGACCTGCTCGTGAAGAAGACCGAGCGCGGCGAGATGAAGACCGGCACGTTCAACTCGACGCTCTTCTACAGCGACTACGGCACCGAGGTCCCCTCCGAGAAGCCGGCGACCTCGGACACCGTGGACTTCAAGGAGATGCTGAAGCAGGGCGGTACCCCGGGCGGCACCGCCTGACACCTCCCGCAAGGGACGAACAGGGACGGATTTGCTCGTCCCCCTTCCGGTCGCGTACTCTCACCAGGAAGCCAAAGACCGCTGGTCGTCACCGTGCCTCGTCAGAGGGACGGTGACCGAAGGTTCCGCTAGATCGGACGACCTGCGCAGGTGACTGTGGAACGCTCCCGGACTCTGTTCGGTCGAGCTGCGCCCTGGCACTTGTGCTGGGGCGTTTCGTCTTTCCCGGCCCCTTCTGAGCGGTCCTCATCACCCGGAAGGAGGCCGACGCTCATGGCAAGGCCCGACAAGGCTGCCGCGGTAGCCGAGCTGACGGACCAGTTCCGCAGCTCGAACGCCGCCGTGCTGACCGAGTACCGGGGTCTCACCGTGGCACAGCTCAAGGAGCTGCGCCGTTCGCTCGGTGAGAACGCCCAGTACGCCGTGGTGAAGAACACGCTGACCAAGATTGCGGCCAACGAGGCCGGGATCGACACGCTGGACGACCTGTTCTCGGGTCCGACGGCGGTTGCCTTCGTCACCGGTGACCCGGTGGAGTCGGCGAAGGGTCTTCGTGACTTCGCCAAGGACAACCCCAACCTCATCATCAAGGGCGGTGTCCTTGACGGTAAGGCGCTGTCCGCCGATGAGATCAAGAAGCTCGCGGACCTCGAGTCCCGCGAGGTTCTGCTCTCCAAGCTGGCCGGTGCTTTCAAGGGCAAGCAGACGCAGGCGGCGCAGGTCTTCCAGGCCCTGCCCTCCAAGTTCGTCCGCACCGCGGAAGCTCTTCGCGCCAAGAAGGAAGAGCAGGGCGGTGCCGGTACTCCGGCTCCCGCCGAGGCCGCCGAGTAATCACGCTCAGCGGTCCAGCGGGCTCCGTGTACGCCCGCCGACATATACATCCGGCACCTGCCGAATAGTGGAAGGACGCCTGTCATGGCGAAGCTGTCCCAGGACGACCTGCTCGCGCAGTTCGAAGAGATGACCCTCATCGAGCTCTCCGAGTTCGTGAAGGCCTTCGAGGAGAAGTTCGACGTCACCGCCGCTGCGGCCGTCGCCGTCGCCGGTCCCGCCGCGGGCGGCGCCCCGGCCGAGGCCGAGGCCGAGCAGGACGAGTTCGACGTCATCCTCACCGGCGCCGGCGAGAAGAAGATCCAGGTCATCAAGGTCGTGCGTGAGCTGACCTCGCTGGGTCTGAAGGAGGCCAAGGACCTCGTCGACGGCACCCCGAAGCCGGTCCTCGAGAAGGTCGCCAAGGAGGCCGCCGAGAAGGCTGCCGAGTCCCTCAAGGCCGCCGGCGCTTCCGTCGAGGTCAAGTAACACCTCGGGAGTCCTCCGGACTCCCTGGGCACGTCACGTGCCCGCGCCAAGGGCGATCACCCATCCGGGTGGTCGCCCTTCGGCGTGCCCGGGGCAGGTGCCTTGCTCTTCCACCGGTGACGAGTAGGGTGATCTTCGCCGTGCGCCTCTCGCGGGCCCCTCAGGGGCGTCCCGCGGGTGTCCCGGGGGTGGCCGGTGAAGGCTCCTGGAGGTCCGATCGGACCGGCGGGCCTTGACGAACCGGACGCGGCGCGCAATTCTCAGGACGCGTCCTCACTTCGATCCGTATCCGAGGCATGGATCGAGAGTGAAGAGGGCAGTAAAGAAGAGCGCACCCCGCGCGAGGGCTAGGGCTAGACATAGGTGTTGAGAACAGCTGTTGAGAGCAACGTGGGTCTCTGAGAACCCCGACTGGACATCAGTGTGCCGCTTGGCTACACTGACCCTTTGCGCTGCCTGTTAGCTGCCTCCTGCCCGTCACCAGGGGCATGCCCACGCTGAAGCACCGATGACCGACCCCCTCCGACCTGGTCGTTTGCGACCGATTCGGAACGGCCTGTCTTTGTGTCCAGAGTGGGACCGGTACGCGCGTAGTGAGTCCGAGCCCTCGGAAGGACCCCCTCTTGGCCGCCTCGCGCAACGCCTCGACCGCGAATACGAACAACGGTGCCAGCACCGCCCCGCTGCGCATCTCTTTTGCAAAGATCAAGGAGCCCCTCGAGGTTCCGAACCTCCTCGCGCTGCAGACCGAGAGCTTTGACTGGCTCCTCGGCAACGCCGCCTGGAAGGCTCGCGTCGAGGCTGCTCTGGACAGTGGACAAGACGTCCCCACCAAGTCCGGCCTGGAGGAGATCTTCGAGGAGATCTCACCGATCGAGGACTTCTCCGGGTCGATGTCGCTTACGTTCCGCGACCACCGCTTCGAGCCCCCGAAGAACTCGATCGACGAGTGCAAGGAGCGCGACTTCACGTTCGCCGCGCCGCTCTTCGTCACGGCCGAGTTCACCAACAACGAGACCGGCGAGATCAAGTCCCAGACGGTCTTCATGGGCGACTTCCCGCTCATGACCAACAAGGGCACCTTCGTCATCAACGGCACCGAGCGTGTCGTCGTGTCGCAGCTGGTCCGCTCGCCGGGTGTCTACTTCGACTCCTCCATCGACAAGACGTCCGACAAGGACATCTTCTCCGCCAAGATCATCCCGTCCCGGGGTGCCTGGCTGGAGATGGAGATCGACAAGCGCGACATGGTCGGTGTCCGCATCGACCGCAAGCGCAAGCAGTCGGTCACCGTCCTCCTCAAGGCGCTCGGCTGGACCACCGAGCAGATCCTGGAGGAGTTCGGCGAGTACGAGTCGATGCGCGCCACCCTGGAGAAGGACCACACCCAGGGCCAGGACGACGCACTGCTCGACATCTACCGCAAGCTGCGTCCGGGCGAGCCGCCGACCCGCGAGGCCGCTCAGACGCTGCTCGAGAACCTCTACTTCAACCCGAAGCGCTACGACCTCGCGAAGGTCGGCCGCTACAAGGTGAACAAGAAGCTCGGCGCCGATGAGCCGCTGGACGCCGGGGTGCTCACCACCGACGACGTCATCGCGACCATCAAGTACCTGGTCAAGCTGCACGCCGGTGAGACCGAGACGACCGGCGAGTCGGGCCGGGAGATCGTCGTCGAGACCGACGACATCGACCACTTCGGCAACCGTCGTCTGCGCAACGTCGGCGAGCTCATCCAGAACCAGGTCCGTACGGGCCTGGCGCGGATGGAGCGCGTCGTGCGTGAGCGCATGACCACGCAGGACGTCGAGGCGATCACGCCGCAGACCCTGATCAACATCCGGCCGGTCGTCGCCTCCATCAAGGAGTTCTTCGGCACCAGCCAGCTGTCGCAGTTCATGGACCAGAACAACCCGCTGTCGGGTCTCACCCACAAGCGCCGTCTGTCGGCTCTTGGCCCGGGTGGTCTGTCCCGTGAGCGGGCCGGCTTCGAGGTCCGCGACGTGCACCCGTCCCACTACGGACGCATGTGCCCGATCGAGACCCCCGAAGGCCCGAACATCGGTCTGATCGGTTCGCTCGCCTCGTACGGCCGCGTCAACGCGTTCGGCTTCATCGAGACGCCGTACCGCAAGGTCGTCGACGGCCAGGTCACCGATGACGTCGACTACATCACGGCCGACGAGGAGGACCGCTTCGTCATCGCCCAGGCGAACGCGACCCTCAACGACGAGCTGCGCTTCACCGAGCCCCGCGTCCTGGTCCGCCGTCGTGGCGGAGAGGTCGACTACGTGCCCGGCACGGACGTCGACTACATGGACGTCTCGCCGCGCCAGATGGTGTCCGTCGCCACCGCGATGATCCCCTTCCTGGAGCACGACGACGCCAACCGTGCCCTCATGGGCGCGAACATGATGCGTCAGGCGGTGCCGCTGATTAAGTCGGAGGCCCCGCTGGTCGGCACCGGCATGGAGTACCGCTGCGCCACCGACGCCGGTGACGTCCTCAAGGCCGAGAAGGACGGTGTGGTCCAGGAGGTCTCCGCGGACTACATCACCGTCACGAACGACGACGGCACGTACACCACGTACCGCATCGCCAAGTTCATGCGCTCCAACCAGGGCACCTCGGTCAACCAGAAGGTCGTCGTCTCCGAGGGCGACCGGATCATCGCCGACCAGGTGCTCGCCGACGGACCCGCCACCGAGAACGGTGAGATGGCCCTCGGCAAGAACCTGCTCGTGGCGTTCATGCCGTGGGAGGGTCACAACTACGAGGACGCGATCATCCTGTCGCAGCGCCTCGTGCAGGACGACGTCCTCTCCTCGATCCACATCGAGGAGCACGAGGTCGACGCCCGTGACACCAAGCTCGGCCCGGAGGAGATCACCCGGGACATCCCGAACGTCTCCGAAGAGGTCCTCGCCGACCTCGACGAGCGCGGCATCATCCGGATCGGCGCCGAGGTCGTCGCCGGCGACATCCTCGTCGGCAAGGTCACGCCCAAGGGCGAGACCGAGCTGACCCCCGAGGAGCGCCTGCTCCGCGCGATCTTCGGTGAGAAGGCGCGCGAGGTGCGCGACACCTCGCTGAAGGTGCCGCACGGTGAGATCGGCAAGGTCATCGGCGTCCGCGTCTTCGACCGCGAAGAGGGCGACGAGCTGCCGCCGGGCGTGAACCAGCTGGTCCGCGTCTACGTCGCGCAGAAGCGCAAGATCACCGATGGTGACAAGCTCGCCGGCCGTCACGGCAACAAGGGCGTCATCTCCAAGATCCTGCCGATCGAGGACATGCCGTTCCTGGAGGACGGCACCCCGGTCGACATCATCCTCAACCCGCTGGGTGTCCCGTCCCGAATGAACCCGGGACAGGTCCTGGAGATCCACCTCGGCTGGCTCGCCAGCCGCGGCTGGGACGTCTCCGGCCTCGGTGACGAGTGGGCCCAGCGCCTGCAGGCCATCGGCGCCGACCAGGTCGCCCCCGGCACCAACGTCGCCACGCCCGTCTTCGACGGTGCGCGCGAGGACGAGATCTCCGGTCTCTTCGAGGCCACGATCCCCAACCGCGACGGCGACCGGCTGGTCCAGCCCTCCGGCAAGGCCCAGCTGTTCGACGGCCGCTCCGGCGAGCCGTTCCCGGACCCGGTCTCGGTCGGGTTCATGTACATCCTCAAGCTGCACCACCTGGTCGACGACAAGCTCCACGCGCGCTCGACCGGCCCGTACTCCATGATCACTCAGCAGCCGCTGGGTGGTAAGGCGCAGTTCGGTGGTCAGCGCTTCGGTGAGATGGAGGTGTGGGCCCTTGAGGCTTACGGCGCCGCGTACGCCCTCCAGGAGCTCCTGACGATCAAGTCCGACGACGTGACCGGCCGCGTGAAGGTCTACGAGGCCATCGTCAAGGGCGAGAACATCCCCGAGCCCGGCATTCCCGAGTCCTTCAAGGTGCTCATCAAGGAAATGCAGTCGCTCTGCCTCAACGTGGAGGTGCTGTCCTCGGACGGCATGTCCATCGAGATGCGCGACACGGACGAGGACGTCTTCCGCGCGGCGGAGGAACTCGGTATCGACCTGTCCCGGCGCGAGCCGAGCAGCGTCGAAGAGGTCTGACGGGCCGGCCGGCCGCCTCATCCCGAGGCGGCCGGCCCTCCCCGGACCCGTTCAGACCATTGATTGAGACGAGACCCCGAAAGAGGGATTGACGACAAGTGCTCGACGTCAACTTCTTCGACGAGCTGCGGATCGGCCTTGCCACCGCGGACGACATCCGGACCTGGTCGCACGGCGAAGTCAAGAAGCCGGAGACCATCAACTACCGCACGCTCAAGCCCGAAAAGGACGGACTCTTCTGCGAGAAGATCTTCGGTCCGACCCGGGACTGGGAGTGCTACTGCGGCAAGTACAAGCGTGTCCGCTTCAAGGGCATCATCTGCGAGCGCTGCGGCGTCGAGGTCACTCGCGCCAAGGTGCGTCGTGAGCGGATGGGCCACATCGAGCTTGCCGCTCCCGTCACCCACATCTGGTACTTCAAGGGCGTTCCCTCGCGCCTCGGATACCTGCTGGACCTCGCGCCGAAGGACCTGGAAAAGGTCATCTACTTCGCCGCGTACATGATCACGTTCGTGGACGAGGAGCGTCGTACCCGCGACCTGCCGTCCCTGGAGGCCCACGTCTCCGTCGAGCGCCAGCAGACCGAGAACCGCCGCGACTCCGACCTGGAGGCCCGCGCCAAGAAGCTCGAGACCGACCTGGCCGAGCTGGAGGCCGAGGGCGCCAAGGCCGACGTGCGCCGCAAGGTGCGCGAAGGCGCCGAGCGTGAGATGAAGCAGCTGCGCGACCGTGCGCAGCGCGAGATCGACCGACTCGACGAGGTGTGGAGCCGCTTCAAGAACCTCAAGGTCCAGGACCTGGAGGGCGACGAGCTGCTCTACCGCGAGCTGCGTGACCGCTTCGGCACGTACTTCGACGGCTGCATGGGCGCCGCCGCGCTGCAGAAGCGCCTGGAGTCCTTCGACCTCGACGAGGAGGCCGAGCGCCTCCGCGAGATCATCCGTACCGGCAAGGGCCAGAAGAAGACCCGTGCGCTCAAGCGCCTCAAGGTCGTCTCGGCGTTCCTGCAGACCAGCAACAAGCCCAAGGGCATGGTGCTCGACTGCGTCCCGGTCATCCCGCCGGACCTGCGTCCGATGGTGCAGCTGGACGGTGGCCGCTTCGCGACCTCCGACCTGAACGACCTGTACCGCCGTGTGATCAACCGCAACAACCGCCTCAAGCGTCTCCTCGACCTCGGTGCCCCCGAGATCATCGTGAACAACGAGAAGCGGATGCTGCAGGAGGCCGTCGACGCGCTGTTCGACAACGGCCGCCGCGGTCGCCCGGTCACCGGTCCCGGTAACCGCCCCCTGAAGTCCCTGAGCGACATGCTCAAGGGCAAGCAGGGTCGTTTCCGTCAGAACCTCCTCGGCAAGCGCGTGGACTACTCCGCGCGTTCCGTGATCGTCGTCGGTCCGCAGCTCAAGCTGCACCAGTGCGGTCTGCCGAAGGCGATGGCGCTGGAGCTGTTCAAACCGTTCGTGATGAAGCGCCTGGTGGACCTGAACCACGCGCAGAACATCAAGTCGGCCAAGCGCATGGTCGAGCGTGGCCGCACCGTCGTGTACGACGTCCTCGAAGAGGTCATCGCCGAGCACCCGGTGCTGCTGAACCGTGCACCCACCCTGCACCGCCTCGGCATCCAGGCCTTCGAGCCGCAGCTGGTCGAGGGCAAGGCCATCCAGATCCACCCGCTCGTCTGCACCGCGTTCAACGCGGACTTCGACGGTGACCAGATGGCCGTGCACCTGCCGCTCTCCGCGGAGGCGCAGGCCGAGGCCCGCATCCTGATGCTGTCCTCGAACAACATCCTGAAGCCGGCCGACGGTCGTCCCGTCACCATGCCGACCCAGGACATGGTGCTGGGTCTCTTCTTCCTCACCACGGACGAAGAGGGCCGCAACGTCAAGGGCACGGACCGCGCGTTCGGCTCCACGGCCGAGGCCACCATGGCCTTCGACGCCCGCGAGCTGTCGCTCCAGGCGAAGGTCGACATCCGCTTCCCGGTCGGCACCATGCCGCCGCGTGGCTGGGTGCCGCCGGTTGCCGAGGAGGGCGAGCCGGAGTACCAGCCCGGCGACACCTTCCGGCTGCGGACCAGCCTGGGCCGCGCGCTCTTCAACGAGCTGCTGCCCGAGGACTACCCGTTCGTCGACTACTCGGTGGGCAAGAAGCAGCTCTCCGAGATCGTCAACGACCTGGCCGAGCGCTACCCCAAGGTCATCGTGGCGGCGACGCTCGACAACCTGAAGGCGGCGGGCTTCCACTGGGCGACCCGTTCGGGCGTCACCGTGGCCATCTCAGACGTCGTCGTGCCCGAGGCCAAGAAGGCCATCGTCAAGGGCTACGAGGACCAGGACGAGAAGGTCCAGAAGCAGTACGAGCGCGGTCTGATCACCAAGGACGAGCGCACGCAGGAGCTCATCGCGATCTGGACCAAGGCGACCAACGAGGTTGCCGAGGCGATGAACGCGAACTTCCCGAAGACGAACCCCATCTTCATGATGGTCGACTCGGGTGCCCGAGGAAACATGATGCAGATGCGTCAGATCGCGGGTATGCGTGGTCTGGTGTCGAACGCCAAGAACGAGACGATTCCCCGTCCCATCAAGGCGTCCTTCCGCGAGGGCCTCACCGTTCTGGAGTACTTCATCTCCACGCACGGTGCCCGTAAGGGTCTGGCGGACACCGCCCTGCGTACCGCCGACTCGGGTTACCTGACCCGTCGTCTGGTGGACGTCTCGCAGGACGTGATCATTCGCGAGGAGGACTGCGGCACCGACCGCGGCCTCAAGCTGAAGATCGCGGTCAAGGGCGCCGACGGCGTGCTCCGCAAGACGGAGGACGTCGAGACCTCGGTCTACGCCCGCATGCTCGCCGAGGACGTCGTGGTGGACGGCAAGGTCATCGCGCCTGCCAACGTCGACCTCGGTGACGTCCTGATCGACGCCCTGGTGGGCGCCGGCGTCGAGGAGGTCAAGACCCGCTCGGTCCTGACCTGTGAGTCCGCGGTCGGCACCTGTGCCTTCTGCTACGGACGCTCGCTCGCCACCGGCAAGCTGGTCGACATCGGTGAGGCGGTCGGCATCATCGCCGCCCAGTCCATCGGTGAGCCCGGTACCCAGCTGACGATGCGTACCTTCCACACCGGTGGTGTGGCCGGTGACGACATCACCCAGGGTCTGCCCCGTGTCGTCGAGCTCTTCGAAGCCCGTACGCCCAAGGGTGTCGCCCCGATCTCCGAGGCCAAGGGCCGCGTGCGGATCGAGGAGACCGAGAAGACCAAGAAGCTCGTCGTCACCCCGGACGACGGCAGCGACGAGACGGCGTTCCCGATCTCGAAGCGTGCCCGTCTGCTCGTGGGCGAGGGCGACGCGGTCGAGGTGGGCCAGAAGCTCACCGTCGGTGCGACCAACCCGCACGACGTGCTGCGCATCCTCGGCCAGCGTGCGGTCCAGGTCCACCTGGTCGGCGAAGTCCAGAAGGTCTACAACTCGCAGGGCGTGTCGATCCACGACAAGCACATCGAGATCATCATCCGGCAGATGCTGCGCCGGGTGACGATCATCGAGTCCGGCGACGCGGAGCTGCTTCCGGGCGAGCTGGTCGAGCGGTCGAAGTTCGAGACCGAGAACCGTCGTGTGGTCACCGAGGGCGGTCACCCCGCCTCCGGCCGTCCGCAGCTGATGGGTATCACCAAGGCCTCGCTCGCCACCGAGTCGTGGCTGTCGGCGGCGTCCTTCCAGGAGACGACCAGGGTCCTGACCGACGCGGCGATCAACGCCAAGTCGGACTCCCTGATCGGCCTCAAGGAGAACGTCATCATCGGTAAGCTCATCCCGGCCGGTACGGGCCTGTCCCGCTACCGCAACATCCGGGTCGAGCCGACCGAGGAGGCCAAGGCCGCGATGTACTCGGCCGTCGGCTACGACGACATCGACTACTCGCCGTTCGGCACCGGCTCCGGCCAGGCCGTTCCGCTGGAGGACTACGACTACGGTCCGTACAACCAGTAAGCGAGTCGCTTGAACGACCGGAGGGCGGTCACCCCGTACGCAACGGGGTGGCCGCCCTCCGGCGTGATGTCGCCCTTGCGGGGGTCTGCGCGGGCGGTACGCGAGGGTACGGGGGAGAGGTGGCCCCCCGGGCACGGAACCGCTGGTACGGGGCCGGACAGGGGCGGTCACGGCTTTCGGCGAGGAGCGCGTGAGGTCCGGTGCGTCGGGGTGGACAGCATTTGTTTTGACCCAGCTCCGTGAGGTAGGTACGCTCAAGCCTTGTGCCTGGGGTGTGCCTGGGCTCGTGTGCGTGTCATCAACCGCATCGCGAGTCCGTCAGTGGCCACCGCAATCTGCGCCCCTTCTGTCCGCAGGGCGGAAGTCCGCAGTATTCGACACACCCGACCGCGTGGGTCGGCGATGTTCCAGGTTAGTTTCACGAACGGCACACAGAAACCGGAGAAGTAGTGCCTACGATCCAGCAGCTGGTCCGGAAGGGCCGGCAGGACAAGGTCGAGAAGAACAAGACGCCCGCGCTCGAGGGTTCGCCCCAGCGTCGTGGTGTCTGCACGCGTGTGTTCACGACCACCCCGAAGAAGCCGAACTCGGCGCTCCGTAAGGTCGCGCGTGTGCGTCTGACCTCCGGCATCGAGGTCACGGCCTACATCCCGGGTGAGGGACACAACCTGCAGGAGCACTCCATCGTGCTCGTGCGTGGTGGCCGTGTGAAGGACCTGCCGGGTGTTCGTTACAAGATCATCCGCGGCTCCCTTGACACCCAGGGTGTCAAGAACCGCAAGCAGGCCCGCAGCCGCTACGGCGCCAAGAAGGAGAAGTAAGAATGCCTCGTAAGGGCCCCGCCCCGAAGCGCCCGGTCATCATCGACCCGGTCTACAGCTCTCCTCTTGTCACCTCGCTGATCAACAAGATCCTCCTCGACGGCAAGCGTTCCACCGCCGAGCGGATCGTGTACGGCGCCATGGAAGGCCTCCGCGAGAAGACCGGCAACGACCCGGTCATCACGCTGAAGCGCGCGCTTGAGAACGTCAAGCCCTCGCTCGAGGTCAAGTCCCGCCGTGTCGGTGGCGCCACCTACCAGGTGCCGATCGAGGTCAAGCCCGGTCGCGCCTCCACCCTCGCTCTGCGCTGGCTCGTCGGTTACTCCCGCGCCCGCCGCGAGAAGACCATGACCGAGCGCCTCATGAACGAACTGCTCGACGCCTCCAACGGCCTCGGCGCTTCGGTCAAGAAGCGTGAGGACACCCACAAGATGGCCGAGTCCAACAAGGCCTTCGCGCACTACCGCTGGTAGTCGCTACCCCCATCGAGACCGAGAGAAGATTGAGCCTCATGGCCACCACTTCGCTTGACCTGGCCAAGGTCCGCAACATCGGGATCATGGCCCACATCGACGCGGGGAAGACGACCACCACTGAGCGGATCCTCTTCTACACCGGTGTGAGCTACAAGATCGGTGAAGTCCACGACGGCGCTGCCACGATGGACTGGATGGAGCAGGAGCAGGAGCGCGGCATCACGATCACGTCCGCCGCGACGACCTGTCACTGGCCGCTCAACGATGTTGACCACACCATCAACATCATCGACACCCCGGGTCACGTCGACTTCACCGTCGAGGTGGAGCGTTCGCTCCGCGTCCTCGACGGCGCTGTCACCGTGTTCGACGGTGTCGCCGGCGTCGAGCCGCAGTCCGAGACCGTTTGGCGTCAGGCGGACCGCTACGGCGTGCCGCGTATCTGCTTCGTCAACAAGCTCGACCGCACCGGCGCGGACTTCTTCCGCTGCGTCCAGATGATCATCGACCGCCTCGGCGCGACCCCGATCGTCATGCAGCTCCCCATCGGCGCCGAAGCGGACTTCACGGGCGTTGTCGACCTCGTGTCGATGAAGGCCTTCGTGTACCCCGAAGAGGCCGCCAAGGGCGAGATGTACAACACCGTCGAGATCCCGGACAACCTCAAGGAGTCGGCCGCCGAGTGGCGCGGCAAGCTCCTGGAGGCCGTGGCCGAGAACGACGACGCCATGATGGAGCTGTACCTGGAGGGCACCGAGCCCACCCAGGAGCAGCTGCACGAGGCGATCCGCCGCATCACCCTTGCCTCCAAGGGCAGCGCCGACTCCGTCACGGTCACCCCGGTGTTCTGTGGCACCGCGTTCAAGAACAAGGGCGTCCAGCCCCTGCTCGACGCGGTCGTGCGCTACCTGCCTTCCCCCCTGGACGTCGAGGCCATCGAGGGCCACGACGTGAAGGACCCGGAGAAGGTCATCGCGCGCAAGCCCTCGGACGACGAGCCGTTCTCCGGCCTGGCGTTCAAGATCGCGAGCGACCCGCACCTCGGCAAGCTCACCTTCGTCCGGATCTACTCCGGTCGCCTGGAGGCCGGCACCGCGGTGCTGAACTCCGTCAAGGGCAAGAAGGAGCGCATCGGCAAGATCTACCGCATGCACGCGAACAAGCGTGAGGAGATCGCATCGGTGGGCGCCGGCGACATCATCGCCGTCATGGGTCTCAAGCAGACCACCACCGGTGAGACGCTGTGCGACGACAAGAACCCGGTCATCCTGGAGTCCATGGACTTCCCGGCGCCGGTCATTCAGGTCGCCATCGAGCCGAAGTCCAAGGGCGACCAGGAGAAGCTGGGTGTCGCCATCCAGCGCCTCTCGGAGGAGGACCCCTCCTTCCAGGTGCACTCCGACGAGGAGACCGGCCAGACCATCATCGGTGGTATGGGCGAGCTTCACCTCGAGGTGCTCGTCGACCGCATGAAGCGCGAGTTCCGCGTCGAGGCGAACGTCGGCAAGCCGCAGGTCGCCTACCGCGAGACGATCCGCAAGGCCGTCGAGCGCATCGACTTCACGCACAAGAAGCAGACTGGTGGTACCGGCCAGTTCGCGAAGGTGCAGATCGCCCTTGAGCCCATCGAGGGTGGCGACGCCTCCTACGAGTTCGTCAACAAGGTCACCGGTGGCCGCATCCCCCGTGAGTACATTCCCTCGGTGGACGCGGGTGCTCAGGAAGCCATGCAGTTCGGCATCCTGGCCGGTTACGAGATGGTCGGCGTCCGCGTCACCCTTCTCGACGGTGGTTACCACGAGGTCGACTCCTCGGAGCTCGCCTTCAAGATCGCCGGTTCGCAGGCGTTCAAGGAGGGTGCCCGCAAGGCCTCTCCCGTGCTCCTCGAGCCGATGATGGCCGTCGAGGTCACCACGCCCGAGGACTACATGGGCGATGTCATCGGCGACCTCAACTCCCGCCGTGGCCAGATCCAGGCCATGGAGGAGCGCAGCGGCGCTCGCGTCGTGAAGGGCCTCGTGCCCCTCTCGGAGATGTTCGGCTACGTCGGAGACCTCCGCAGCAAGACCTCGGGTCGCGCAAGCTACTCGATGCAGTTCGACTCCTACGCCGAGGTTCCGCGGAACGTCGCCGAGGAGATCATCGCGAAGGCCAAGGGCGAGTAACTCTCCCGAGCTCACGCTTTAGGCTTGTCACCGGAGCCGGGCGGGCATGTCGCACAGCGCGCGAGCACTGTGCGGAATGCCCCCGGCCCCGGCACCCCAGCAAAGATCACCTGGCGCCGATGAAGCAAGGCGTACAGAACCACTCAGGAGGACCCCAGTGGCGAAGGCAAAGTTCGAGCGGACTAAGCCCCACGTCAACATCGGCACCATCGGTCACATCGACCACGGTAAGACGACCCTCACGGCCGCCATTACCAAGGTGCTGCACGACGCGTACCCGGACCTGAACGAGGCCTCGGCCTTCGACCAGATCGACAAGGCTCCCGAAGAGCGCCAGCGCGGTATCACCATCTCCATCGCGCACGTCGAGTACCAGACGGAGTCGCGTCACTACGCGCACGTCGACTGCCCCGGTCACGCGGACTACATCAAGAACATGATCACGGGTGCCGCGCAGATGGACGGCGCCATCCTCGTGGTCGCCGCCACCGACGGCCCGATGCCGCAGACCAAGGAGCACGTCCTCCTGGCCCGCCAGGTCGGCGTCCCCTACATCGTCGTCGCCCTGAACAAGGCCGACATGGTGGACGACGAGGAGATCCTGGAGCTCGTCGAGCTCGAGGTCCGTGAGCTCCTCTCCGAGTACGAGTTCCCGGGCGACGACGTTCCGGTCGTCAAGGTCTCGGCGCTCAAGGCGCTCGAGGGCGACAAGGAGTGGGGTGAGTCCGTCCTCAACCTGATGAAGGCTGTCGACGAGGCCATCCCGCAGCCCGAGCGTGACGTCGAGAAGCCGTTCCTCATGCCCATCGAGGACGTCTTCACGATCACCGGTCGCGGTACGGTCGTCACCGGCCGCATCGAGCGTGGTGTCCTGAAGGTCAACGAGACCGTCGACATCGTCGGTATCAAGACCGAGAAGACCACCACCACGGTCACCGGCATCGAGATGTTCCGCAAGCTGCTCGACGAGGGCCAGGCCGGTGAGAACGTCGGTCTGCTCCTCCGTGGCATCAAGCGCGAGGACGTCGAGCGCGGCCAGGTCATCATCAAGCCCGGCTCGGTCACCCCGCACACCGAGTTCCAGGCGCAGTCCTACATCCTGTCGAAGGACGAGGGTGGCCGTCACACCCCGTTCTTCAACAACTACCGCCCGCAGTTCTACTTCCGTACCACGGACGTGACGGGCGTTGTGACCCTTCCCGAGGGCACCGAGATGGTCATGCCGGGTGACAACACCCTCATGGACGTCGCGCTGATCCAGCCGGTCGCCATGGAAGAGGGCCTGAAGTTCGCCATCCGTGAGGGTGGCCGGACCGTGGGCGCCGGCCAGGTCACCAAGATCATCAAGTAGTTTCTGCTTGGTCCTTGGACCTGGTGGCTCACTGAGTCGCAAGAAGGGCCCCGCACCTCGAAAGAGGTGCGGGGCCCTTCGGCGTGTGCGGAGCCGCTCCCCGCAAGAGGTCGCTCACCCGCTGGGTCAGCCCGCGCTACCGTGGCGCGGCGGGCTGCGCGGCGAAGTGGGCCGACGGCGGGGATCGGACTGTGGCGCTTCGCGCGCGGTCGGTGCAGGGGGACAGGACATGGACACGACCGAAGAGGCGCGCGGAGCGCGGCTCGCCGACCGGGTGGCCCACGCGGCCGTCACCGCCTGGATCGTGTGGGTGGTGAACACCAGCGCCGCGGCCGTCAGAGGCATCGGCATCGCCGAGCAGTTCACCGAGCATGTCGCCTGGTGGCAGTACGCGCTCTTCGCCGGGCTCGTCGTGATCCGCCCGGTCGCGGCACGCAGCCTCACGCCCGTGCTCGTCGGACCGGACCGCGACCTGCGGCCCGCCGGTCCGGCGGCACGGCTGGGCGCGCTGCTGGCGGTGCTCGCGGCGACCGTCGTCGCCGTCGGCCTGCTGACCCTGGCGGTGGGCGTCCTCACCGAGGGCGACCGTCCCGCCCGGCTGCTCTCCGCCGTCGGCGACCACCTGACCGGGGTTCCCTCGCTGGTCCTGGCCGGTGCGACGGCCGCTTTCGCGTTCCTGTCGCCCGCGGTGTGGCCCGTGGTGCCGCTCGGACGCGACCGGCGCGAGCGGCGGCGCTGACCCTCCCGGCCGCGCTCGAGCGCACCGTGCGGACAGCGAAGGGCCAGGGATGGATGTAGGGCCCCGGTACCTCAGGGCGGAGAGGTAAGGGGGCCCTACGGTTCAGGGGGACGGCGGGTCGGTCAGGTGCCCGCCGTCCCGGGTGGGGCGTCCGGTCAGACGCCCGCGATCGACTGGATCCAGGAGCGGTAGGCGGTGACGTTGGTGTACGCGGTCGTGGTCTGGCGGTCGCTGGTGGAGGCGACGCCGACCTGGATGCCGTTGGCGGTCATCGGGCCGCCGGAGTCGCCGCCGGCGGTGATGCCGTTGCCGCGGCGGGCGCAGATCGCCGAGCCGCCGTACGCGTCACCGCAGCCGCCGGTGACCGTCACGTTGGCCACCTTCAGGTAGCGCGACTGGCAGTTCGCCTCCGAGCCGCACTGCGAGGTCGCGCCCCAGCCCCAGACCTGGACGCTCTGCCCGACGCTCACCGAGCCGGGCGAGCCGAGGCGGGAGTAGGTGGCCTGCACGGAACGGTCCAGGCGCACCAGCGCCAGGTCTGAGCTGTGGGTGTAGGTCTGGACGCCGTTCGCGACGACACCGCCGCTGTGCTGGTCCAGGCTGCCGATGCGGAACGACAGGCCGCCGCCGGTGACGCAGTGCTTGGCGGTGAGGATCCAGGTCGGGGCGATGATCGTCGCCGAACAGGTCTCTCTGCCGTTCGAGAAGAGCCGGGCGGCCCAGGGGGCGTTCTGGGCGTAGCCGCCGCCGATGATCTGGGTGGTGGGCGGCGGGGCGTCCTGGAGCGGCGGCGCGGGTGCGGCCGTCGCGGACGGTGCGAAGAGCGAGAGGACGCAGGCCGCTGCTGCGGCGACAGCGGGCATGAGCCGGGATATGCGCATGATGCCTCGTTTCGCGCGACACGCTGGGTGGGCGTGTCCGTGGGGGATGGTGGGCAACAGGGTGCCGGAGCGCGACGAGGGCGGGGTACTAACGTTTGGCCATAACGCGGCGTTATGGGGCGGGAGTTGGGGGACGCGGTCGCTACTGCGGGCGCCAGGCCCAGGGGGTCGCGTCCGGCCCGAACCCCACGACGACGGGCCGCCCGCCCGCCCCGAGGTGGAGGGCGGCACCGTCCAGGGCGACCGGGCCCCGCGACCGTACGGCAGTGCCCTCGGCGGTACGCAGCTGGATCCGGCCCTCCGCGGTCCGGCCGAGCAGGACCGGGCCGCCCGGCGCGGCGGCGGCGGCGGTCACCGGACCGTACCCGCCGAAGCGGGGCGCGGGGGCGGGGTCGGCCCGGACGGCGGTGAGCCGTTCCCGTGCGGCCGGCCGGTAGTACAGCTCCACGGACCCGTCGGGCGCCGGGAGCGCGCCGGGCGCGTGCGCGGGAACGGGGGAGCCGGTGAGCTGGGTACGGGCGGTGACATCGGTCCCCGGGGCGTCCTGGGTCCAGTGGTGCACGGCGTGGTGCCCGGCCGCATACACATGGACGCGCCCCGCCGCGTCCACGACCGCGCTCAGCCCGTCCTGCACCTCGCCGCCGCCCATGTCGCGCCAGCCGCTCCAGCGGCCGGTGACCGCGTCGCGCACCCGGGTGCTGAGCCCCTTCTCCGCGTTGCGTACGAAGAGGTGGACGCGGCCGTCCGGCGCGGTGACGGCGACCGGTGTCCCTGTGCGGCGGCCGTGGTCGCGGCCCGTCGCGGGGTTGCCGAGCCCCCGCCAGGCCAGGAAGGGGCCGTCCGGTGAGCGCTGTTCCAGGAGCACGATCTCGCGCTCGTCGGGCCCGCCCCGTCCGCCGAGCGCAGCGAACCGCAGCCCGAACAGCAGCTGCCGTCCGTCCGCCGTCGTCGCGGAGCCCAGCACCGGGGCGAGCGGACCGCCGCCGAGGTCGTCCGGCGCGTCCCGGAGCCCGCTGCCGGGCGCGCTCTCGCTCCACCGCACGGCCCGCAGCCCCAGCACCCCGTAGACGGTGAGCCGCCCGTCAGGGGCGGCGGCGACGACGGCCCGGGGGCCCGGGTAGCGGTGCTGGGTGGAGCGGACCCAGCCCTTGCGGTTGGTCAGCGGCCGGTCGCCGCCGACGTTGTAGTCGCCGCAGCCGGACGGGTTGCCGCACTCCCAGTCGGGTGCGCCGCCGTACGGGACGAGGTGGGCGGCCTTCCGCTCCAGCACCGCGGGCGGCAGGTTCTTGGGCCAGTGCCGGTTGTAGTACCCGCGGAACGCGGCGACGACGAACCCGGGCACCGGCTCCCCGCGCCCCGTCGTGGCCGCCACCCAGCGGATCAGGGCCGCCCAGGCGAAGCCGGCGGCGGCGGTGTGGTCGGCGTGGTCGGAGTACCCGTGCTGCTCGCTGTCGCGGCGGCGCTCGTACTCGCTGCTGAACTGGAGGTCGGGGTCCGGGTCGAGGGTGTGCACGAGCGTCGGCCGGTACTCCTCCAGCAGCCCGACGAGCACGTCGACGAGGGAGTCGTACGTGTAGGAGCCGGCCCGCTCCAGCGGCGAGTCGTCGGCGACGACGGTACGCAGCACCAGCCGGCGGTCCTGCCAGAGACTGGGCAGCCCGAGACGGCCGCGTGCGGTGTGCATCGCGGTGTTCAGGAAGACCAGTTCGACCCGGCGCACCCCGTCGACCAGGATGTTCAGCTCGGCCCGGTGGCCGCCGCGCAGGGAGACCACGGACTTCTGCCAGGGCGTGAACCGGTCGAGCCCGAGCAGCTCGGCGTACGCCTGGCGCAGGCCCTGATGGCGGGACGAGGAGTACGCGGCCCGGTCGGGGGCCGGGCGCGGGGCCCCGGGAACCTTGTTCAGCCCGTCGGCCTCGCCCGCCGTGAGGTAGACGCAGACCACGGGCGTCCCGGCGTCGAGGGCCTCCCGGGTGTCCGGGTTCATGAAGTACAGGTCGTCGTCGGGGTGGGCCAGCAGCTGCATCAGCAGCGCCCGCCGCGCCCTGCTGATCGCCAGCCCGGGCGCGGGGTCGGGCACCGGGCCCCGGCGGCGCGGCGCCGGCACGGAACATCCGGCGAGCGCGGCCGCCGCGGCGGTGGCCCCGGCGGCGAGCAGAGCCGTGCGCCGGGGCGGGCCGGTCCGCCGGGGCAGGTCCGTCCGAGGCAGGGCAGATCGATCCGTCACGCCGGGTGCTCCGTCCGCTTCCGCTTCCCCCGCAGCGGGCGAACGGTCGCCCTGTCCTGCGTACTCCTTGGTCCGTGCGCAGGTCAGCGGCGGTCGAGCCGTGCCTGCGGGGGAGTAGACGGAGGGAGGTGCGTGCGGGTTGCCCGGTCAGGGTGCGGGGTTGCGCACCTGACACGCGCCGACGGCGTCT
>MUNB01000759.1 GCA_002154345.1 Streptomyces griseus
GCCCGGGCCAGCACCGGGCCCAGCGCCCGGGTGGCGCCGTCGTCGATCTTGAAGGCGAGGGCCCGGCCGTCGGCCAGGGCCACCGCCTGGACCGCCTCGGCGCCCATCTTGGAGAGCGCCCCGGGCACCTCGCTCATCAGCCAGGTGTCCGGCCGCCGGGTGCCCGCGACGTACTCCGGGTGGGCGCGCATCGCGTCCGCGACCCGGCGCTCGGCGCTGCCGGGCTCCGCCAGCACGAAGGACCGGAAGGCGCGCGCCAGACCGGTCAGCCCGATCGCCATCAGCGGGGCCCCGCAGCCGTCCGTGCCGACCGCCGCGACGGGCTCGCCCGCCGCCTCGGCGACGACCTGGCCCACGAGCCGCTGGAGCGGGTGGGCGGGGTCGAGGTAGGTCGCGGTGTCCCAGCCGTTGCGGACGCAGACGGCGAGCATGGCCGCGTGCTTGCCGGAGCAGTTCATCGTGATCCGCTCGCGTACGTTCCCGCCCGCGAGGTAGGTCTCCGCCTCCACCGGGTCCAGCGGCAGGTCCGGCGGGGCCTGCAGGTCGGCGGTGGTCAGCCCGTGCTCGGCGAGCATCTTCCGTACGAGATCGAGGTGGAAGGGCTCCCCGGAGTGGCTCGCGGCGGCCAGTGCCAGCCGTTCGCCCGACAGATCGAGGCCGGCCCGCAGGATCGCGGCGGCCTGCATCGGCTTGTTGGAGGACCGGGGGAAGACCGGCGCCGCCGGATCGCCGATCGCCCGC
>MUNB01000760.1 GCA_002154345.1 Streptomyces griseus
GCCCTGGCCCCTGGACTTCTTGACCCACCGCTCCGGGCCCCGGCCCCGACACCAGCCGCACGGGCCGCACCGGCAAACCAGGCAGCACCGGCAGCCCCGGCCGGGCCGGCCGCCCCCGCTCCCGCGTTACGCTCACGGCGGGACCGGTGCCACGGCCGGGCCGATCGCCGCCGGGGGAGCCGTTGACCGCCACGCAGACCTCAGTCGTCCATGACCTGGGAGCCCTCGCGCACCGCCTCTCCCACTCCGCCAGGACGCGTTGCGTGTGCGAGCCCCCGCAGGTTCTCGCGGACCGGCCCGACGGCACCGTGGTCCGCAGCGGCGCGATCGTCGCGAAGGCCCACGCCGCCGACACCGACCGGGAGGCGCTGGCGGCCCGGATCGCCCTGGCCGCCGCCCCGCAGCTGACCGGAATCCTGCTGCCACCGCTCACCGCCCCCGAGCACCCGGAGCCCTCCGACGCCTCCCGCCGGCCAGGGCTCCCCGCGCAGCCGTCGCCCACCCCTCGTCCGGTGACGCTCTGGCCGTTCGGCGCGCCCGTCGACCCCACCGACCCCGAGGCGGCGCCCTGGGCCGAGGCCGCCGTGCTGCTCGCGCGCCTCCACCGGACGCAGCCCCCGTTCCGGCTCCCGCCGATGCGGGGACCGGCCAAGGCGGCGCGGGCCGTCGCCCGGATGCGGGCCGCCCGCCCCGGTGATCCGGCCGTCCTGCCGGTGCTGGCCTGCTGGCGCGCCCTGCCCGCCTGGGCGCGGGGCGAGGGGCCGCCTCCCGCACCGAGGGCCGGCTACCTCTGCCACGGGGACCTGCACCTCGGCCAGCTCGTCCGCCATCCCGCGCCGGACGGGCCCTGGCTGCTCATCGACGTGGACGACGCGGGGGCGGGCGATCCGGCGTGGGACCTCGCCCGGCCCGCCGCCTGGTACGCGGCCGGACTCCTGGACCCCGAGGACTGGTCCGCCTTCCTGGACGCCTACCGCTCCGTCGGCGGACCCGCGGTCCCCGCCGACGGGAACCCCTGGCCCGAACTGGACGTACCGGCCCGCGCGCTGACGGTGCAGACCGCGGCGCTCGCCCTGGCCAAGTGCGCCGCGGAGAAGCGCGATCCGGACGAACCCGAACAGTTGATGATCGAATCCTGTGCCCGAATCGCTACGTTGCCGCCCGAGTTGACCACCGACCACGCGTCGTAGGGTGAACGGACCGTGGCCGGGCAGACATTCCGGCGACGGCACAACGAGGGCGAGGAGCCGAGTCGATGATGCAGTGTCCGAAGTGTCACGCGCAGATGAACACGTACAACCGCAACGGCGTCCAGATCGAGCAGTGCAGCGGCTGCCGGGGGATATTCCTCGACTACGGCGAGCTGGAGTCGCTGACCCGCCTGGAGTCCCAGTGGTCCCAGCAGGCC
>MUNB01000761.1 GCA_002154345.1 Streptomyces griseus
GAGCGGGGGTGCGGTAGGGGTCAGTTGCCGTAGTGGTAGCGGCAGGCGGCGATGCGGACCTCGTCGCCGACCACCTTGGAGATGAGCCGGTGCTCGTCGGTGATGCGGCGGGACCAGTACCCGTGGAAGCCGTGCTTCAGGGGTTCCGGCTTACCCATTCCTTCGTTGCCGTTCCGGGCGATGTCCTGGAGCAGCGTGTTGATCCTCTTGAGGATCTTGCGATCCTGGTTCTGCCACCAGACGTAGTCGTCCCACGACGACTGGTCCCACACGAACTTCACTCCGCAAGCTCCTGCACCGTACCGCCGCCGCTCTCCAGGCGGTCGATCGAAGCCAGCAGCCGACGGGCGTTCTCCGGGCTCCGGAGCTGGTACGCGGTCTCCTTGAGGGACTCGTACTCGTCGAGAGCCACTATCACCACGGGCTCGTGCCCGGCACGCGTGACCACGACCTCTTCACGGTCGTCCACGACCGCGCTCAGGGTCTCGGCGTACTTCGCGCGGGACTCCGTGTAGGTCATCGTGCGCATGATCGCCTCCCGTGCTCGATGTACATCATCCTGTACGTACGGGAAAGCGTACAGCCGCCTGGGAGAGTGCGGCAAGGAACCCGGTCGGCCGCAGCCCTCCCCGCCCCTACACCGCCCCCGGCGCCTCGCAGCCGTGCTTCTTCGCCGAGCGCTCGGCGAA
>MUNB01000762.1 GCA_002154345.1 Streptomyces griseus
CGCAGGGCGGTGCGCAGCCGGGGCAGGCGCAGGGCCCGCTGACGGGTCCAGCCGAAGTCGATCGGCAGCAGTCCGGGCACGATCACGCTCACCGTGGTCAGGCCCAGGTCGCGCTGTTCCGGCATGGTCTGGTCGACGACGACCACGTCGAACCCGGCGGCGGCGACAGCGTCCACGCAGCGCGTGAGGTCCTCGCGGAGATCGTCGGAGACCGGAAGGACCGGCCGCGCGCCGGGCCCGTCCCCGTACAGCTCGTCGAAGGAGCGGAGGGGCGGGCGGACGCTTCCCGGTGCGCCGAGCAGGAAGTCCGCGTGGTCGCCCATCTCCGGGATCCCGTAGGCCAGCGGGTGGTCGTGCAGCGCCTCGACCTTCGCGAAGTCGTGCGTCATCGCGCGCAGCCGCTCCTCGTCGCGCTCGGTGCGGCCCTGGAGGTTGACGGCGTCGGTGGCGATCTCGCAGAGCGCCCCGGCGAGCGCCGCCTCCGGGTCGAGCCCGGCCCCCGCACCGAAGCACATCCGGCCGGGCCCGCCGTCGGGGCGGACGGCGACGCCGGTGACGACGGGGATCGGGAAGGTGATCCGGGTGTCGAAGAACCGTGCCTCGTAGCCGTACATCTCCAGCCGGTCCACCATCTGCCGGGTGGCGGGGCGGCGGCTGGTGCGCGGGTCGATCTCGGGCAGGGCGGCCCGCCCGTACCAGGAGAGCAGGAACGCGTCCCGCTCGACGACCTCCATCAGCCCGAAGAAGACGGCCTCCTCCAACGCACCGCCGGACGCACAGCCGTTGGAGCTCTCCTGCACGAACCGGTTCTCCAGGCCCGGCGCGTGGTAGTACGTGAGCACCTCGGGGACCAGGACGGTGTGTCCGTCGCGCAGCGACCAGCCGCGCACCCAGGGGATCTCGCGGTCCGGGGTGAAGGGCAGGACGCGGGGGTTGGCGCGGTGGAACTCGTCGGAGTAGAGGCCGCAGACGCGCGGGTCCACGACGGCCCGCCCCTCGGCGCGCAGGGCGTGCAGACTGGCCCGCACCTGGGCGCGTTTGGCGCGGGACCGCATGCCCGCGTACCGCTCCAGGCCCTCCAGGACCCCGATGCGCAGGCTCTCGGCGAAGGTGTCGGCGTGCCCGCCCCAGAACGTCTCGCGCAGATACGGCCCCGAACGCATGGAGAAGCAGCCGATGGTGGCGGAGGTGGACGTGGAGGAGACGTCCTGGACGACGGAGGGCCCGAGCGACCCGCAGACGGGGTTGGCGTAGGGCGCGACGGGCAGTTCGTACGTCCCGATGTCCCGGACCCGGAAGCCGTCGGGCCGCAGTTTGGGCGCGGGCCGCAGGGTGAGGGCCGCCGAGGCGTCGCTGTCGGGCTCGGGCCGCCCGCAGCCGGGGCACTCCGGGTCGGGGACGAGCGGGTAGTGGCGGACGGCCAGGGTCTGGAGGTCGACGAGATGGACGGCGGGGAAGGCCCCGGTGTCCGGTCCGCCGCCGGCCGCGCGGGCGGCGATGACACCGGCGAGGGCCTCGGCCGCGAAGGGGGTGATGTACGGGTTCGGGCCCGCGGCCCGGGTCCCGGCACCGAGCTCCAGCGCCTCGCGCAGCGCGACGGACCGCACGCCCTGCCAGCGCCGCTCCAGGCAGCGGGCGCACGGGCGTTGCTCGGCGCCGGGCGGCACGGGGAACGGGCCGACGACGGCGTGCCGCCCGTAGTAGCGCACGGGGACGGCGCGGGCGAGGTCCGCCACGTCCTCGTCGCCCGCGACGGCACCGGCGGGGTCCGTCGCCTCGTCGACCCCGAACGCATCGCGGACGCCCAGGGGTTGGACGTCCACCGGGGCGGCACCCGCCGCCTCTCCGCCGTGCCGGGCGAGCCCGTCGCGCAGGAGCGCCGCGAGCAGCCGGGTGGACTCGGCCAGCACGGATGCGGAGCGCGTGGCGGGTGCGGTCGGGGCGACCGGGGCGGTCGGCGCGGCCGACAGGGTCTCAACGGCCATCGGGGCCACCCTCGCCGTCCACCGTGAGCAGCACCCGGGCCGTGGCGATCGGGCCGGAGCCCAGGTCCGCCGGGGTCGTCGGCGCGTACAGCGCATCGCGTCCCGCCGACCGCAGCGCCTCCAGCACCGCGTCGAACGTGGTCTCCGCCGCGTCCGCCGCCACCGACTCCCCGCCCACCGCGATCGTCCCGGGGGCCAGGTCGGCCACCAGCGGGTCGCCCAGGTCGACGCTCGCCGCCGGGTCCTCGGCGGCGAGCTGCACCTGGCCGAGCAGGTCGCCCAGGGCGGACGCGGCCGCCGTACGCCGTGACAGCCCGGCCCCGACCGCCCAACGGGCGTCGGCGGACGGGCCGTTCGCCTCGCGGGCGAGCACCACGTGCGCCGAGGTGCGGTCGGCCTCGCCCAGGTCCAGGAGGTCAACGGCGATGTCCAGGTTGGCGGCGGACTTCAGCAGGAACACCAGCTCCGGGTCGTCACCGCCGACCGCGAGCGGGCTCACCCGGGTGGCGCCCCGTACCGCACGGAGCAGGGCGTCGTGGGCGAGCGCGGACAGCAGCCCCCGGCCCGCCGCCTC
>MUNB01000763.1 GCA_002154345.1 Streptomyces griseus
GATCCTCGACGCTGCCGCCGCCCCGGGCCACCACGATCACATCGACTTCGGCCAGCGCGTCCAGCTCTTCGACCGCCTGCACCACCTGGGCGACCGCGTTCACCCCCTGCACGGCGGTGTTACGGACCTCGAAGCGCACGGCGGGCCAGCGGCGGCGGGCGTTCTCCAGGACATCGCGCTCGGCGGCCGACGCCCGCCCGCAGACCAGACCGATGAGCTGCGGCAGGAAGGGCAGCGGCTTCTTCCGGTCCAGGGCGAAGAGCCCCTCGGCGGCGAGCGACTTCTTCAGCTGCTCCAGCCGCACCAGCAGCTCGCCGATGCCGACCGGCCGTATGTCGGTGGCCCGCAGCGACAGCTGCCCCCGGGGCGCGTACCACTCGGGCTTCGCCAGCACGACGACGCGCGCGCCCTCCGTGACCACGTCGGCGATCCGGTCGAAGACCTGCCGGAAGCAGGTCACGCTCACCGAGATGTCGTGGGACGGATCGCGCAGCGTCAGAAAGACGACCCCGGCCCCCGGCCGCCGCGACAGCTGGGTGATCTGCCCCTCGACCCAGATCGCGCCGAGCCGGTCGATCCACCCGCCGATGAGCCGGGACACCTCACCGACGGGCAGCGGCGCTTCCGCGGACGTGTTGAGAGCCATACGGGCGAGCGTATCGGCAGCCACCGACAGGGCACCCGCCCCGCGCGGAACACCGCGGCCGAGCCGCACCGGACCCGCACGCGCCGCGCG
>MUNB01000764.1 GCA_002154345.1 Streptomyces griseus
CCGGCAACGGCGTCTGGGACGGCATCGGCACCCTCTGCATCGGCGTCCTGCTGATCCTCATCGCGATCGTCCTGGCCGTGGAGACGAAGTCCCTCCTGCTCGGTGAGTCCGCCGGCCTGGAGGACGTCGAGAAGATCAAGGCGTCCGTGGTCGACGGCGACACCGTCACCCGCATCATCCACATGCGCACCCTTCACCTCGGCCCCGAGGAACTGCTGGTCGCCGCCAAGATCGCGGTCCGGCACGACGAGACCGCGGCCGAGGTCGCCGACGCCATCAACGCCGCCGAGAACCGCATCCGCGACGCCGTCCCGATCGCCCGGGTCATCTACCTGGAGCCGGACATCTACAACGCGGAGGCCGCGGCGACCGGCACCAACCCGGGCAGGACCGCCGAAGCCCCGGACGCCGGCACCGACGCGAGCCCGGCCCCGGACGAGAGCCCGGCCCCGAAGGATTCCGGCCACTGACCCACCGCGCACCAGCCCCGATCGGCCCGGTGACCCCT
>MUNB01000765.1 GCA_002154345.1 Streptomyces griseus
GCGCCCGGAACGCTGGGACCGATCGGAGCGCTGGAACCGATCGGAGCACGAGGGCCGATCGGAGTACGGGAAGCACGGGGACCGCCGGGAGCGTCTGAGGTTCCGGTCCCGGTGGTGACAGTGCGCGCCCGGAACTCCGCCAGCGCCTCGGGGGTCCGTACCGCCTCGGACAACTCCGCACGCCACGCCGCCGGTTCGTCGGACGCCCCACCCTCATCCGGCACACCGAACGCCTCGCGGAGCACGGCGGGCGCGGCCCGCCAGGGGTCGGCGCCGAGGTGGGCGGCGGCCAGGGCCCGGTCGAGATCGGCGCGGACGAGCACCGCGCCCGACCGCCGCAGCAGCGTGAAAGCGGAGGCGGCCGCCCCGGCCCGGAGCGGGCTGTCCGGGCCGACGGGCGGCAGTCCGCGCAGCCCCTCGACGACGGCGAAACGCTGGACGGCGGACAGGTGCGGTACGACGGCGTGCAAAACCTCGATCAGCTCCTCGGCCCACCCGGCCGGCC
>MUNB01000766.1:0-318 GCA_002154345.1 Streptomyces griseus
GGCCTCCCGGCCCCGCCCCCGGCTCACCCCGCAGGATCAGCGCGTACGCGTCGGCGAGTTCGTGCCCCGGGTCGATGCCCAGCTCATCGGCGAGGAGCCGTCTCGTACGGTGGAAACGGTCCAGCGCCTCCGACTGCCGCCCCGCCCGGTACAGCGCCAGCATCAGTTCCGCCGCCAGCGACTCGCGCAGCGGATGCGCCGCGGTCTCCGCCGCCAGCAGCGCCGCCGCCCGGTGGTGCTCGCCGAGCTCTCCGTACGCACGGGCCAGCTGCTCGACCGTCGCCAGCCGCGACTCCTCCAGGGAGTGCGCGGCGGCCC
>MUNB01000766.1:371-561 GCA_002154345.1 Streptomyces griseus
GGGCGCGCAGCCGCGACACATGGCCCTGGATGACGCCACGGGCCTGCGACGGCGGGGTGTCGTCCCAGAGGGAGTCCGTCAGCCGGCCGACCGGGACCGGGGTGTTGGCGGACAGCACCAGCGCGGCGAGCAGGCTGCGTCGCTTGGCGGGCCCCAGGGGCAGCGGTCCGGCGAGCGTTTCGACCGTGAC
>MUNB01000767.1:0-433 GCA_002154345.1 Streptomyces griseus
CGAGGGACGCGCCGTGCTCGGCCGGGCGGTGGCGGAGGACGGCGACGGCCGGCGCCGCCTGTGGCTGAAGGCCACCCTGCTGCACCCGAACGCCGCGACGGCCGACCTGCTTCCGCTGCTCGACCTGGTCACAGCGGCGGCGGACCGTGCCGTGAGCGAAGCCCAGGCGGCCGAAGGTACCCAAGCCCCCGGGGCGGAAAGGCTGTCGCCATGATGTCGACGATGCGCACGACTCGCCCGGGACGACCCACCGCCGCCCCCGTGACCCCCGCCGGAGGAACCCGATGACGCCCGGACCGCGCACGCCGCCCCTCGATCTGCTGGGAGTGGGGGCGGGGCCCTTCAACCTCTCGCTCGCCGCGCTCGCCGACGGTGTACCGGGCCTGCGCACCGTCTTCCACGAACAGCGCGCCGCCTTCCACTGGCACCCCGG
>MUNB01000767.1:520-1082 GCA_002154345.1 Streptomyces griseus
GTTCACCCGGCTGGACCCGGACGGGCAGACCCTGTCGACCGGACTCACCCATGCCCGCAACCTCGCCCTGGGGGTCGGCACGGCACCGCATGTCCCGGAGCCACTGCGGGAGTTGGTCCAGGACCCGGCCGCCGTCGTGCTGCACTCCGCGGACTACCTCGCCCAGCGGGACCGGCTGCGGGCCCGGCCCGAGGGGGCGGAGGGGCTGACCTGGCTGGCCCGTACGCCCGCGTTCGCGCCCATGGAGTACAGCAAGATCGGCCTGGAGCAGTTCACGCCCGACTACACCCGCTACTTCCACGGGCTTCCGCAGGCCACCCGGGACCGGCTCCTGCCCCGGCAGTGGCAGCTGTACAAGGGCGTCAGCGGGGACACGCTCGGAGACATCCACGACGAGCTGTACCGCCGCAGCCTCGGCGGCGGCTGGCCCGACGTCACACTGACCCCCGGCATCGAGGTCACCGGCGCTGCCACCACCGTGGAGGGGCGCATCGAACTGAGCGTGGAGCACGGCCAGCAGGAGACGCGGGGCCGGCTCGTCACCGACGCGGTCGTCCTCGCC
>MUNB01000077.1 GCA_002154345.1 Streptomyces griseus
CCGCAGCCACGGCCCGCAGGGCCACCGCGACCCCGTCCGGCGTCCACCCCCGCATCTGCTGCCGCACCCGGTCGATCTTCCACGGCGGCATCCCCAGCTCCCGGGCGAGATCAGCCGGCCGCCCACCCCGCGCGGAGGACAGCTTCCCGATCGCCCGCACCCCCTGCGCCAGCGCACTGGTGATCAGGACCGGCGCGACCCCGGTCGACAACGACCACCGCAGCGCCTCCAGCGCCTCCGCCGCCCGCCCCTCGACGGCCCGGTCGGCCACGGTGAACGAGGACGCCTCGGCCCGCCCCGTGTAATAGCGCCCGACGACCGCCTCGTCGATCGTGCCCTCGACGTCCGCGATCAGCTGCGACACCGCACTGGCCAGCTCCCGCAGATCGCTGCCGATGGAGTCGACCAGCGCCTGGCAGGCCTCCGGCGTCGCGGACCGCCCGTGGGTCCGGAACTCCGACCGTACGAAGGAGAGCCGCTCGGCCGGCTTGGTGGTCTTCGGGCAGGCGACCTCCCGCGCCCCGGCCTTGCGCGCCGCGTCCAGCAGCCCCTTGCCCTTGGCTCCGCCCGCGTGCAGCAGGACGAGCGTGATCTCCTCGACCGGCGCGCCGAGATACGCCTTGACGTCCTTGACCGTGTCGGCCGAGAGATCCTGCGCGTTGCGCACGATCACGACCTTGCGCTCGGCGAACAGCGAGGGGCTGGTGAGCTCGGCGAGCGTGCCGGGCTGCAACTGGTCGGGCGTCAGATCACGTACGTCCGTGTCGGCGTCGGCAGCACGCGCGGCCGCCACCACCTGCTGCACCGCACGGTCCAGGAGGAGGTCCTCCTGGCCCACGGCGAGGGTGACGGGGGCGAGCGGATCGTCGGTGGAGTTCTTCCTGGTGGCCATCGCGATCCAGCATCCCACGCCCCACTGACAGCCGAGGACGGCCCAGGTGGCCCGGGGCACGGGCAACCGCCCCCGTACCGGAGAATGACCGGGTGAGCGATGTGAGACATGTACTGGTGCTGCCCGACCGCGACTCCGCGGAGGAGGTCGCCGGGGAGCTGGCGGACCGCTTCGGGGTCGCCGATGAGCCCCAGCTCGTACGGGACGCGCTGGCCGGCGAGGACGACGCCGAGGACGCCCAGTGGCTGGTGGTCGTGGAGGACGGGGCCGGGCGTCTGGACCCGGTCGCGCTCGACGCGTTCGCGGCCGAGTACGAAGGCTGGCTGGAGAAGCCGTAACCGCTCCGGCGCCCCGCCCGCCCGGCTGCTCAGCCCTTGGGAACGATCTGGATGTCCAGGTCGATGACGATGCTGGGCCCCACCACCGCGATCCCGCGCGCCAGCATGGTCTGCCAGGTGAGGGTGAAGTCCTCGCGGTGCAGTTCGGTGGTGGCCCGGCAGGCGGCACGCGTCTCGCCCTCCAGACCGCTGCCGATCCCGAGGTACTGGGTGTCCAGCGTCACGGTACGGCTGACACCGTGCAGGGTCAGCGCGCCGGTGACGCCCCAGCGGCTGCCGCCCCGATGGACGAAACGTTCGCTGTAGAACTCCATCGTCGGGTAGCGGCCGACGTCGAGGAAGTCGCCGGAGCGCAGATGGTCGTCGCGCATCTGCACATTGGTGTCGATCGACGCCGCGTCGATGATCACGTGCATGGCGGAGTCCTCCATGCGGTCGGCGATCCGGACCGCCCCGGCGAAGGTGTTGAACCTGCCGTGGATACGGGCCAGCCCGATGTGCCGGGCGGTGAAGCCGATCTGCGAGTGGTTCGGCTCGATGTCCCAGTCACCGGGGTCGGGCAGCTGCGGGGGCTGCGCCACCTGGAGGGTCACGTCGCCCAGGGTGGCGTGCGCCCCCTCGGTCACCGTCACCGCCCCGTGGAACGGGGTGAAGCCCTCGGCCGTGACCGCCAGCCGGTAGTCACCGGCCGGGACCGTGGCGAGAACGCTGCCGAAGGGGTCCGTCTCGCCGCCCGTCACCCTGCGGCCCGCGCTGTCGGTCACGACGAACTCGGCCTGCTGCACCGGTTCGTTGACCGGGTCCAGCACCCGGCAGCTGAGCACGCCCGCGGTACGGGGTACCTGGAATCCGGCGAGGGCCCCACCGCGCCCACCCGCCTGGCCTCTGTTTCCCAGCCAACGGCCGAACATCTCTTACGTACCCCCAGGGGCGCATCGCACTTCGGGGCCCTGGCGACTGGACGTCTTTGTCGGATCAGCGGGCCCACCGACGAGCATTCATTCGATCACTGTTGAGGCGTTCGAGGCAAACGCAGGGCCTAGGGTGATCTTGTACGGAGGTATGCCGACCTGTGCACAGGTGTGCGCAGGTGCTACCGAAGGTCCGAATTACGCTCGCACTTCAGGAACGCGCGAGAGCCGGATCCCGAAGTGGTCCCGGTAGGCGGCGAGCACTTCTTCGTCGGTGGCCAGTTCCGTACGGTGGCGCTCGCCGCCGACCGTCGTGACCAGGGCCCGTCCGCTCAGCGTCACCCGCCCGGTCTCCGTGTACCGGGAGCACACCAGGGACCGGGTGAACGGCGAGTCCGGCGATGTCCGGTGATACCAGGCCCCGCCCCGGAACTCCGGCGTCCGCGTCCTCAGGTCGAGCCGGAACTGCCGCGAGCCCCCGCGCAGCAGATCCAGGTCCCCCTGCGGCGCCTCGCGGAGCCGGAACACCCCCCGGGGATCCTCCTGCTCCGTCCGGACGTCGAGCGCCAACGGGAGCAGCGCGCTGTCGCCGAACCCGACGTCCGCCAGCCACGGCCCCGTGCCGTCCTCGGTCTCCACCCGCAGCGCCAGGTGGTCGAACGGAATGCCCAGTCGGCCGCCGTCGCCGAAGACCCGGGCCTGGAGCAGGTTCACCCGGAAGCCGAGCGCGCGCAGCAACGCCCCGAACGCGCCGTTCAGTTCGTAGCAGAAGCCGCCACGCCCACCGGTCACCTTGTCCACGAGCGCCCGTTCCTCCAGGACGATGTCCTCGCCCAGATGGACCGAGAGGTTCTCGAAGGGAACGGCGAGCAGATGCCGGTGCTGCAGTTCGCGCAGTGCTTCGCCGTCGGCCCGCACCGGCCGGTCCGCGCCGATCCGGGCGAGATAGGCGTCGACGGCGGCGTCGGTGACGGTGCCGTCGCCCCTGTCGGGTTCCGGGACGGAGGCACCGGGCGTCGTGGGTGTCAGCGAGGTCATGGCCCAAGTCTGCGCCCCCTCCCGGCGCGAGGACCACAGGACCTAGGACTCCTGCCCGAGGCCCCTTGCCCGAGGCGCTGCGCGGTGATCGCCCTCTAGCGTGTCGGGCATGACCGACTACGATCCCCCGCGCAGCCGCGAACAGCGCAAGCAGGACGCCATGGACCACCTGCGCCAGGACGAGGACGCGTGGGTGGCCACGGCGTCCCGGGACGGCCTGCCCACCCTGGTGCCGCTGTCGTTCCTCTGGGAGGACGACCTCGGCACGCTGCTGATGTGCACCCGGCGAACCAATCCGACGGCCGTCAACGTGACTCCCGCCGGCCCGATCCGGATCACCCTCGGCCCCACCCGCGATGTCGTGCTGATCGAGGGCGACGCGAGGATCCTGGCGGAATCGGACCTGCCCACCGCGACGAGGACGGCCTTCGGCGCGAAGCTCGGATGGAACCCGCGCAGCCCCCGCTGGGTGTTCCTGCGCATCACCCCCCACACCGTGCGCGCCTGGCGCGAGTCGAACGAGATCGCCGGCCGCGACCTGATGCTCGCCGGGGAGTGGCTGACCTGACCGGCGGGACGGACTCCGGCGCGGCGTGACCGGTCCGACCCACGGGGCGGACTCCGGCGACGGTGTCATGACCGGCCCACCGCCCGCAGCTCCTTCCCGGTGCCCGTCACCGCGATCGGGCCGTCGGTGTCGGTACGCAGGACCCTGGCCCCGGCCGCCCTGAGGGCACCCACCGTGCGGGCCGAGGGGTGGCCGTACGGGTTGTCCGCGCCGCAGGAGATGAGCGCCAGCCTCGGCCGTACGCTGTGGAGCAGCCCGGCGTCCTGGAAGGCCGAGCCGTGGTGGGCCACCTTGAGGACGTCCACCGGCCCCGCCCCCTCCCGGCCGCGCAGCAACTCCCTTTGGGCCGGGGGTTCGAGGTCGCCGAGGAGCAGCAGTGTCAGCCCTCCGGCCGCCCGTACGCGCAGGGTGACGCTGGAGTCGTTCGGCTCACGCACCGCCGCCGTCTCCACTCCCCCGGGCCCGTGGCGCGGCCAGAGGACCCGCCAGTCGACCGGGCCCGCCCGGCGGTGTTCACCGGCCACGGCCCGCACCGTCGGGACCCGTGCCGCGGCCGCCGTCCGCCGCACGAACGCGGCCTGTTCCGGCGGCTCCTGAAGGCCCGTCGTCTGGATCGCGCCCACCGCCCTGCCCCGGAGCACGCCCGGCAGCCCGCGCACATGGTCGGCGTGGAAGTGCGTGAGGACCACGAGCGGAATCCGGGTCACCGCGAGATCGCGCAGGCACCGGTCGACCGCGCGAGGGTCGGGCCCGGCATCGACGACCACGCCGGTACCGTCCCCCGCCGCGAGCACCATCGCATCGCCCTGCCCCACGTCGCAGAGCGCGAACGCCCAGTCGGGCGGCGGCCATCCGGTCATGACCCGGGTAAGCGGCACCGGCCGCAGCACCGCCAGCACGAGGAGCAGCCCGGCGGCCGCGCAGACCCAGGGGCGTCGGGCCAGCCTCGGGGCGAGAAGCACGACCACCACGGTGAGACCGGCCAGCAGTGCCGCACCGGACCACCCTCCGGGCCACTGCGCCTCCGCCCCGGGCAGGCCCGCCCCCGTACGGGCGACCGTGCTGATCCACCGGACCGGCCAGCTCGCGATCCAGGCCAGCAGCCCGGCCACCGGCGGCGCGATTGGGGCGACGGCGAGGGCCGCGAACCCGAGCACCGTCGCCGGCGCCACCGCGAACTCCGCCAGCAGATTGCACGGCACCGCCACCAGACTGACCCGCGAGGACAGGACCACCACCACGGGTGCGCACACGGCCTGCGCGGCCGCCGCCGCGGCCAGCACCTCGGCGAGCCTGCCCGGCACCCGCCGCGCCCGCAGGGCGAGGCTCCAGCGCGGCGCGAGCGTCAGCAGCGCACCGGTGGCCAGGACCGACAGCAGAAAGCCGTAACTCCGGGAGAGCCAGGGGTCGTGGAGCACCAGGAGGACGACCGCCGCCGCCAGGGCCGGGATCAGGGATCTCCGGCGGCCCGTACCGATCGCGAGGAGCGTGATGAGACCGCAGGCCGCCGCGCGGAGCACGCTCGGGTCCGGACGGCACACGACGACGAAGGCGAGCGTCAGCGCACCGCCGATCAACGCCGTCCCCCGCAGCGAAAGCCCCAACAAAGGAGCCAGGCCACGTCGTTCCGCGCTCAGAGCCGCGCCCGGAGGCCCGACGAGAAGGAAGAGGAGAATCGACAAATTAGCACCGGAAACGCTCAACAAGTGCGTCAGATCAGTCGCCTTGAAGGCGTCGTGGAGGTCGGACGGGACCCTGGAGGTGTCACCGACCACCAGCCCCGGCAACAGTGCCCGCGCATCCGCGTGCAGCCCGTCCGTCGCCTCCCGCAACCCGGCGCGCAACTCCCCCGCCGTGCGCTGGATCCACGTCGGGGGCCCGATGATCCGGGGCGCCCCCTTGTCGTCCACCCGCAGGACCGCCGCGAGGCGCTCGCCCTCGTGCGCGGGAGGCGAGAGCCTGCCACTGAGCCGGAGCCGGGTGGACGGCAGCAAGCTCTGCCACTCCGCCCGGTGACCGCCCGCCGTGACCATGAGCAGCACCGGTGTACGGACCAGGGTGCCCGGGCCGCCCGCCCTCCTCGCCCCTCTGACTTCCATGACTTCGGCGTCGATCAGGAGCAGGGCCGGAGTGCTGTGGTTGCCCCGTACCGCCGGGCGGGTCGTCCGGGGATCCGAGGTGACCCGTACGTCGACGTCGATCCGCGCGTACTCCCGCGCCAGCCCGGGAACGGGACCGCGCCGCACATCGGCCCCATGGAGCCCGGCCACCGCCGCACCCGTGGCCGCGCACAGCAGCACAGCCCCCACAGCTGCGACAACCCGAGCCCGTCCGAGAGCGGCAACGCTCTGGGGCCGTCCAGCAGCGGCGACACTCGGGGCCCGTCCGGCAGCGGCAACGCCCCGGGCCCGTCCGGCCGTCCTCGCCTCCCGGGAGGTGCGCGCGGCCACCACCAGCAGAACGAGCGCCGCCACCGAACAGGCAACCGCCACGGCGACCACCCACCGCCCCGGCAGCCCCAACGCCACCGCGGCCGCGGCCCAGACCGCCAGGGCGGGCGGGACGAGCCGCAGATCCGTGGGCCCCTCCCGACGCGCGCCGGCCTCGTCTCCGGCAGTGCCCCTGTCCTCGGCGCCCGCGCCCGGGGTGGCGAGCCGGGCCTCGTGGCCGCTCATGGCCGTACGAGCGGCTGGAGATCGGCGAAGCGGCGGTCGCCGATGCCGTTGACCTGCCGGAGTTCGTCGACGGACCGGAAGCCGCCGTTCTCCGTGCGGTAGTCGATCATGTGCTGGGCCAGCACCGGCCCGACCCCCGGCAGGGTTTCGAGCTGTTCGGCGGTCGCCGTGTTCAGGCTCAGCGGCGCCGAGGGAGCGGGCCCGCCCGACGCACCGGCCGACCCATCACCCCCGACACTCCCGGCCCCTCCGCCCCCGCCCGCACCGAAGGCCGACGGGCCGGGCGGCAGCCCCACGACGACCTGCTCACCGTCCGCCAGGACCCGCGCCCGATTGAGGCCGGTCATATCCGTGCCGGCCCGCACACCGCCCGCCGCCTCAAGTGCGTCCGCCACCCGCGAGCCGGCCGGAAGCCG
>MUNB01000768.1 GCA_002154345.1 Streptomyces griseus
CCCCCACACCCCCGCGGCCCCCCGGACCGGAGCCGACTCATGACGCCGCTCGCGCCCTCGCTCTCCGAGCTGGTCCGGCTGCGTGCCGAGCGGCCGGAAGCCGTGGCCGAGGCCGCCGCGCGACGGAAGCGGCGGCGGCTGATCCGTGCCACCGGCGACCGGTTGATGATCATCGCGGCCGACCATCCCGCGCGCGGCGCGCTCGCCGTCGGGGACCGGTCGCTCGCCATGGCCAACCGCTTCGAACTGCTGGAGCGGCTCTGCCTCGCCCTCTCCCGCCCTGGCGTCGACGGAGTGCTCGCCTCCGCCGACGTCCTGGACGATCTCCTCCTCCTCGGAGCCCTGGAGAACAAGATCGTCATGGGCTCGATGAACCGCGGCGGGCTGGCCGGCGCCGCGTTCGAGCTCGACGACCGGTTCACCGGATACCGCCCCGACGACCTGGTCCGCCACGGGTTCGACGCCGGGAAGCTGCTGCTCCGCATCGACCACGACGACCCCGGTTCGCTGGACACCCTGCACACCGCCGCCCGGACCATCGACGCGATGGCCGCGCACCGGCTGCCCGTCTTCGTCGAGCCGTTCCTCTGCCGCCGCGTCGACGGCCGCCTCCGCAACGACCTCGGCGCCGCCGCCGTGGCGACCTCCATCGCCATCGCGTCGGGCCTCGCCGGGACCTCCGCGTACACCTGGCTCAAGGTCCCCGTCACCGACGACCCCGACGCCATGGGCCGGGCGATGGAGGCCTCCACCCTGCCCGCCGTCCTGCTCGGCGGCGAGGTCGGCGACGACCAGGACGCCGCGTACGGGAAATGGCGCGACGCGCTGCGGCTGCCCACCGTGCGCGGGCTGGTCGTGGGGCGCTCGCTGCTCTACCCGGTCGACGGGGACGTGGTCGGCGCCGTCGACACCGCCGTAGCGCTGCTCCGGACGGGTAAGGAGGGGGCATGACGACGCATCATCCCCCTCCTGACCGAGGGCAGCGGCACACGTTCCACCTCCCGGCCGGCAGCGCCGCACGCGGGGCGTACGCCGTCGACATCGATCCCGCTCGGGCCGGCTGGGACCGCTCGTCCCTGCGGGTGCTGGAGCTGGAGCCGGGCGGTGTTCACACGCTCGTCACCGGCGGTAGTGAATGGATCGTCCTGCCGTTGGCCGGTGGCTGTACGGTGCATACAGCAGGTGGGACCTTTGAACTGCTGGGCCGGGAAAGCGTGTTCAGCGGGGTATCCGACTTCGCCTACGTACCGCGCGACGCCCACGCACAGATCTCCTCCGGCGCAGGAGGCCGCTTCGCCCTGGCAGGAGCGAAGTGCGAGCGACGACTCCCCGCTCGCTATGGCCCCGCGCCGGAGGTACCCGTCGAGCTGCGCGGCTCCGGGACCTGCTCGCGACAGGTGAACAACTTCGCCGCCGCCGACACCTTCGACTGCGACCGGCTGATCGCCGTGGAGGTCCTCACCCCCGGCGGCAACTGGTCCTCCTACCCGCCCCACAAACACGACGAGCACGTGCCGGGCGAGGAGTGCGAACTGGAGGAGATCTACTACTTCGAGGTGCAGGACAGCGGTCTCGGCTACCACCGCGTCTCCCCGTCGCGCGACGGCGGTACGGACGTCCTCGCCGAAGTGCGCGGCGGTGACGCCGTCCTCATCCCCGACGGCTGGCACGGCCCGTCCATCGCCCCGCCCGGCCGGACGCTGTACTACCTGAACGTGATGGCCGGGCCGGGGGAGGAGCGCGCCTGGCTGATCCGCGACCATCCCGACCACCGCTGGATCCGCGACACCTGGCCAGGCGAGCCGATCGACGCCAGACTCCCGCTGTACACGGCGCATCCGTCGCCCGGCCCGGAGGTAACGCCTTGAGCCCGACGAGTCCCGCGAGCCCGACGAGTACCGCGAACCCCCACTGTCCCACCCGGCGACTGACCACCGCTCAGGCACTGGTGGCGTTCCTGGCCCGGCAGTACACCGAGCGCGACGGCCGCAGGCAGCGGCTCATCAGCGCCACCTGGGGCATCTTCGGGCACGGCAACGTCGCGGGCATCGGCCAGGCGCTCGTGGAAGCGGCGGCGGGCGGCGGCCCCGGTGGCCCGGGAGGCCCCGGCGGAACCACCCACGGCACCCC
>MUNB01000769.1 GCA_002154345.1 Streptomyces griseus
CAGGCGGAACCAAGGCGATCGTGGCGGCACTCGCCGCCAACCTCTCGATCGCCGTGGCCAAATTCGTAGCGTTCCTCTTCAGTGGTTCCTCCTCGATGCTCGCGGAGAGCGTCCACTCGCTCGCCGACTCGGGCAACCAGGGACTGCTGCTGCTCGGCGGCAAGAAGGCGAAGCGCGAAGCCACCCCCGAGCACCCCTTCGGCTACGGCCGCGAGCGCTACATCTACGCGTTCCTCGTCTCCATCGTCCTCTTCTCGGTCGGTGGCATGTTCGCGGTGTACGAGGGCTACGAGAAGATCAAGCACCCGCACGAGATCGAGGCCTGGTACTGGCCGGTCGGGGTGCTGGTCTTCGCGATCATCGCCGAGCTCTTCTCCTTCCGTACGGCGATCAAGGAGTCCAACCAGACGCGCGGCGACCGCTCCTGGACCGAGTTCGTCCGCCGCTCCAAGGCCCCTGAGCTGCCGGTCGTGCTTCTGGAAGACCTCGGCGCCCTCGTCGGCCTGATCCTGGCGCTCGGCGGCGTCGGCCTCGCCCT
>MUNB01000770.1:0-244 GCA_002154345.1 Streptomyces griseus
GACAAGGGGTGGGCGGGCGCGCGCCGGGGGAGTGCGCGAAGCTCAGTAGCGCTGGTTGAGATAGCCCAGCAGCTCGTCGTGGAGCGGCCCGTTCGAGGCTGCCGCGTTTCCGCCGCCCGGCCCGTCCACCCCGTCCAGCGAGGTGAAGCGACCACCCGCCTCCTGCACGATGATCGCGGTCGCCGCCATGTCCCACAGCGACAGCTCCGGCTCCGCGCAGATGTCCACGGAACCCTCCGCGACC
>MUNB01000770.1:281-485 GCA_002154345.1 Streptomyces griseus
CCTGCATCCGGGTCGCGGAGGTGAGGCTGCGGCCGGTGAACGCGCCCGCGCCCTTCGCCGCCCACCAGCGCCGGTTCAGCGCGGGCGCGGAGACCACGCCCATCACCGGCTGGAATCCGTCCTCACCCGCCTCCATGAGCGAGATCAGCGTGGCCCACACCGGTACCCCGCGCACGTAGTTCTTGGTGCCGTCGATCGGGTCGA
>MUNB01000770.1:501-702 GCA_002154345.1 Streptomyces griseus
CTCGGCGGCCTTGTCGGCCTCGCTCACCGGCGTCATGTCCGGCTTGGTCTCCACCTTCAGGTCGAGAGCCTTGAACCGGTCCATCGTCGCCGCGTCGGCGGCGTCCGCCAGTACGTGGGCCAGGCGCAGATCATCGTGGTAGTCGGGCATGCCGTCACAGTATCCAGCGCCGCGGGCCGCGGGCTACACGCCCCCGTCGCC
>MUNB01000771.1 GCA_002154345.1 Streptomyces griseus
ACAGGTCCTGGACCGGGGGCGGGGCTGATGGCGCGGCAGGGGGTTTCCACGGCGTTGACGGTGGAGTTCGGCGGTACGCCGCTGCCCGCGAAGTTCGTGAACACGCTGGTCGAGGGCTATGTCGACGACAGCCGTACGCTCCCCGACCTGTTCCTGCTGCGGTTCCGGGACCCCGACCGGGTGCTGCTGGAACAGGCCGGGCTGAAGATCGGCACCGAGGCCCGGCTGCTGGCCCGCGCGGGCGGCGACACCGCCCCTAAGCCCCTGCTGGAGGGGGTCGTCACGGCACTGGAGGTGGAGCTCGACGAGTCCGGCACGTTCACCGTCGTACGCGGGCTCGACGAGTCGCACCGGCTGTTCCGGGGGCGGCGCGTGGCCAGCTACCAGAACATGACCCTCGCCGACATCTGCGGCCAGGTCGCCCAGCGCGCCGGACTGAAGCCGGGTCCGGTCGACATCGCCGGGCCCGTACTGGAACACATCGCCCAGCCCAACGTCACCGACTGGGAGTTCGTGCGCGGCCTCGCGGAGGAGGCGGGCGCGCAGGCGTACGTACGGGACGGGCAGCTCCACATCACGAAACCGGCCGAGGCGGGCGGCGCGCCCGACACCTCGGCGCGCGCCGAACGCGACCCGCTCGTACTGGAGTTGGGCAGCAATCTGCTCCGCTGCCGGGCCGGGGTGTCGGCCGCCGAGCAGGTCTCCGAGGTGGAGGTGCGCGGCTGGGACGTCCAGGCGAAGCAGCCGCTGGTGGGCCGGGCCCCGGCGGGCGCGTCGCCGACGCTGGAGCTGGGGGTGACGGCGGCGGAGGTGTCGGAACCGTTCGGCGAGGCCCGGTTCGTCGTGACGGACGCGGCGTACGGGGCGCAGGCCCAGGTCGACCAGGCGGCGAAGGCGCTGGCGGAGCGGATCGCCGGGTCGTTCGCGGAGCTGGAGGCGGTGATCCGGGGCAATCCGGAGGTGCGGGCGGGCAGCGCGGTGGCGCTGAACGCGGTGGGCGCGCCCTTCGAGGGCCGGTACACGGTGACGACCTCGCGCCATGTCTTCGACGCCGTACGCGGGTACGAGACCTGGATCACCGTGTCGGGGCAGCAGGAGCGGTCGCTGTACGGGCTCGCCAACTCGGCCTCCGGAGCCGGTGGTTCACGGTGCGCGGGGCTGGTGAGCGGGACGGTGACGGACACGCAGGATCCGGAGGGGTCGGGGCGGGTCAAGGTGCGGTTCCCGTGGCTGTCCGACGAGTACGCGAGCGACTGGGCGCGTACGGCACAGGCCAACGGGACGGGGGGCGGCGAGGCGTTCATCCCGGAGGTCGGCGACGAGGTGCTGGTCGGCTTCGAGCACGGGCATCTGGACCGGCCGTACGTCCTGGCGGGTCTGTACAACGGGCAGGACCGGCCGGTCC
>MUNB01000772.1 GCA_002154345.1 Streptomyces griseus
GGATGTATATAAGAGACAGTCGTCCCCCTCCACCCAAGGCGGCGACTCCTTCCCCCCGGGCGACGTCATCGTGCCGGTTGACGCGGGTAGACCCGCGGGGCCCAACGGTGGCGGGTTCCTCGGTGGGTTCCTCGGGGACGGGCTGGGGGGTGACGTCCAAGGGGTCGTCGACGCCGTTCTGCGGCCGGGCGACAGCGGGCGGCGCATCGTCGACCAGTGGGGGCGCGACACCCGTGGCGCGGGGGAGAAGTGGGCGCGGGGCGACTACATCGGTGCGGCCTGGGACTGGAACAAGGCCGTCGGCGGTGCGGGCGCCGGGCTGGCGATACCCGGGTCCGGGGCGCGGGTCGACGCCGAGGTGCGGGAGGCCGAGCGCGCGCACCTGAGCGAGCGGATCCCGCAGAACGCCGCGCCCGCCGAGCGCAAGGCCTGGTGGGACGGGCTCTCGCCGGAGGAGCGGGAGCGGTACATCGAGCTGGTCCCGGAGCGGATCGGCAACCTCGACGGCATCCCGGTCCTCGCCCGCGACGCCGCCAACCGCCGCAACCTTCCGGCGCTGATCGACAAGCTGGAGGGGGTCGACACCGACAAGGCCCGCGACCAGCTGGCCGGGCTGCGGGAGATCGAGCGGCAGTTGAACGAGAACGGGAAGCCGCCCATGTATCTCATCGGGATCGGGGACGAGGGCAACGGGAGGGCCATCGTCTCCTTCGGGAATCCGGACGCGTCCCAGCATGTGTCGGCCTATGTGCCGGGGCTCAACACCTCGCTCGACGAGGAGTTCGCCAAGAACGACCTCGGGCGGGCCCGGGACACCGCGATCGGGGCCCAGGGGTACGACGAGTCCACGGCGTCCATCGTCTGGCTCGGCTACGACGCGCCGCAGCTGCCGGACAAGGACGGGGTGGCGGGCTACTTCGCCGTCATGGGCACGGGGCGCGCCGAGAAGGGCGGGGAGGCCTACCGCGGCTTCATGGACGGCATCTCCGTCACCAACCAGAACAAGGATCCGCACCTCACGGCCATCGGGCACTCCTACGGTTCCCGCACCGTGGGCGCCGCGGCGGCCAAGCCCGGCGGGATTCCCGGAGTCGACGACATCATCCTGGTCGGCAGCCCGGGGGTCGGCGTCGACCACGCCGTGGACCTGGGCGTCGGCAGCGAGCACGTCTTCGTGGGGGCCGCCGCCAATGACCCGGTGACCAAGCTGCCCTCCAAGACCCAGGTCGTGGTGGGCGGGATCGGGCTGGCCCTGGGAGGGCCGGGCGG
>MUNB01000773.1 GCA_002154345.1 Streptomyces griseus
GCGCCCTGGGGGAAAGGACGCGGCTTCGCGGTCTCCGGGATGCGGGGAGGGGGCGGTCCGATACAGTCCGCCCGTGTCCGAACCCGGCGACAGCCCTTCCCCGACCGCCCCGCAGCCACTCCGGTACGTACGGAACTCCCACTGCGGCACCTGCGGAGCCCCGTACACCGGGCTCCCGTCCGCCGACGCCTGGCCCCGCACCTGCACGCACTGCGGAACCACCGCCTACCGCAACCCGCTGCCCGTCGCGGTGGCCCTGCTTCCCGTCATCGGCCCCCGCTCGACCGGGCTCGTCATCATCACCCGCACCATCGAACCGCAGAAGGGCGGCACGGCCCTGCCCGGCGGGTTCATCGACCACGCCGAGGACTGGCGTCACGCGGTCGCCCGCGAGCTGCGCGAGGAGACCGGCATCGAAGCCGCCGCACAGGACGTCCGCCTCGCCGACGCCCTCAGCGACACCGACGGCCACCTCCTGGTCTTCGGCCTCCTCCCGGCCCGCCCTCTCGCGAGC
>MUNB01000774.1 GCA_002154345.1 Streptomyces griseus
AGCGCCCGCAGGGCGGTCCCGAGCGAGCAGTCGGCTGCACCGGTCATACGGAGGTGGCGGCGGGGCATGGACCGAGCGTAGGCCGGGCGGGGGCGGGCGGCATCCGGGCCGCCCGCCCCCGCCCGGCCGGTGTTTCCCGCTCGCCGGCCGTCGGCACGTGCGTGCCTGCCGCCGTACGGGTCCGCGACCGTCCGGCCGGCCGTCCCGTGGTCGGGGTCGGGGTCGTTGCCGTCGCCGTTGCCGTACGGGAAGCGCCGGCCCGTCCCCGTACCCTTGCCGAGGACCCGGTGAGCCCGCACGCCGCCCGGGTCCGCGCTTGCGCCGTACGTACGAAGGAGAACCGCCGTGCTCGTGCTGTTGCCGCCCTCCGAAGGAAAGGCCGCCTCGGGGCGCGGGGCTTCCCTGAAGCCGGAGTCGCTGTCGCTGCCGGGGCTCGCCCCGNNCGGCGGTGCTGGACGAGCTGGTCGAACTCTGCCAGGCGGACGAGGAGAAGGCCCGTGAGGTGCTGGGCCTGAGCGTGGGTCTCGCGGGCGAGGTCGGCAAGAACGCCGAGCTGCGTACCGCCGGAACCCGTCCGGCCGGAGAGCTGTACACCGGGGTGCTGTACGACGCCCTCGACCTGGCCTCGCTGGAGACGGCCGCGCGGCGGCGGGCCGCCTCGTCGCTGCTGGTCTTCTCGGGGCTGTGGGGCGCGGTCCGGATCGGCGACCGGATTCCGCCGTACCGCTGCTCGATGGGCGTGAAGCTGCCGGGCCTCGGTGCGCTCGGCGCGTACTGGCGTACCCCGATGGAGACCGTCCTGCCCGAGGCCGCCGGGGACGGGCTCGTCCTGGACCTGCGGTCCTCGGCGTACGCGTCGGCCTGGAAGCCGAAGGGCGAGGTGGCCTCGCGCACGGCGAGCGTGCGGGTGCTGCACTCCCAGCTGGTGGACGGGGTGGAGAAGCGGTCCGTGGTGAGCCACTTCAACAAGGCGACCAAGGGCCGACTGGTACGCGATCTGCTGATCGCCGGTGCGCGGCCGAAGGGTCCTGCGGAGCTGGTGGAGGTGGTGCGGGATCTCGGGTACGTGGTGGAGGCCGAGGCCCCCGCGCGGGCCGGGCGGCCGTGGTCGCTGGACG
>MUNB01000775.1 GCA_002154345.1 Streptomyces griseus
CGCCCCCGCGACCCGGAAGCCCGCCGCCAGGAACGTACGCGCGTACCCCTCCAGGCCGTCGGAGCGGACACCCGAGTGCGACGGGGGTCCGGGCAGGTCGAGCCGGGCGCCGCCCGGCGTGGCCCACTTCCAGGCGGCGTCCAGCATCCCGTCGGCGGCCGCCTCCCAGTGGGCGCGGGTGTATCCGGTGTACGGGCTCGACGCGCGGTCTTCCGGGGGCAGTCCGAAGCGGGCGGCAGCGGAGGTGGTCATCCGGGAATCCTGATCGACTGATCGAAGTGGGTCAAGAGATCGATCACTGGCGGACTCAATCGATCAAACGCTCATTGAGGGAGCGGGAGCCGGAGTGAGAACCTCCGGGCGTCGGCCGAAACCGTTGCGCTTACCATCTTTCCCGACATGGACACCATCAGCCTCTGGCAACTGGCCGTACTCGCGGCGGCATCCACCCTCGTCGGCTTCTCCAAGACGGCCGTCAGCGGTGCCAATACGATCAGCCTCGCGGTCTTCGCGGCCGTACTCCCGGCCCGCGAATCGACCGGAGTGCTGCTCCCGATCCTGATCGCCGGCGATCTCCTCGCCGTACGCGTCTACCGCCGTCATGCCCACTGGCCCACCCTGCTCCGGCTGTTCCCCGCCGTCGCCGTGGGCGTCGCGGCGGGGAACAGCCGGAGCA
>MUNB01000776.1:0-273 GCA_002154345.1 Streptomyces griseus
GGCCGCGACGGTCCTGGTCACGGTGGTCTTCGCCGCGACGGTCTTGGTGGCGGTGCGCTTGACCGGGCTCTTCGCTGCGACGCTCTTGCGGGCGCGCTTCGGCGACTCCGCGGCACTGACCATCAGCGTCACACCCTCTTCCTCGAGGATCTGGTTGAGGCTGCGCAGAACGTTCTTCCACTGGGTTGGCGGAATCTGGTCAGCCTCGAAGGCCCGACGCACGTCATCGCCGGCGATCTGCCCATCAGCCTTTCCCCGCTCGATGAGCGCCAT
>MUNB01000776.1:372-592 GCA_002154345.1 Streptomyces griseus
GGAACCGACGACCGTCGACTGGGGATGTCGCCGACGGCGCGGGTCAGGCCTCAGAACTGCACAGCGCGCCCAAGGGCTGCTGTATTCCTTCCGCGACGCTCACCTCTTAAGTCATCGCGCTGCTTCGAGGAGTGTTACGGCCAATCCGCGTGGCCCGAGTCACACCGCATTTCTGGCGAACCGGTCCATGGACGGCATCCCCTCACAATTGTGCCGCCGG
>MUNB01000777.1 GCA_002154345.1 Streptomyces griseus
GAAACGCGTGCGCGAAATACGTTCGCGGCCGCCGTCAGCCGTGCACTACGCTCGTGCGCTTTGGTGCCGGGAGCCGGTGGCGGCGGGGGAGAGGGGACGGCGTGCGGCTCTACGCGGTGGTGGCGGGGGGTGCGTTCCGGCGCTACGCCACGTACCGGACGGCCACGGCCGCGGGGGTGTTCACCAACACGGTCTTCGGTTTCATCATGGCGTACACCTACATCGCGCTCTGGGACGCGCGTCCGCAGCTCGGCGGGTACGACACGTCCCAGGCGCTGACGTACGTCTGGCTCGGGCAGGCCCTGCTGATGACCTGCGCCATGATGGGCGGCGGCTTCGAGGACGAGCTGATGGAGCGGATCCGTACGGGGGACATCGCCGTCGATCTGTACCGTCCGGCCGACCTCCAGCTGTGGTGGCTGGCCGGGGACCTGGGCCGGGCGGCGTTCCATCTGCTGGGCCGGGGGATCGCGCCGATGGTACTGGGGGCGTTCGCCTTCGATCTGGCGCTGCCCGGTTCGCCGTGGACCTGGCCGGCGTTCCTCCTCTCGGTGTTCCTGGGCGTGGTGGTGAGCTTCGCGGTGCGCTATCTGGTCGCGCTGTCGGCGTTCTGGCTGATGGACGGGGCGGGCGCGCTGCAGATCGTGTCGCTGGCCGGGCTGTTCTTCTCCGGGATGCTGCTGCCGCTGAACCTCTTCCCCGGGCTGCTCGGCGAGGTGGCGCGGGCGCTGCCGTGGTCCTCGCTGCTCCAGGTGCCGGCCGATGTGTTCCTCGGCAAGCACACGGGGTGGGGGCTGGTGGAGGCGTACGCGTTCCA
>MUNB01000078.1 GCA_002154345.1 Streptomyces griseus
GCGTTCGTGGAGGACCCGGCCGTGGCCGGGTCCTCCACGAACGCCTGGAGCATGGAGGGCACGAAGTGCGCCGTGGTGACGGACTCCGCCTCGATCAGCGCCGCGAGGTACGCCGGATCGCGGTGCCCGCCGGGCTTCGCGACGACGAGGACGCCGCCCGCGAGCAGGGGCCAGAACAGCTCCCAGACCGACACGTCGAACGTGGTGGGCGTCTTGTGCAGCACCGGCTCGCCCGGCCGCAGGCCGTACGCGCGCTGCATCCACAGCAACCGGTTGGCGATCGCCCGGTGGGAGACCACCACGCCCTTGGGTTTTCCGGTCGAGCCCGAGGTGAAGATCATGTACGCGGGATCGGCGGGCCCGGCGGCGGGGTGGGTCCTCTCGTCCGGAGCCGTGGTCCCGGCGTCCCCGGGCCGTACGACCTCGACGCCGGGCCCGGCGATCTTCGCGTCCCAGGGGGCCGCCGAGATCACCAGGGAGATGCCGGCGTCGTCCAGGATCCCGCGCAGGCGCTGCTCGGGGTGGTCCGGGTCGAGCGGGACGTAGGCGGCGCCGGACTTCAGCACCGCGAGCAGCAGGACGGGAAGTTCGAGGCAGCGCTCCACCAGGACCGCCACGAAGCGCCCCGGGCCCGCGCCCCGGGCCCGCAGCCGGGCCGCCAACAGGTCGGCCCGCTCGTCCAGTTCGCGGTAGCCGAGGGTCTGCCCGTCGTACCGCACGGCCGGGGCGTCCGGGGTGCGCCGGGCCTGCTCCTCGACCAGGGTGTGCAGCACATGGGGGCGGTCGAACACCTCGGCGGTGGCGTTCGCCTCCGCCAGGGCGCGGTGCTCCGCCGGGGAGAGCAGATCGGCGCTCTCGTAGCGGGCCTCCGGGTCGGTGGCCAGGGCGGCGAGCGCGGCGGCGTAGTAGCCGTGGGCCCGCTCGACGCTCTCCGCATCGAAGCGGGTGGTGTCGTGGCGCAGCCCGAGCCCGAGCGCACCGTCGGTGCCGTCGCGGAAGAACTCGGCGCCGAAGGGGAAGTTGGTGTGCGCGATCCCGCGCTCGTCGAGCACCCGCACTGGCACCGGAACCGGCGACCCGTCGGACGCCTCCGCCGCTTCCGGCACCGCCGACACCGACGCCTCGACGTGGAAGTGGGTGTAGTTGAAGAACGCCTCGAAGAGCTCGGACGTACCGGCCTCCCGCACGATCTCGGAGAGCGGGAACCTGCGGTGCCGCTGGATCGCCAGATCCAGCTCCGCGGTGTCCCGCACCAGGTCGGCCCAGGTGCCGCCGGTCAGCCGGGCGCGGACGGGCAGCGTGTTGAGGAAGACGCCGAGGGCCAGATCGCCGTCGCGCTCCTCGCTGCGCCCGCCCAGGACCGCGCCGGTGACGACGTCGTCGGTCCCGGTCAGCAGCGACAGCACGCGCAGATGCGCGGCGAGCAGCACGGTCCGCAGCGGGACCCCGAGGTCGCGGGCGAGCGCGGTGAGGCCCCGGTGCACCGCCTCGGGCACCGGACGCTCGTCGATCCCCATGACCGGACGGGCCGCCTCCCGGGCGGCGGGGGTGCCGGGCAGCCGGGTGAGCGTCGAACCGGCGAGCCGGTCCGCCCAGAAGCGGCGGCTCTCCTCGTCGGCTGCCGCCTCGCGCTCCAGGCGTACGTAGGAGGCGAAGCGGGCGGCCGGCGGGGGCGCGGTGACCGGTGCGGCGCCGGCGAGCCCCCGGCCGTAGCCGAGGAGCAGTTCGGCGAAGAGGGAGCGCTCGCTCCAGCCGTCGAGGATCGCGTGGTGCTCGCTGATGAACAGCTGGAGGGTGTCGTCCGTGCGGCGCTGTACATGGAAGCGGATCAGCGGCGCCGTCAGCGGGTCGAACGGCGCGGCACGCTCCCGCTCGAACCTGCGGTCCGCCGCCGCGTCCAGCTCCGCCCCGGTCAGCCCGCGCAGATCCTCGAACGTCAGCGGCAGCGGCACGTGCTCCCACACCAGCTGCATCGGCTCGTCGAAGCGGCTCAGGTCGAAGGAGGTCCGCAGGATCTCGTGCCGCCGCAGCAGGCCGGCGACCGTGTCGCGCCAGGACCGCTCGCAGAAACCGGCTTCCAGGCGGTACGTGGAGACGTTGTGGTACTCCGTGCCCGCGCCGGACAGATCGCTGTGGAAGAGCATCCCGCCCTGGAGCCGGGTCATCGGGTACGCGTCGGTGACGCCGTCCGGCACCCGGGCCCGGTCGGCGGCCGGGAGCAGCGAGAAGGGCCGGTACGTCCGTCGGCCGGCGGGCTCCTCGGGGGTGCGGGCGACGGCGGCGAGCGTGCGCACGGTCTGGTGGGTCATCAGATCGGTGAAGCCGATCTCCAGCCCCGCCTCGCGGGCCAGCGACAGCAGCCGGATGGAGCGGATGGAGTCGCCTCCGAGGGCGAAGTAGTTGTCGTCCACGCCCACCCGCTCCACGCCCAGGGCGCGTGCCCACACCGAGGCCAGCGTCTCCTCGGCCGGAGTGCTCGGTGCGGTGAACTCCGCCTCGCGGTGCGCCGTTCGGGCCGCCGGGTCGGGGAGCTTCGCCCGGTCCACCTTGCCGTTGGCGGTGAGCGGGAACTCCGGCAGCACCGTGAAGGTGGACGGGATCATGTAGCCGGGAAGCCGGCGGGCCGCGTGGCCGCGCAGGGCCTCGGGGGCCGGGTCGGCGCCGCGCGCGGTGACGTACGCGGCGAGCGCGGCGTGCCCTTCCGCGTCGGTGTGCAGCACCACGACGGCCTCATGGACGCCCTCGTGCTCGGTGAGGGCCGACTCCACCTCGCCCAGCTCCACCCGGAAGCCGCGCAGCTGGATCTGCGAGTCGATCCGGCCGCCGTACTCCAGGTCGCCGTCGGGCAGCCGGCGGGCCAGGTCGCCGGTGCGGTACAGCCGCTCGCCGGAGCCGGTGGCGGGGGCGGTGCTGAAGGGGTGGGGGACGAAGCGTTCGGCGGTCAGCTCGGGCCGGTTGAGATAGCCGTCGGCCAGGCCGCTCCCGCCGACGTACAGCTCACCCGTCACCCCGGGCGGCACGGGCGAGCCGTGCCGGTCCAGGATGTACAGCCGGAGGTCGTCGATGGGCTCGCCGATGACGCTGCCGGCGCCGGCCCGCAGGTCCTCCAGGGTGATCGGGCGGTAGGTGACGTGCACGGTCGTCTCGGTGATGCCGTACATGTTGACCAGCCGGGGCGTGACGTCGCCGTGCCGGGCGAACCAGTCGCGCAGGGCGTGCGGATCGAGCGCCTCGCCGCCGAAGAGCACCTGGCGCAGGGCGAGTTCGCCGTCCGGTGATCCCGGCGCGGCCTCGGTCTCACCGGTCCGTCCGGCCTCCTCGGCGCGGATCAGCTGGTAGAAGGCGGAGGGCGTCTGGTTGAGCACCGTGACCCGCTGCTCGCGCAACAGCCGCAGGAACGCCGCCGGTTCGCGGCTCGTCTCGTACGGCACGATGACGAGCCGGCCGCCGTGGGCGAGCGCTCCCCACAGCTCCCAGACCGAGAAGTCGAAGGCGTAGCTGTGGAACAGCGTCCACACGTCCTGCTCGCCGAACCCGAACCAGCGGTCGGTGGAGGTGAACAGCCGGCTGATGTTGCGGTGCGGGATCAGCACACCCTTGGGACGGCCGGTCGACCCCGAGGTGTAGATGACGTACGCGAGGTCGTCGGGGCCCGCACCGCCGGACGGAGGGCCCGCCGGGCCGTCCCCGGCCGTGTCCTCGGCGTCCAGGACGTCCCCGTCGAACCCCTCCCACCACCGCGGAACCGCGCCTCCGGTGAGGATCGTGCGGAGCCCGGAGTCCTCGACCATGTGGCGCAGCCGCTCCACGGGATAGGCGGGGTCCAGGGGTACGTAGGCGCCGCCGGCCTTCAGGACGGCGAGGAGCCCGGTCACCAGGGCGGCGGACCGCTCCATGCTCAGGCCGACCAGGGTGCCCGGTCCGACGCCGTGCGCGCGCAGCCGGTGGGCGAGGCGGTCAGCGCGGGCGTCCAGTTCCGCGTAGCCGATCGTGGTGTCGCCGTCGACGAGGGCCACCGCGTCGGGCGTCCGGGCGGCCCACCGGGCGAAGCGCTCGTGGACCGGCTCCGGGCGGGCGTCGGTGCGGCCGGGGGCCGGCGGCGGGGCCAGTTCCGCGTACTGCGCGTCGGACAGCATCCGCAGCGAGGACACCGGGGCGTCCGGGTGCGCGACGATCTCCTCGATCAGCCGCCCGTAGTGCTCGGCCAGCGCCCCGACGATCCGGTCGTCGAACAGGTCCGTGCGGTACTCGAAGACGCCCGCAGCGCCGCCGTCCGCGGTCTCCGCCACATCGAGGGTCAGGTCGAACTTGGCGGTGCCGGAGTCCACGGGCACGGGCCGGGCGGTGATCCCCGGCAGCCGCAGCTCCTCGTCACCGGTCTCGTTCATGCCGAACATCACCTGGAAGAGCGGGGAGGCGTCGGCCGTGCGGTCCGGGTTCTTCATCCGGACCAGTTCCTCGAAGGGGAGGTCCTGCTGGCCCTGGGCCGCCAGCACCCGGTCGCGTACCTGCCCGAGGAGTTCGCGGAACGTCGGGTCCGCCGACAGATCGGCGCGGAACACCGTGGTGTTGATGAACAGCCCCACCGTGTCGGCGAATTCGTCGCGGTGACGTCCGGCGATCGGGGTGCCGACGACGATGTCGTCGTGTCCGGTGTAGCGGCTCAGCAGGATGTCGAAGGCGGCGAGCAGGCCCATGAAGAACGTGGCGTTCGCGTCGGCGCACAGCTCGCGCAGCTGCCGGGCCGCCGAGGGCAGCGGAAAGGCGAGGTCGGCTCCGGCGCCGCGGGCGACCGGCGTGGCGGTGCCGCCGTTCCCGGCCGGTGCGTCCGTGCTCGGCGGGCGGGTCACGGGCAGCCGCAGGACAGGCAGTTCGCCCGCCAGCTCCGCCTCCCAGTGCTCCCGCTGCCGCTTCGCCTGCGGGCTCTCCAACCACTCGTCCTGCCAGGCGGAGTAGTCCGCGTACTGGAACTCCGGCTCCTCGGGAGCCGCCGGGTCCTCGCCGTTCACCAGGGCGGTGTACGTCGCGGTGAACTCGCGGAGCAGGATCTCCGTCGACCAGCCGTCCGCGACGATGTGGTGCATGCCGAGCAGCAGCACCGCGTCCCGGTCGCCGACCCGCAGCAGACCGGCCCGGAACAGCGGGCCCTCGGCCAGGTCGAACGGGCGGGCCGCCTCGTCCCGTGTCCAGGCCTCGGCCGCGGCCTCCGGGTCCTCGGCGTCGCGGACGTCGTACTCCCGCCACTCGAAGCCGGCGTCGGGGCTGATCAGCTGGAACAGCTCGCCCTCACGGGCCGCGAACGTGGTGCGCAGGGCCTCGTGCCGCTGGACGAGAGCCTCGGCGGCCCCGCGCAGGGCCCGGCTGTCCACCGCACCGTCCAGCCGGTGGAAGAGCGGCAGGTGGTACGTCGGCGCGTCCCCGGCCAGCTGCTGCAGGAAGTACATGCGGTGCTGTGCCCGCGAAGCGCGGAACTCATAGAATTCCGGTTCGGCTGCTCCAGGCAGTCCGGTCGTCACGACGTCCCCATCCTCGATGTCCTTCGATGTCCCTCGGTGCCCGGTCGCTTCGGCACTGCTCAGCGCAGGAGTTCGAGCAGGGAACGCATCTCGTCCACGCTCATGCCGCTGATCTTTTCCCTGAGGTTCCGGTCCACCTCGTCGGCGAAGTCCCGCAGCACCGGCCGGTCGAACACGGTGCGCAGCGGCAGCTCCAGGCCGAAGCGGTCGCGGAGCCGGCCGGTCACCCGGGTGGCCAGAAGCGAATGGCCGCCCAGGTCGAAGAAGGTGTCGTCCGCGCCGACCGACCCGACCTCCAGCACCTCGCACCAGATCTCGCCGACGGCCCGCTGGACCGGCCCGTCGAGAGCGGCCCGTTCGCCCTGCCCGGCGGTCATGTCCGCGGCCGGGTCGGGCAGTTGGTGGCGGTCGGTCTTGCCGTTGGCGTTGAGCGGCAGCCGGTCCATGACGACCAGGAACGGCGGCCGCATGTGGTCCGGGAGCCACTCGGCCAGATGCGCCCGCAGCGACTCCACGGTCGGCGCGCCGTCCTGCCCGCCGCCCGCCACGTAACCGCTGAGCCGGTACTGCCCGGAGGGCGTGCGCCGGGCGACCACCACGGCGTCCCGCACCTGGGGGTGGTCGCGGAGCACCGACTCGATCTCGCCGAGTTCGACGCGCATGCCGCGGACCTTGATCTGGTGGTCGTTGCGCCCGACGAACTTGATCGAGCCGTCCGGGCGCAGATAGCCCTGGTCGCCGGTGCGGTACAGCCGCTCCCCGGTGCCGAAGGGGCTGGCCACGAACGCCTGGGCGGTCTTCACCGGGTCGTTGAGGTAGCCGCGGGCCAGACCGGCGCCGCCGATGTACAGGTCTCCGGTGACCCCGACGGGCAGCGGGGCGTAAGCCGCGTCGAGGACATGGACGGTGTTGTTGTCGAACGGCGTCCCGACGCTCACCGCACCGGAGTCCTCGGCGTCGGAGGCCGTACACGTACGGATGGTGGAGTCGATGGACACCTCGGTGGCGCCCCAGGTGTTGTGCAGGGCCCCGGGCATCGTCTCGTGGAAGCGCCGTACGGACGCGGGGGTGAGGGCCTCGCCGCTGGAGACCGTGTTGCGCAGGGAGCCGAGCGCGATCCGCTCGTCCGGGGTGATCTGGTCCATCAGCAGGTTCAGCATGCTGGGCACGGTCTGGAGGAGGACCGTCCGGTAGGCCGTGGCGGCGGCCAGGACCGCCTGCGGGTCGCGGTGGAGGCCCGGCCCGATCAGCGCGATCCGACCGCCGTACATCAGCGGCCAGAAGAGTTCGAGCGCCGAGTCGTCGAAGGTGAGCGTCGTCTTGTGCAGGACGGTCTCGCCGGGGCGCAGGGCGTGCTGCTTCTGCATCCAGACCATCCGGTTGACCCAGCCCCCGTGGGTGCTGGCGACCCCCTTGGGCGCCCCGGTCGAGCCGGAGGTGTAGTACACCGACACCAGGTTCTCCGGGTGCACGGCGACCGCCGGCCGGTGCGCCGGGCAGGCCGCGAGGGTCTCCCGGTCCGCGTCGACGCGGACCACGTGGGCCGCCTCGGGGGCCCGGTCCGCCTGGTGGCCGAGGGTGAGGCAGACCTCCGCCCGGGCGTCCGCCATGATCTGGGTCAGCCGCTGGCGGGGGGCCTCCGGGTCCAGGGGCAGATAGCCGGCCCCCGCCTTGAGGACGGCGAGGAGCGACACCACCAGCTCCGTCGACCGGTCCAGGCACACCCCGACCACGTCGTCGGGCCCGACGCCGAGCCGCCCCAGGTGGTGGGCGAGGCGGTTGGCGCGCGCGTCCAGCTCCGCGTAGCTGAGCTCGGCGTCCTCGTGGACCACGGCGAGGGCGTCCGGGGAGGCGTCCACCCGGTCCTCGATGAGCTCGTGCAGGGCCCGGTCGGCGGGGAAGGCCACGGCGGTGTCGTTCCAGGCGTCCAGCCGGTCCAGCTCGGCCCGGGTGCAGAGCCGGTGCCGGGCGAGGCCTGCGCGGGGGGCATCGAGGACCTGGTCGAGCAGGCCGCGGAAGTGGGTGACCAGGCGTTCGGCGGTGGCCCGGTCGTAGAGGTCGGTGCTGAACTCCAGGTCGCAGGCGAACGATCCGTCCCGCTGCCGCGCCATGAAGAGCGTCAGGTCGAAGCGCGAGGTCGCACCGGTCGCCCGGGCCGGTTCGGTCTCCAGCCCGTCGAGGCGGAGGGTGAGGTCCTCCCCCTCCTGGTAGGCGAAGACCGTCTGCACGAGCGGCGCGTGGCTGGTGACGCCCTGGAGGCCGAGCCGCTGCACGATCTGCTCGAACGGCACGTCCTGGTGGTCCAGCGCGCCCAGGCAGGTGGCGCTCACCCGGCGCAGGAAGTCCTCGAAGGTGTCGTGGTCCCGGTGGCGGGAGCGTACGGGGACGGTGTTGACGAAGAAGCCGACGAGCCGGTCGACGTCGGGGTGGTGCCGGCCCGCGACCGGGGTTCCGACGACGAGGTCGCGCTGTCCGGAGTACTTGTGCAGGGTCGTCAGGAAGGTGGTGAGCAGCCAGGCGTAGACCGTGACGTCGTGCCGGCGGCTCGCCTCGGCCACCCGGTCGCCGAGCTCCGGCTCCAGCGTGAACAGGACGTGGTCGCCGTCGTAGGACTGGGCGGCCGGGCGCGGTCGGTCGGTCGGGAAGGCCGACAGCTCCGGGGCGCCGGCCAGCTCGGACTCCCAGTACGCCAGCTGCCGCTCCCCGGCCCCGCCGTCCAGCCAGGCACGCTGCCGCACCGCGAAGTCCGCGTATTCCAGAGGAAGTTCCGGCAGGCCGGGGGAGCGTCCGGCGAGCGCCGCCGTGTACCCCTCGGCCAGCTCGCCGAGGATCAGGGTGGTGGACCAGCCGTCGGTGACGACGTGGTGGAAGGTGAGCTGAAGGAAGGCGTCGTGCTCGGCGATCCGGTACAGCGTGGCCCGGAACAGCGGGGCCGCCGCCAGGTCGAAGGGGGTGGCGATGTCCGCCCGGATGAGGCGTTCGGCGGCCGCCGCGGGATCGGCCGTGCCGTCGCGCAGATCCTCGATGCGCAGCTCGGCGTGGAGCGAGGGCTCGATCCGCTGTACGGGCCGGTCCCCGTCCAGGTGCAGGGCGGTGCGCAGGACGGCGTGACGGTCCACCAGGCCCTGCAGCGCGGTCCGCAGCGCCGCCGGGTCGAGCGCGCCGCGCAGCCGGTGGACGAGCGGTTCGTTGTAGGCGGCGGAGTCCGGGTCGAGCTGGTGCAGCAGCCAGAGCCGCTCCTGGGCGTGGGACAGCGGAAGACCTTCGCGGCCCGCCGCGCCCCGGCCGGAGGAGCCGGAGGATCCGGAAGGGCCGGAGGTGGCCGCCGGCTCGGACCGCTCCGACCGGTCCGACAGGCTCGCCGGGTCGATGAGGTCGACGAGCAGCACGGCCAGCTTGGCGGGGCTGCGCTGCTCGAAGATCCAGGCGAGCGGCACCTCGCCCGTCGCCTTCGACCGGATCCGCATCGCGGCGCGGGCGGCGAGGATGGAATCACCGCCGGCTGCGAAGAAATCGTCGTCGCGCGCGAAATCGGAGAGGCCGAGGGCATTCCCGAACACGTCGGAGAGCCAGGCCTCTACTTTTTCCTGAGATTCACTGCGCGAAGACACGTCTACCCCGACCCCAAAGAGAGAGTTCATCGATCCTGCGGACTTATCCGTATGCCTGTGTCGGCATGTCCTGATCCTGCACTTCGCGACAGGGGAAAAGGGCGGCGACGGTGGCTCACATGCCTGCATGACAGCAACATGAGCGCCCGGCATATCGGAAGGCAATGGATTAAATCGGACAGTGTTGGTCCGGTGTCCCGTGATCCCCGAGGTGAATCACCTGTTCCGTTCGGAGCCCTCCGATATATTTGCCCACCATGGATCCATTGAGTGAAAAAGCCATCCGGAATTCTTTTGTGAACTGCACCAAGGGGGAGGCGTCCCGGCTGCGTCTCCCGCTCGGGTTCGGCGAACTGGCCTGGGAGGACCTGGACTTCCTCGGCTGGGTCGACCCCGGCGCACTGCTGCGGTCGCATGTCGTCATGCCCGGCCCCGACGGGCCGCGCGGAATCACCCTGCGCGTTTCCAGTGCCGCCCGGAAGAGCGCGGTGAAGTCCAGCATGTGCCAGATATGCCTGACCGGGCATTCGTCGTCCGGCGTGAATCTCTTCGTCGCACCGCTGGCCGGACCGTCGGGCCGGCAGGGCAATACCGTGGGCATCTATGTGTGCGCGGACCTCGCCTGCTCCCTGTACATGCGCGGGAAGCGGCAGCCCAAGCTGCGATTCAGCCAGTACGAGGAATCGCTCACCCTCGATGAGCGCATCGCGCGGGCGATGGACAACCTCACCAAATTCGCGGACAAGGTGGCCGGGATCGCCTGAGGAACGGGACCGCCCGAGGAACCGGAAACGCCGAATGCCCGCCACCTCCCGGGTGGCGGGCATTGCGTCGGATCGGGGTCAGCGGCCGGCGCTCTCCATGGCGTCCACGAGGCTCTGCGGCCGCATGTCCGTCCAGGTCTCCTCGATGTACGCCAGGCACTTCTCCCGGTCGGCGGCGCCGAACGCCTGCGTCCAGCCGGCGGGCACCTCGACGTGGCCGGGCCACAGCGAGTGCTGGTTCTCGGCGTTCACCAGCACGTAGTACGTACCCTCGGCGTCCTCGAAGGGGTTGCTCACAGCCTGTTCCTTTCGTCTGGGCGGTCGGATCTGCGGGGCGGATCTGTCAAGGCGGACCGGTGGGTCAGGCCGTCCGGCCCCAGCCGGTGTCCGCGACGCCCCAGCCGGTGTCCGCGGCGATCGTCCGGACGCCCGGCGTTCCCCACCCGGTGTCCTTGGCGATCGTCCTGGCGGCCGGCGCACCCCAGCCGGTGTCGTCGTTCGTGCCGCGGCTCTCGGCGGCGGCGACGGAAACCCCCGCGACGCCGACGACGGCGAGTGCGCAGACGACTCCGACGGCCTGAAAGAGGTGCCTCATGATGCGGTGTCCTTACCTGCTCGTACGAGAGAGGCGCAGTTGGCGCCGCTCTGCACCCCCCGTGGGCACACCGCCACACTGCCAGCCCGGCGTCGGCACATGGCCGGTTCCGGTGGGCCATAAAGTTGCATGTCAGGTTGATGATCGCTGGACAGATCGGGATGAAGGGCCGAGATATGGAATTGCCGGAACTTTCGGGCGCCGTAGAGCCTTCCGCCGACACTCCCCAGGCCGTATACCGGTTCGCCCTGCGCCAGACGGCCGTCACCGCCGCCGACGTGGCGGCCGCCCTCGCCCTCGGCGTCGAGGCCGCCGAGGACCACTGCGCGCAGCTCGCGGCTCTCGGACTGCTGGCCGAGGACACCCGCACCTCCCCCGCCGTCTTCCGGGCCGTCGACCCGGAGACCGCCGGGGAGCGGGTGCTCGGCCCGCTGGAACGTGTCATCCGCACCCGACGCCAGGAGCTGGAGGGCGTGCGGTCCCGGCTCGTGGAGTTCAGCCGCGTCTACGAGGAGCAGCCGGTCCGGACCGACACCCGGGGCACCGTGGAGTTCCTGGCCTCCCTGAGCAGTACGCGCGCGGCGATCGTCGAGCTCGCGGCGAAGTGCGAGTCCGAGGTGCTGACCGCGCAGCCCGGCGGCGGCCGGCGCGCCGAGGTCCTGGAGGAGGCGATCTCCCGGGACGAGGCGATGCTGCGGAGCGGCGTCCGGATGCGCACCCTCTACCAGCACACCGCCCGCTTCAGCCAGGGCACCCGTGAGTACGTCGACCGGGTCTCGCGGATGGGCGCGGAGGTCCGCACGCTCGACGACCAGTTCATCCGGGTGCTGCTCTTCGACCGCAGGGCGGCGGTCATCGGAGTGGAGAGCGACCCCGGCTCCGCCATCATCGTGCGCGAGCCCAACCTCATCCACTTCATCGCCAAGACCTTCGACCTGTGGTGGCTCAACGCCGCGCCCTTCCCCCTGGAGTGGAGCAACCAGGAGGTCGCCGACATCGCCGACCAGCTGAAGCAGCGCATCGCCCTGCTCCTCAGCGAAGGTCTCACCGACCAGACGATCGCCAAGCGCATGGGCATGTCCGTCCGCACCTGCCGTCGTCACATCGCCGAGATCATGGAACGTCTCGGCGCCAAGAGTCGTTTCCAGGCGGGCTGCCTGCTGAGCGCCCGCACGGACGTCTTCACCGCCCCCGAGGCGCCCGAGACCCCCGCGGACCGCTGAGCGCGGTGGTCCCGGACCCCGATCTCGTACGATCCGGAACTGTTCTCGCTGCCTCCGGGGGCCGAGTTCCGGGGTCACCAGGCACACTTCATACGTAAACAGTCGAGCCACAAAAGGACTCAGGCATGATCACGTTGACGAAGGAAGACGGCCCGGCGGACCTGGGCGGGGTGACGCACCTGTCCATCGGGGCGTCCTGGGACCCGACCGTCGGCAGCAGCGGCGGTCTGATGGGGAAGATCAAGCAGAAGGCCGGCACGGACCTCGACCTGATCGCGATCGCGCTGCAGGGCGGGGACCCGGTGCGGCTGGCCGGGCTGGACTCCCTGGACCCGCTGGGCAACGGCTCGCTGGTGCACAGCGGCGACAACCAGACGGGTCACGGGGACGGCGACGACGAGACGGTGACCGTCGAGTTCGCCAAGATTCCTTCGAACATCACGTCGATCGTCTTCATCGCCGCCGCGTACAAGAAGCGCAGCGCGTTCAAGAACGCGCGCAACATCAGCTTCAAGGTGTACGACGCGACGGGCGGCAGCACGCAGCAGGTCGCCGACATCTGGCCGAGCATGCTCACCCAGGACAACGGCGTCGCCGTGGCCAAGGCGATCCGCGAGGGCGCCGGCTGGAAGCTCCAGGTGATCAACGAGACCGGGAAGATCAAGCAGGGCGACGAGCAGGCCCTGATGCGCTTCGCCGTGAGCCGATAGTCACCGGTCGTCGCCGGTGGCCGAAGCCCTGGCGCCGCCGTCGTGGCGGAGCCGGGCGGCCGACCGGACACACGGCTGACGCACACGCGGCTGCGGTGACCACCGGAGTGGTCACCGCAGCCGCGTTCGTTCTTTCCGGGGGTACCGGGTACCGGGATCAGGGCCGGTCGTCGAGACCGGGGGTGTTCCCCCCGCCCGACTCGGCCTCGTCCTGCTTGGCCTTGACCTCCGGGTCGAGGTCGGCCCGGCTGCTGCCGTCGACCGAGCTCAGCGGCGAGCGCTCGTCGCCCACCTCGGTGGCGACGGGCGGCTCGACCAGCCAGTCCGGGTTGGCCTGCTTGTCCCACCAGCGCCAGGCGGCATAGGCGCCGCCCGCCAGCACGCCCAGCACCAGGAAGCCCTTCGCGGCCCGGCCGGCCTTGGCCCGCCGCCGGTGCTTCCTGGCCAGCTTCTGGATCTCCTTGGCGGTCACCTGGGTGCGCAGCGCCGCCAGGGCCGCCGCGCTGCGGGCCGACGCCTGCTCGGCGACGGGCAGGGCCACCGACCGGGCGTGCTCGACGCGGGGCGCGGTGTAGTCGGCGGCGCTCCGTGCGGCCTTCCGGGTGGAGACCGCGGCGCGGTGCGCGGCCTCGTCGACCCGGGGCGGCACATGCGAACGGGCCTGTTCGAGGCGCGGTGCGAGATGGGACGCGTACTGGACACGGGCCTGCTGGGCCGCCTTCGTCACCTTCGGTGCGAGCCGTACGCGCGCCTCGTGCGCGTAGTGGGCCGCCTGCTCCTTGGCCGTGTCGGCGTAGGGCGCCACCACTTCCGCGGCGTGCTGCGCGCTGTCCTTCGCCGAGTCGGTTGCGGCGCGCACGCTGTCGATGCGGGTCACGAGATCCTCCTCCTTGGTGGCGGGTAGGTACTCCGCCTGTCCGCCCAGTTCGAAATCATGCCTGTTGTGGCCATGCCCGGCATGCGGGACGGGCATCCGGGTCATGATCGTCATTTGCGGTCAAAACGGTTCATGCGAAGTGTGCCGACGACAATGCCACGGTTCGGTGGTGAACGCGCCGTTTCGCCCGGCATCCGGCCGTACATTTCCCGGTCCGTGGGAGGATCGGCGGACGCCGGCGAAGGATTCGACGGCAGGGCGAAGGACGAAGGAAGGCAGATCGTGGCCGAGCAGCTTTACGCCACCTTGAAGACCAGTCAGGGCGACATCGAGATCCGGCTCCTGCCGAACCACGCCCCCAAGACGGTCAGGAACTTCGTCGAGCTGGCCACCGGACAGCGCGAGTGGGTCAACCCGGAGACCGGCGAGAAGACCACGGACCGGCTGTACGACGGCACCGTCTTCCACCGCGTCATCAGCGGTTTCATGATCCAGGGCGGCGATCCGCTGGGCAACGGCACCGGCGGTCCCGGCTACAAGTTCGCCGACGAGTTCCACCCGGAGCTGGGCTTCACCCAGCCGTATCTGCTGGCCATGGCCAACGCGGGCCCGGGGACGAACGGCTCGCAGTTCTTCCTGACCGTGTCCCCCACCGCCTGGCTGACCGGCAAGCACACCATCTTCGGCGAGGTGGCCGGCGAGGCCGGCCGCAAGGTCGTCGACGCCATCGCGGCCACCCCGACCAATCCGCGCACCGACCGTCCGCTGCAGGACGTGGTGATCGAGTCCGTGGTCGTCGAGACCCGCTGACCGCCCGGCGCCCGGCGGGCCCCGGGTCGTCGGGCGCGGGAACCAACCGCCCCGCCCGTCCGTACTTGTTACCGAGCGGAGCAGCGGGGCGGCTCCGTCCGCGCCGCCCGAGTGACGAGGACCGAGAGGCAGGCCAGGACCGATGGAGCAGCAGCCGCCGGGGGACCGGGCCGCCGCGGGAAGCGGTGTGCCGACGCCGACCTGCTACCGCCATCCCGACCGCGGGACCGGCATCAGCTGCACGCGCTGCGAGCGGCCGATCTGCCCCGAATGCATGGTCAGCGCCTCGGTCGGCTTCCAGTGCCCCGACTGCGTACGCCAGGGTTCGGGCACCGGACACCACCCGGCCGCCAGCAGGCCGCGCACGCTGGCGGGCGGCTCGGTGGCCGCCGACCCGCGCCTGGTCACCAAGATCCTGCTCGGCATCAATCTCGCGGTCTTCCTCCTGGTCAGCATCCGCCCCGAGCTGGTGAACGATCTGACGCTGCTCGGGCGGGCCTGGGACCCGAGCCCGCCGCCGGGATCGATCGAAGGCGTCGCCGAGGGCCAGTGGTACCGCCTGGTGACCTCGATGTTCCTGCACCAGGAAGTGGTGCACATCGGGTTCAACATGCTGGGGCTGTGGTGGCTCGGCGGACAGCTGGAGGCCGCGCTCGGCCGCTCCCGCTATCTCGCCCTCTATCTGCTGTCCGGCCTCGCGGGCAGCGCCCTCACCTATCTGATCGCCGCGCCCAACCAGCCTTCGCTGGGTGCGTCCGGCGCGGTCTACGGCCTCTTCGGCGCCACCGCCGTCCTGATGCGCCGGATGAACTACGACATGCGTCCGGTGCTGGTGCTGCTGGCGATCAACATGGTCTTCACCTTCACCTGGGGCGGCATCGCCTGGGAGGCGCACGTCGGCGGACTGATCGCGGGCGTCGCCATCGCCGTCGGCATGGTCCACGCTCCGCGCGACCGCCGTACGGCGGTGCAGGCGGGCACTTGCGCGCTCGTCCTGCTGGCGACGGTCGGGATGATCGTCGCCCGGACGATGACGCTCACCTGAGCCGGAGCCGTAGCGGATCCAGGGCGGATCCAGGGCGGATCCAGGGCCGGATCAGGGCCGGATCCTGTGCGGAACGGGGCCCTCCACCCCCAGGTGGACCGAAGTTGTCCACAGGGTGCGCAGAATCTTGTGCATGGCAAGAGGAACATGCGTTCCCGTAGTCGCTGAGCTGGGTCTTTCCGCCCGGACAACGGGGTGCAGCCCCCCTCGATGAGGGAGGCTGCAGTCACACCGGCGTCAACTTGAGTGGAGGTTATCCACAGATCGTCTGACCTTTTCCCCCGGCTGTGGATAACTCTGTGGGTAACTCAGGGCAAGGCTTGCGCAGTGGTGGGGAGGCGGTCCGTCACTTCCACTGCGTCGACACGGCGAAGCCGCCGGCGATGAAGCCGAAGCCGACCACGATGTTCCAGTTGCCCAGGGCGTCGACCGGCAGATCGCCTTCGGTCACGTAGAACACCACGATCCAGGCCAGCCCGATGAGGAACAGGGCCAGCATCACCGGAGCGACCCAACTGCGGTTGGTCAGCTTGATAGCCGTTGCCTGCTTCGCCGGGGGCGGCGTGAAGTCGGCCTTCTTGCGGATACGTGACTTCGGCACGAGGGACTCTCCTGTCGATGCGCTGCGTGACCGCGCAGGGATCTGTGGCGGGCGCCGGGGGCGGGGGTGTCAGGGGGAATGCTGCTCCCCCCGAGCGTCCGTTAGCGTAGTGCTTCCCTGGCGCCTGATGAGATAAGGGTACGTTGAGCAATTCTGCCGACTCCCCGGAAGGCCCGGCCCGGCGCACCTCCGTGTGGGCGGTCCGGGGGCTCACCGCTGCGGTTTTCGCCCTGGCCGGACTCATCTTCGTCACCAGCGCCAACACCGCCAAGGGCACCAATCTGCGCAGCGACTCCTCGCTGCTCAAGCTCTCCGACCTGATCAGGGAGCGCAGCGAGAAGAACGGTGAACTGGACGACTCCGCCGCCGCCGTGCGCGCGGACATCGACGCGCTCGCCCAGCGCGACGACGGCTCCACCGAGGCCGAGGACGCCAAGCTGAAGGCCCTGGAGAAGGCGGCCGGCACCACGAAGATCAGCGGCGACGCGGTCAGCGTGACCCTCAACGACGCGCCCCCGGACGCCACCGCCAACCCCGGCTACCCCGAGCCCCAGCCCAACGACCTGGTCATCCATCAGCAGGATCTGCAGGCCGTGGTGAACGCGCTCTGGCAGGGCGGGGCCCGCGGGATCCAGGTGATGGACCAGCGGCTGATCTCCACCAGCGCGGTCCGCTGCGTGGGCAACACCCTGATCCTCCAGGGCCGCGTCTACTCCCCGCCGTACAAGGTCACCGCCGTCGGCGACCCGGGCAAGCTCAAGCGGGCGCTCAACGACTCCACCGCGATCCAGAACTACCTGCTGTACGTGAAGGCGTACGGGCTGGGCTGGAAAGTCGACGAGAACGAGGCGGTGACTCTTCCCGGGTACTCGGGCACAGTGGATCTCCACTACGCACAGCCTGTGGAGTGAGCCCGAGCTGAGCCCCGGGGAGGCCGTCCGGTGTCGGTGCGACTCGTCGTCAGAACCTTCAGCGAACTCTGCGTCACCGTGGGCGCCCTGATCGTGCTCTTCGTCGCCTACCTCCTGCTGTGGACGGGGGTGAAGGCGGCCGACGCGGCCGAGGGCGAGATCGACGCGCTCCGCAGCCAGTGGGCCCGGCAGCCCGTGACACCGGCCCCGCCGCCCGCCACCACCGAGCCCTCCGCCGACCCGTCCGACGGGCCCTCCGCTCCGGCGGCCCCGGCCCCGTACCGCGACGGAAAGCCCTTCGCGACGCTGCACATCCCCCGCCTCGGCTCCGGCTGGGAGTGGCCGGTCCTGGAGAACACCGAGGCCACGACCTTGCAGAAGGGGCTCGGCCACTACCGCGGAACCGCCCGCCCCGGTGACACCGGCAACTTCGCGGTCGCCGGCCACCGGCGGACGTACGGCGACCCCTTCAAGGACTTCCCGGAACTGCGCCCCGGGGACGCGGTGATCGTCAACGACGGCACGACCTGGTTCACGTACCGCATCGCGAAGAAGCCGTACCGGACCGTGCCCACCGACACCGCCGTCGTCGACCCGGTGCCCCGCGGGTCCGGCTTCGAGGGCGCCGGGCGCTATCTGACGCTCACCACGTGCGAGCCGGAATGGGGCAGCAGCCACCGGCTGATCGCCTGGGCGCACCTGGACGCGACGCGGCCCGTGAGCGACGGCACACCCCCGGAGCTTTCCGGATGAGTCCTGCCCGGCCGGAGCTTTTCCCCAGCTGACCCACGCCCCGGCCGCGGCCCTCTAGTCTGGTGCGGGTACCGAATGGAGGGGGCAGCATGTACGGCTGGATCTGGCGGCATCTGCCGGGCAACGCATGGGTGCGGAGCATCATCGCGCTCGTGCTGGTTCTGGCGGTCGTCTACGCGCTGTTCCAGTACGTGTTCCCGTGGGCGGAGCCGCTGCTTCCGTTCGGTGATGTGACCGTCGACGGCGCGAGCGCCGGTGGAGCAGGAGCCGACCGATGAGCGCACGCATTCTCGTCGTGGACAACTACGACAGCTTTGTCTTCAACCTCGTCCAGTACCTCTACCAACTCGGCGCCGAGTGCGAGGTGCTGCGCAACGACGAGGTGACCACCGCGCACGCCCAGGAGGGCTTCGACGGCGTCCTGCTCTCGCCGGGCCCCGGCACGCCCGAGCAGGCCGGCGTCTGCGTCGAGATGGTGCGCCACTGCGCGGACACCGGCGTCCCGGTCTTCGGCGTCTGCCTGGGCATGCAGTCGATGGCGGTCGCGTACGGCGGCGTCGTCGACCGCGCCCCCGAACTGCTGCACGGCAAGACCTCCCCCGTGACCCACGAGGGCAAGGGCGTCTTCGCCGGACTGCCGTCGCCCTTCACCGCGACGCGCTACCACTCGCTGGCCGCCGAACCCGGCGCGCTGCCCCCGGAGCTGGAGGTCACCGCCCGCACGGCGGACGGCATCATCATGGGGCTGCGCCACCGTGACCGGGCGGTGGAGGGCGTGCAGTTCCACCCCGAGTCGGTGCTCACCGAGTACGGCCATCTGATGCTCGCCAACTGGCTGGAGCAGTGCGGGGACCAGGGGGCCGTCGCGCGGTCGGCGGGGCTCGCGCCGGTGGTGGGCAAGGCCGCCGCGTGACCGCGGGCCGCCCCGGGCCCGACGCCGGACCGGAGGGCCCTCACCCGCAGGGGGCGTACGGGGCCGACGGCGCGTTCGTGGCGGCGGTGGACGGCCTCGCGGATCCGCTCAACGACCCGCTGCCCGGCGGGCACGCCTCGCCGTGGTTCCGGGCGGACAACATCCCGGCGGGCGGACCGGCCCCGGCCGGTCCGGGCCCCGCCCTGGTCCCGGACGCGGGCCCCGGCCCCGGCCACGCACCCCACCAAGGGCCTCAGCAGCCCCAGGGAACGCCGAACGAGTGGTATGACCCCGCCGGGTACCAACGCGACTGGTACGGCTCCCAGGAGCCGTCTGTACGAATAGCTGAGGCAGCGGCGGCACCGGTGGCTCCGGCGGCTCCGGTCGAGGAACGGGCCACCGGCCCGGCCCCGGCCCCGGGCTACTCCGCCGAACCGCGTACCGAAGTCATCGCCCGCATCCCGGCCGAGCCCGCGGCTCCGTACGAACCCGCGGCCCCGTTCGAGCCCGCGGCCCCGTACGAGCCCGACGTGGCGTACGTACCCGACGTCGGCCACGAGCCCGCCCGGGAGCGCGAGTCCGGCGCGGAAGACCCGGGCCCGGACCCGGATCCCGCCGCGGCCGCCGTGCCGCCGCCCTCCGGTGGGCGGGCCGAGCGGCGGCGGGCGGCCAAGGGGCGCGGACGCAGACGCCCGGGTCCGGCCGTGGAGCGGGCCGCCCCGGCCGCCGCCCCGATGTCCCGGATGGAGGCCAGACGCGCGGCCAAGGCGGCGAAGGACAGCCCGGCGGTCGTCGCCAGCCGGGTGGTCGGCGAGGTGTTCATCTCGCTGGGCGTCCTGATGCTGCTGTTCGTCACCTACCAGCTCTGGTGGACCAACATCCGGGCCGAACAGATCGCCGGCAAGGAGACCGACCGGATCCAGGACGAGTGGGCCAACGGCGACCGGAAGCCCGGGGTGTTCGCGCCCGGCCAGGGCTTCGCGATCATGCACATCCCCAAGCTGGACGTCGTCGCCCCGATCGCCGAGGGCATCGACAAGGAGAAGGTCCTCGACCGGGGAATGATCGGCCACTACGGCGAGGGCAAGCTCAAGACGGCGATGCCCTCCGACGAACAGGGCAACTTCGCGGTGGCCGGTCACCGCAACACCCACGGCGAACCGTTCCGCTACATCAACAAGCTGACCCCCGGCGACCCGATCGTGGTCGAGACGCGGGACGCGTACTACACGTACGAGATGGCCAGCATCCTTCCGCAGACCTCGCCCTCCAACATCTCCGTGATCGAGCCGGTCCCGGTCGGTTCGGGGTTCGAGGGGCCGGGCAAATACCTCACGCTGACCACCTGCACCCCGGAATTCACGAGTACCTACCGGCTGATCGTCTGGGGCAAGATGGTCGACGAACGGCCGCGCAGCGAGGGGAAGCCCGACGCGCTCCTCGGCTGAACATCCTCACGACAGGGACGGTGCGGTGACAGCGAGGACCGAGCACGACGAGCGGACCGACCCGTCCGCGGCCCCGCCGACGGCACGACGGCGCGGCCGTCACCCGGTCGCGACGGCCGTCAGCGTCTTCGGCGAACTGCTGATCACCGCGGGCCTGGTGCTCGCGCTGTTCGTCGCCTACTCCCTGTGGTGGACCAACGTGCTCGCCGACCGCGAGGCCGACAAGCAGGGCGACACGGTCCGCAGCAAGTGGGCGGACGGTCCGGGCGACCTGGACACCAAGGACGGCATCGGCTTCCTGCACGTACCCGCCATGAAGAACGGCGAGGTGCTGGTCAAGAAGGGCACCGACCCCAAGACCCTCAACAACGGCATCGCGGGCTACTACACCGACCCCGTCGAGTCGGGCCTCCCCTGGGACGACGAGGGCAACTTCACGCTGGCCGCGCACCGCGACGGCCACGGCGCGAAGTTCCACAACATCCACAAGCTGAAGAACGGCGATCCGGTCGTCTTCGAGACCAAGGACACCTGGTACGTCTACAAGGTCTACAAGACGCTCCCGGAGACCTCGAAGTTCAACGTCGACGTGATCCAGCCGGTCCCGGAGGAGTCGGGCGTCAAGAAACCCGGCCGCTACATCACGCTGACGACCTGCACCCCGGTCTACACCTCGAAGTACCGGTACATCGTGTGGGGCGAGCTGGAGCGTACGGAGAAGGTCGACAAGGACCGCACCCAGCCGGTCGAACTGCGCTGAGCACCCGCGGGCGTTGAGCACCCGCGGACGCTGAACGCCCGAGGACGCTGAGAAGCCGCTTGCGCAGCCGGCCGCCCGCGGACCCTCGGGCACACGGGAAGGGCCCCGGTCGCCATCGTGGTGACCGGGGCCCTTCGTCGTGTGCCGCGAGGTGCGCGGGCGCTCAGCCGCCCGGGCCTCCGAAGAGGCCGCCCCCGCCGTTCTCGATGGTCACGAGCATGACGGTGCTGCCCTTGTCCGCCTGGGTGTTCGGCCCCGGGTTGCTGGTGATCACCTTGGCGTTCGGCTTGTCGACCGAGCCCGGGGCGAGCTGCACCACGAAGCCGAGCCCTTCGAGCTGGCCCTTCGCGTCCTGGTACGACTTGCCCGCGATGTCACCGGGGATCTGGACCTGCTCCGGCTGGGCCGGGCCCTTGGAGACCTTCAGGACGATCTGGGTGTCCTTGGCCTGCTTGCTCGGGCCCGTGGGGGTCTGCTCGACCACCTCTCCGGCCGGCTTGTCCGAGTCCACGTCGGTCCGCGAGACGTTGGTGAAACCGATGCCCCGGAGCTGCTGTTCCGCCGCCTCGTACGTACGGGTCCGCATGTCCGGCAGGTCGAGCGTCGCCTGTGCGGCCACGGTGATGGTGATCTCGGCCCCCTCCTCGGCCTTCGCGCCGCCCTTGGGGTCCTGCTTGATCACGGTGCCCTCGGTCGCCTCGGACTCCTCCGTGGTGACGTTGACCGTGAAGCCCTTGTCCTCCAGGACCTGGCGGGCGCCGTCCTCGGACTTCTCCAGGACGTTGGGAACCTCGGTCTTCGGCGCTCCGGTGGAGACGACGACCGTGACGGTGCCGTCCTTGTCCATCATCGCGTCGGCCGTCGGGTCCTGCGAGCAGATCTCGCCCTTCTCCTGGGCCTCGCACGGTTCCTCGGCGCCGACCTTCACGGTGACACCGGCGTTGGACGCCAGACCCTGCGCCTTATCGAGCGTGGAGCCCACCAGGTTCGGTGCCTTGATCTTGCCGTCGTCACCGCTCGGGGTGAAGATCACCCGGCCGATCAGGATCGCGCCGATGAGCACCAGGATGCCCGCGACGACCAGCAGGATCGTCGAGGTGTTGCTCTTCTTCTGCTGGCGCCGGCGGCCCTGGCGGTCGTCGTAGCCGTAGCCGCCGTCGTCCGGGTTGACCGGGGGCAGCATCGAGGTCTGTGCGTTGTTCGGGTCGGTCGGGCGCAGGGCGGCGGTGGGCTGGTCGGCGTTGTAGCCGTCGTAGCCCCCGTACCCCGCGGCGCCCATCGCCGCCGTGGCCGCGACCGGCTGGCCATCGAGGCAGGCCTCGATGTCGGCCCGCATCTCGTCGGCGGACTGGTAGCGGTAGTCCGGGTCCTTGGTGAGCGCCTTCAGCACGATCGCGTCCATCTCGGGCGTGATCTCGGGGTCGAAGTTGCTCGGCGGCTGCGGCTCCTCCCGGACGTGCTGGTACGCCACCGCGACGGGCGAGTCCCCGACGAACGGGGGCCGCACGGCGAGCAGCTCGTACAGCAGGCAGCCGGTGGAGTACAGGTCGGAGCGCGCGTCGACCTGCTCGCCCTTGGCCTGCTCCGGGGAGAGGTACTGGGCGGTGCCGATGACCGCGGCGGTCTGCGTCATCGTCATCCCGGAGTCGCCCATGGCGCGGGCGATGCCGAAGTCCATGACCTTGACCTGGCCGGTGCGCGTCAGCATGACGTTCGCCGGCTTGATGTCGCGGTGGACGATCTGGGCGCGGTGCGAGTACTCCAGGGCCTGGAGGATGCCGACCGTCATCTCCAGCGTGCGCTCGGGGAGCAGTCTGCGACCGGAGTGCAGCAGTTCCCGCAGCGTCGACCCGTCGACGTACTCCATCACGATGTACGGGATGGAGACCCCGTCCACGTAGTCCTCGCCGGTGTCGTACACGGCGACGATCGCGGGGTGGTTGAGCGAGGCGGCCGACTGGGCCTCACGGCGGAACCGGGCCTGGAACGACGGGTCACGGGCCAGATCGGCCCGAAGCGTCTTCACAGCTACGGTGCGGCCGAGCCGGGTGTCGTGCGCGAGGTATACCTCGGCCATGCCACCACGGCCGAGCACCGAGCCCAGCTCGTACCGGCCGCCGAGGCGACGCGGCTCTTCCATAACTGTTCCAGCCCTCTCCGTCAGTCCCGACCGCACCCGTGTGTGGTCCGCGGCGGTGCGCTGTTCGCGCATACGCTACCGGGCACGGGTGACGTGATCAGCCCGCACCCGTCAGCCGATATCCGACCGGTATCCGATGTCCGGTATGACGGGCGACCGCCGTGACAGGTCTCACTTCTTGGCGTCGATGACTGCCTTCATCACGTCGCGCGCGATGGGGGCGGCCAGCCCGCCACCGGAGATGTCGTCCCGGTTGGCGTTGCCGTCCTCGACCACGACGGCGACGGCGACCGGTGAGCCGTTGTCGGTCTTCGCGTACGAGATGAACCAGGCGTACGGCTTCTCGCTGTTGTTCAGACCGTGCTGTGCGGTACCGGTCTTGCCGCCCACTGTGACGCCGGGGATCTGCGCGTTGGTTCCCGTACCGTCCTTGACGACGGTCTCCATCATCTGCTGGACCTTCTGGGCGTTCTCGCCGGAGAGCGCGCGGCTGAGCTCCTTGGGCTCGTGCGTGTAGACGGAGTCGAGGTCGGGAGCCTGGCGCTGGGCGACCATGTACGGCTCCATCAGCTTGCCGTCGTTGGCGATCGCGGAGGCCACCATGGCCATCTGGAGCGGGGTGGTCCGGTTGGACGCCTGACCGATGCCGGCCATCGCGTTCTGCGGCCTGTTGTCCTCGGGGTAGATGCTCGCGTCGGCGCGGACGGGCGTGAAGACTTCCTTGTTGAAGCCGAACTTGTCCGTCTGCTCGATCATCTTCTTGTTGCCGAGGTCGTCGCTCATCTTGCCGAAGACGGTGTTGCACGACCAGCGCAGCGCCTCCCGCAGCGAGGCGTTCTCGCAGGGGATGTTGCCCTCGTTCTGGAGCGGGACCTGCGTCTGCGGCAGCGTCCAGGGCAGCGGGGACTCGGTCTTGGCGTCGATGTCGTCGTAGAGCCCGTTCTCCAGGGCGGCGGCGGCGGTGACGACCTTGAACGTGGAGCCCGGCGGGTAGGTCTCGCGCAATGCCCGGTTGAGCATCGGCTTGTCCTTGTCCTTCAGGAGCTTCTGCCGCGCCTTGGAGTCCTTGTCGGAGTTGCCCGCGAAGACGGAGGGGTCGTACGAGGGGGTGCTCGCCAGCGCCAGGATGGCGCCGGTCTTCGGGTCGAGGGCGACGACCGCGCCCTTCTTGTCGCCGAGCCCCTTGAAAGCGGCTTTCTGGGCGTCGCTGCTCAGGGTGGTGACGACGTTGCCACCCTGCTTCTTGTCCCCGGTGAACATGGAGAGCGTGCGGTTGAAGAACAGCTGGTCGTCGTTGCCGGTGAGGATGCCGTCCTCGAGGTTCTCCAGCTGCGAGGAGTCGAAGGCCTGCGAGGAGTAGCCGGTCACGGGGGCCCAGAGGGGCCCGTCCTTCCAGACGCGCTTGTACTTGAAGTCGCTGCCGTCGGTCTCGACGGACCCGGTGACCGCCTTGCCGTCCACGATGATGTCGCCGCGCTCGTGGGCGTACCGCTCGATGCGGATACGGCGGTTCTCGTCGCGGTTGGTCAGCTCGTCGGCGCGGACGTACTGGATCCAGTTGTCCCGGACCAGCAGGGCGAGCATGAGAATGCCGCAGAAGATCGCGACGCGGCGCAGGGGCTTGTTCACGGGCGGACCACCTGCGTCATCTCGGCGTCGGTCGACGGGGCGGGCGCCGGGGCGGGACGGCGTGCGGTGTCGCTGATGCGGATCAGGATGCCGATCAGTGCCCAGTTGGCGATGACGGACGAACCACCGGCAGCGAGGAACGGCATCGTCATACCGGTGAGCGGGATGAGGCCCATGACGCCGCCGGCGACGACGAACACCTGGATGGCGAAGGCGCCGGAGAGCCCGATGGCCAGCAGCTTGCCGAACGGGTCGCGGGCGGCCAGGGCGGTGCGAACGCCACGCTCGACGATCAGCCCGTACAGCAGGAGGAACGCCATCACTCCGGCCAGCCCGAGTTCCTCGCCCACGGTGGCGAGGATGAAGTCGGTGTTGGCCGCGAAGAGGATGAGGTCGGAGTTGCCCTGGCCGAGGCCGGTCCCGAGCGTGCCGCCGGAGCCGAAGGACATCAGTACCTGGGCCATCTGCTCACTTGCGGCGTGAGTGCCCCAGCCCGCGAAGGGATCGAGCCAGGCGGTCACACGGTCCTGCACATGCGGCTCGAACGAGGCCACGCCGACCGCGCCCACTGCCGACATGGCCAGGCCGAAGACGATCCAACTGGTGCGCTCGGTCGCCACGTAGAGCATGACGACGAACATGCCGAAGAAGAGGAGCGAGGTGCCGAGGTCGGTCTCGAAGACGAGGATCAGGATCGACATCGCCCAGATGGCCAGGATCGGGCCGAGGTCGCGGCCGCGGGGCAGGTACATGCCCATGAAGCGTCGGCTGGCCAGGGCGAGGGCGTCGCGCTTCACCATCAGGTAGCCGGAGAAGAAGACCGCGATGACGATCTTCGCGAACTCACCGGGCTGGATCGAGCCGATACCGGGGATGGTGATCCAGATCTTCGCGCCGAACTGTGCGGGGAAGAACATCGGCAGGATCAGCAGAATGAGCGCCACCACCATGGAGATGTAGGTGTAGCGCTGGAGGATGCGGTGGTCCTTGAGCAGGAGCAGCACCCCGATGAACAGGGCGACGCCCATCGCCGAGAAGATCAGCTGCTTCGAGGCGGCGGGCGCGAAACTGGGGAGCCGCGCCAGTCGTTCCGACTGGTCCAGACGCCAGATCAGCGCCAGGCCGAGACCATTGAGCAGGGTGGCCAGGGGCAGGAGCAGCGGATCGGCGTACTTGGCGAACCTGCGCACCACAAGGTGGGCGACCCCGCCGAGCAGCGCGAGCCCCGCCCCGTAGCCGAGCATGCCCGCGGGCAGCTCGCCGTTGAGCGCGAGGCCCACGTTGGCGTAGGCGAACACCGAGATGGCGACGGCGAAGACGACGAGCGCCAGCTCGGTGTTGCGGCGGCTCGGTGCGTCGATCGCGCCGATGGTGGTCGTGTTGGTGACAACGCTCATGGTGCTGAAGGCCCCCTACGGCTTACTGCTTACCGCACTGCGGGACCAGCTTCTTCTCTTCCTCCGAGAGGCTGGGGCCGGGAGTGGGAGCGGTGGTCGACTTGGTCCCCTTGGCGGAGGACGTGGCGGAAGTCCTGGTGGCGGGGGCTCCGGCGGTGCCGCCGGCCTCGCCCTCGCCCGTACGGGCCCGGTTCTCGGCGTCGGCCGCGCGGCGCTGCGCGTCCTTCTTGCAGGCGGAGGCCTGGGCGGCGAGCTCGTCGATCTTCTTGCGGGCGTCGGTGATGTTGCCCTCGGCGATCGTCGACTCGACCTGCTTGCGCTGGTACGGCGGCAGGTACTTGAGCTCGATCTCGGGGTGGTTCTTCTCGACCTTCGAGAGCGAGACCCAGGCGAGGTCCTGGCTGATGCCCTGGAACAGCGCGACGTTCTCGTCCTTTGTGCCGACGTAGTACTGCGTCTGCGTCCAGCGGTAGCCGCCGTACAGACCGCCGCCGATCACGGCCAGGGCCAGCACGATGTAGACGGAACGCTTCAGCCATTTACGACCGCCGCGCGGTTTGACGAAGTCGTCGTCCGTATAGGAGTCGTAGGAGCCGTCCGGCATGCCGCCGTAGCCGACGTCGCCGCTGCCGGGCGGGCCGAAGCCGCCGGCGGGCGGGGGCACGGGGCGGCCGAGACCGGCCGCGCGGCCGGCGGGCGTCTGCATGGCCCCGCCGTCGCCCAGCTGGGCCTGGTTCTCCGCGACCGCGCCGACGACGACCGGGGTGTCGTTGAGCTGGCCGGCCAGGGTGTCGTTGCTGTCGACGTCCAGGACGTCGGCCACGATGCAGGTGATGTTGTCGGGGCCGCCGCCGCGCAGAGCGAGCTGGATCAGCTCCTGGATGGTCTCCTGCGGGCCCTGGTAGCTGGCGAGGGTCTCCTCCATCGTCTGGTGCGAGACCACGCCGGAGAGGCCGTCGGAGCAGATCAGATAGCGGTCGCCGGCGCGGACCTCGCGGATGGAGAGGTCCGGCTCGACATGGTCGCCGCTGCCCAGCGCGCGCATCAGGAGGGAGCGCTGCGGGTGGGTGGTGGCCTCTTCCTCGGTGATCCGGCCCTCGTCGACGAGGCGCTGCACCCAGGTGTGGTCCTGGGTGATCTGCGTCAGGACGCCGTCGCGCAGCAGATACGCGCGGGAGTCGCCGACGTGCACCAGGCCGAGGCGCTGACCGGTCCAGAGCAGGGCGGTGAGCGTGGTGCCCATGCCCTCCAGCTGGGGGTCCTCCTCGACCATGACGCGCAGCTGGTCGTTCGCCTGCTGCACGGCGGTGCCGAGCGAGGTCAGGAGATCGGATCCCGGTACGTCGTCGTCGAGCGGGACGAGCGTGGAGATCACCTCGGAGCTGGCGACCTCACCGGCCGCCTGACCGCCCATGCCGTCGGCGATGGCGAGCAGCCGGGGACCGGCATAGCCGGAGTCCTCGTTGCCCTCCCGGATCATGCCCTTGTGCGACCCGGCGGCGAAGCGCAGCGACAGACTCATGCGCACCTGCCCCGTCGAGTCCGCCTCGGGGTACAGCCTGTCTCGAGCCACACTGCCCACCCTCCGGTCGGGAACCGGGCAGCGTCCACCGTCGGGACCGCCGCGGCTCGCTCGCTCCGCTCGCTCATTGTCGTACTACTTCCGCAGCTCGATGACGGTCTTGCCGATACGGATCGGCGCGCCCAGCGGAACTGGTGTCGGGGTGGTGAGCCGGGTCCGTTCCAGATACGTGCCGTTGGTGGACCCGAGATCCTCGACGATCCACTGGCCGTCACGGTCCGGGTAGATCCTGGCATGCCTGCTGGACGCGTAGTCGTCGTCCAGCACGATCGTTGAATCGTGGGCCCGGCCCAGGGTGATGGTCTGGCCCTGGAGCGCGACCGTGGTGCCCGTGAGCGTGCCCTCGGACACGACCAGCTTCGTGGGCGCCCCGCGGCGCTGCCGGCCGGACTGCTGGCGCTGCTGGGGCGGCGCCGCTTGTTGTTGTTGGCGGCCCTGCTGGGGGCGCGTGTCGGTGGCAGTGCGGCGTGAGCCGCGCTGCGTGACACGCGTTCCGAACAGGTCGCTGCGGATGACCTGTACGGCCACGATGACGAACAGCCACAGAACGGCCAGGAAACCTAGCCGCATGACCGTCAGGGTCAGCTCTGACATTGCCCCCGCTTCACCCTTCGGCTTGCCGGTAAACGATGGTGGTGCTGCCCACGACGATCCGCGAGCCGTCGCGGAGCGTAGCGCGGGTGGTGTGCTGCCCGTCCACCACGATGCCGTTGGTGGACCCGAGAT
>MUNB01000778.1 GCA_002154345.1 Streptomyces griseus
TCGGTGAGTACGGCGGTCACTTGTTGTCGCCTCCGAACTTGCTCAGGCGCAGATAGACGATCGAGCAGAAGAGGAGGATCACGAAGGCGACGGTGGTGAGCGCGGAGGCGTAGCCGAAGTCGTGGCCCTCGATGCCGGTGTTGGCGACGTAGAGCGGCAGCGTGGTGGTCTCGCCGGCCGGTCCGCCGCCGGTGAGGGTGTAGAGGAGGTCGACGTTGTTGAACTCCCAGACCCCGCGCAGCAGGGTGGCGAGGATGATCGCGTCGCGCAGGTGCGGCAGGGTGATGTGGAAGAACTGCCGGAGCCGGCCCGCTCCGTCGACCGACGCCGCCTCGTACAGCNNCCGATCCCGGCGTCCGCGAGGTAACGGCTGAAGCCCGTCGAGGAGTTGTAGAGCAGGATCCAGATGGTGCTGGTCAGCACGCCGGAGACGGCCCAGGGCGAGAAGACCATGGCCCGGGAGATGCCCCGGCCGATGAAGGTCTGGTTGACGATCAGGGCCAGCGCGAGGCCGAGCACGAGCTGCAGGGAGACCTGGGTGAAGACCCACTGTGCGCTGAAGCCGAGCGTCGACCAGAACTGGTCGTCCTCGGTGAAGATCCGCCGGAAGTTGTCGAGTCCGGCGAAGCCGTTCCGCCACGGTTTGGTGACGTTGTAGTCCTGCAGGCTGTAGTAGAAGACGCTGAGCACCGGGTAGGCGATGAAGCCCAGCATCAGCAGGCCCGCGGGCGCGATCAGCAGATACGGCAGGCGGCGGGGTGTCGCCGTGCGGCGCCGGGGCGCCTTGGGCGGCGGGGTGGCCACGGCGGCG
>MUNB01000779.1:0-303 GCA_002154345.1 Streptomyces griseus
GCGCCGAGGGGCACTTCCTGCACACCCCGGCGTACTTCGTGCCCCTGCGCGGGGCGCTCCCGCTGCCCGGCGGGCTGCCGTATCTCGGCGGACTGCCGCGCCGGGTGGCCGGGGACGATCTCTTCCGCTTTCTCCTGACCCTGACCGCGGGCACCCTCGATCCGCACGAGGCCCTCTCGCTCTGGGAGCGCGAGGAGCGACCGGAGCGGGAGAGGTACGGCGTCACGGTCGGCCAGGGGCGGCAGTGGGCCTGGCTCGACGACCCGCAGGGCCCGTACACCTGGCCGCTCGCCACCGGGTGAG
>MUNB01000779.1:382-820 GCA_002154345.1 Streptomyces griseus
CGTCGGGCTGCTGGACCAGCACCGCGTGCTGGTGCGAGACGCCCGGGTCCTCCGGGGGCACCGACAGATCGACGTCGGGGGACTCGCCGGTGCTGTGCCGGCGGCGCCCGATGGTGATCTGGCTCCCGAGGAGCGGAAGCCGCTGCTCCGGGGAGTACGCGGGCAGGTTCAGCCCGGTCGCCTCGGGGCCGCTGCGCTGCATCATCGCGAGGAAGTACGCGCGGTCCGGGGCGATCACGGCGGTCCAGGAGGCGGGCTGCGGAGGCCGGCCCTGGCCGGGCACCCCACCGTGCTGCTGACCCTGGTCGTAGCCCTGGTCCTGCCCGTGCTGCGGCCGGCCCTGGTCGTAGCCCTGCCCCGGGTCCTGGCCCGGGCCCTGCTGGCCCTGGCCCTGGTGGGGGCTCGGGGGCTGCTGGAAGTGCTGGGGCGGCTGCGGCG
>MUNB01000780.1 GCA_002154345.1 Streptomyces griseus
CCGCCGCCCCGAACTGCTGCTCGCCGCCACCGAGGACCGGATCCACCAGGAGTACCGGGGCCCGGCCATGCCGGAGAGCGTGGAACTGGTCCACCGTCTGCGCGCCGACGGTGTGCCCGCGGTCATCTCCGGTGCGGGGCCCACGGTCCTCGCGCTGACGGAGGAGGGCTCGGCCGACAAGGTCGCCCGGTTGGCGGGGGAGGGCTGGGCGGCGAACCGGCTGGCCCTCGACGCGACGGGCGCCAGTGTGCTGCCGCTGGCCGCGTAACCGCATGTGATTACCGGTGAGCGAGAGGGGGAATGTTTGTTGGAGCCGGTAGTGTTAACCTCAAGTCTGCAACCGACGTCTTTGAGGCGCGTTGCTTCGTGTCCCCCTCCGGGACCGCCATTCTTCCGGGAGCCTCCCCAACTGCCTGAGCAGCCTGCCTGAGCAGTTTCGAGCACGCTCCGGAACCGGCACGACACCCCTCGCTCGTCCAGGAGTGGGCCGAGCAGGGGGATCTCGCGCCGGACCCCGCACGTTCATCTCTCCGCCGTACCCGGCGGACCACCGCCCCGGCAAGGTCCGCGATCCAGCAAGATCAACAGACCACAGTCGGACAGCACAACCGGTCGCCGAGCCAGAAGGCCGACGTCCGCTCCAGGGAAGGACCCTTCGTGAGCGACACCACCGATCTGATGGGCGTGACTGCCGACAAGAACGTCGACAGCGCCGCGCCCGCCGAAGGTGCTGCCACTGGCACCACCGCACGGCGCCGCCGCTCCGGCACCGGCCTCGAGGGCATGGTCCTGGCCGAGCTGCAGCAGGTCGCGTCCGGCCTCGGCATCAGGGGCACTGCGCGGATGCGCAAGAGCCAGCTGATCGAGGTCATCAAGGAGGCGCAGGCGGGTGGCGGATCCGCCGCCCCCAAGGCCTCCTCCAAGGCCGCGGCGGCCCCCGCCGATGCGGAGAGCAAGCCGAAGCGCCGCGCGACCTCCAAGGCGCGCACCGGGGACGAGGGCGCCGCTGCCGCCGAGAAGGACACGGCCCAGCAGCAGATCGACATCCCCGGTCAGCCGGCCAGCGACGAC
>MUNB01000781.1 GCA_002154345.1 Streptomyces griseus
TGACGGGCGACGGGGTGGCGGCCTGGGCGGGCGGTGCGGCGTGGGCGGTGATGACGGCGACGTATCTGCCGATGCTGGCCTACTACCGCCAGTCGCCGTGGCTGGGCCCGCTGCTGCCGCTGACGGCGGTGCTGTATCTGCTGATGACGGTGGACTCGGCGGTGCAGCACTACCGGGGGCGGGGCGCGGCCTGGAAGGGCCGTACGTACGCACGCCCGGAGGCCGCGCCCGACCGGTGACGCCGCGCCCGGGCCGGCGGGCGGCCGGCAGGGGCGCGGCGGGGGCGGGTCACTTGCGGCCGGGCGTCCAGTTCATGCCCCAGCCGTAGGCGGCGTCGATGGTGCGCTGGGGGCTGACGCCCCGGTCCGGGACGAGGTAGCGGGCCTCGCGCTGGACGGTGAGGTCGCCGCCGTTGTTGGTGATCAGGGCCAGGGCGCAGACGGTGGAGGGCACGGTGCACTCGTCGAGGGAGAAGTCGATGGGCGCGCCGTTCTGCGGCTGGAGGGTGACGGTGGCGTGGAGGTCGGCGAAGCTCCGGGCGCCTTCGTAGATGGTGACGAAGATCAGGACGCGCCGCAGCAGGTCCTTGTGGTCGAGGTTGATGGTCATGTTCTCGCCGGTGGAGACCGCGCCGGTGCGGTCGTCGCCGTCGAGGTGGATGAAGGGCGGCTGGCGCAGTGAGCCGAAGGCGTTGCCGAGGGCCTGCACCACTCCCTTGCGGCCGTCGGCGAGCTCGTACAGGGCGCAGAGGTCGAGGTCGAGATCGGCGTGCATGGCGACGGCCCGGCCGAGCTTCGCTCCCCAGCCCTTGAACTGCTTGCGGACCTCCCAGTTGAGGTTGACGCGCAGCGCGCCGGAGGTGCCGCCCTGCTTGGCGAGCGAGACGGAGGGCGCGCTCTTGGTCAGCGTCACCTTGGTCAGCCGTACGGGGGCCGGGGC
>MUNB01000782.1 GCA_002154345.1 Streptomyces griseus
TCCCTCTCCCCCTCGCCGTACCGCATCACCCCCACCCACGTCCTGCGCTCGGAATGGCACAAGCTCCGTTCCCTGCGCTCCACCTGGATCACCGTCGTCTCGGCGGTCGTCATGGTCCTGGGCGTCGGCCTGATCATGGGCGGGACGTACACCTCGGGCGGCGGGGACTCCGACGTCGACACGGTCGTCCTGACGCTGTACGGCAGCATGCTCGGTCAGCTGTGCCTGATCGTCCTGGGCATCCTGATGACCGCGGGCGAGTACGCGACGGGCATGATCCGCTCTTCGCTCACCGCCGTACCCGCCCGGCTCCCCGTCCTGTGGGCCAAGGCCGCGGTGTTCGCCGCCACCGTCTTCACGGTGATGTTCGCGACGGCCCTGGTCACGTTCGCGGCGGCCCAGGCCTTCCTCCACGACACCGACCAGGCGGCCTCGTTCACCGACCCGGGCATCCTGCGCGCCCTCGCGGGCAACGCCGGCGCCCTCACGCTGATGGGCCTGATCGCACTCGGCCTCGGCGCACTGCTGCGCTCCGTGCCCGGGGCGATCGGTGCGGTCATCGGCGGCGTCATGATCCTGCCGGAGGTCCTCGGGATGCTCCCGTACGACGCCGTCGAGCGCGCCATCATGTACTTTCCCACCCAGGCCACCGGCGCCCTGGGCTCCGCCACCCCCATCCCGGGCACCATCGCCCCCGGCGCCGCCCTGCTCGCCCTGTCGCTGTGGGCGGGCACGACGCTCGCCGCGGCAGCGCTGGCGCTCAAGCGCCGCGACGTCTGACACACGAGGAGCCACCAGGTGACGGACCGCCCCCAGCCCCCCTCTCCGCTCACCGGCACCGACGCTACGACGGCCCCCCTCACCCGGATCATCCGCGACACCCTGGACCGCCTCCGCGCCTTCGACCGACACCGGCCACGGGCCTGGGACACCGCGCTGACCGCCTTCTGGGTCGTGGCGGCGGTGCTCGACTACACCTCCGGCGGCTGGCGAACCGTCGCACACGACGACGTGACAGCGCCCGAGTTCCTGGTGCTCCTGATGAGCCTCGGCTTCTCGTTGCCCCTGCTGTGGCGCCGCACGCACCCCGTGGCCGTACTGCTCCTGATGGCACCGGTGTCGGTCGTCAACATCTGGACGGGGGCCGTGGTGCAGGCCGCCCTCCTCCAGCTGATCCCGGTCTTCCAGATCGTGCTGCGCTCGTCCCTCCGCACGGTCGGGTCGG
>MUNB01000783.1 GCA_002154345.1 Streptomyces griseus
CCCTGGCACCGCTCCGAGCCCCACGCCGCCCGCCGGCCTCCGACCCCGTACCCGGCCACCCGTTCGCGTACAGGAGCGGCTGTACGTCTACGGGCGCGCCCGCCGCCCCTGTCTGCGCTGCGGCACCCCGGTCCGCCTCGCCGACCAGGACGACCGGCCCACCTACTGGTGCCCCGGCTGCCAATCAGGCCCGACGCCCTAGTTGACGCCCCGTCAGACCCGGTCGTACGGTCCCGTCATGCCCCTCTCCGCGTACGACCTCACGGGCCGCGCCGCGTTCGTCACAGGTGCGGCGAGCGGTATCGGGCGGGCGAGCGCCCTGCTGCTCGCGGCGGCCGGAGCCACGGTGCACTGCGCGGACCGCGACGAGACGGGCCTGCGCCGGACGTACGACCGGATCGCCGACGCGGGCGGCAGCGCCCGTACGCACCCCCTGGACGTCACCGACCGCGACCAGGTCAGGGCGGCCGTGGAGGCCGCCGGGCATCTCGACATCCTGGTCGCGGTGGCCGGGATCATGCACACGAGCAGCGTGCTGGAGACGGCGGACGGGGATCTGGACCGGGTGCTGGCGGTCAATTTCAAAGGCGTGCTGTACGCCTGCCAGGAGGTGGCCCGCTCCATGACCGCCCGCTCCGCCCCCGGCTCGCTGATCACGATGGCGTCCGGAGCCGTGGACTCCGCCGGCGCGGGCCTGCTCTGCTACAGCGTCGCGAAGGCCGCCGTGGTGCAGCTCACCAAGACGCTCGCCACCGAGCTGGGCCCCCACTCCATACGGGTGAACGCCGTCGCGCCCGGCTGGATCCGTACACCGATGACCGACCGGCACGATGCGGCGAGTCAGCACCGCGCGGAGGCGACGATGGCCCGGATCTCTCCGCTGGGCCGGGTCGGCGAACCCGAAGACGTCGCCCACACCGTCCTGCACCTGGCCTCGGACGCCTCGGCCTTCATGACCGGCCAGATCCTCCGCCCGAACGGCGGCGTCGCCATGCCCTGGTGAACAGCCCGAAAGACCGCCTCCACCACCGAAGCCACCCCACCGGCCCCACCGGCCCCACCGACCGCAACGCCCCCACCGGACCCGGTGGCCGCGACAGACCCGCTGCCCCCACCGGACCCGCCGGAGCCAGTGGCTCCACCGGCCCGACGGGCGGCA
>MUNB01000784.1 GCA_002154345.1 Streptomyces griseus
GCCCGAGCACCGCCAGATCACCGCCCGCCAGCCGTACGCCCGCGATCACCGCGGCGGCCTGCTCGTCGTCCCAGACGGCCCGGTTGTAGAGCGCGCCGTGCGGTTTGACGTACGAGACGACGGACCCGGCGGACTCCGCGAAGACCCGCAACGCGCCGATCTGGTAGGCGATCTCGGCGGTCAGCTCGGCGGCAGGCACATCCATCGACCGGCGCCCGAACCCGGCCAGGTCCCGGTAGGAGACCTGCGCCCCGATCCGTACCCCGCCGGCCGCCGCCGCGTCGCAGACCCGCCGCATCACGGAGGCGTCGCCCGCGTGGAAGCCGCAGGCCACGTTGGCGCTGGTGACACAGGCGAGGAGCGCGTCGTCGTCGGTCAGGGTCCAGTTGCCGAAGCCCTCGCCGAGGTCCGCGTTGAGATCCATCATCACGGGCGCACGGTAGTGACAGGCCGGCCGGAGCGACAAGGGGCGGTCCGCAGGGCGGTACGCGGGCCGTACGAGGGCGG
>MUNB01000785.1 GCA_002154345.1 Streptomyces griseus
CTGGTGGCTGACGAACTTCTCGGGCCAGTCCTCGTCGTCCTGGTAGTCGACGCCGATCAGGGCTTCCGGATCGGCGGGGTCCGCGCCGCGCAGGATGTTCTCCTGGCCGATCAGCTCCATGTCCAGGCGGCGCTGGGTCTGTCCGCGCAGCAGGTTCAGGGTGCCGCCGAGGACGATGACCAGGCGGTACCCCGCGTCGATGGCCTTGGCCGTGACGCCCGTGAAGTTGGCGGTCTTGCCGGACTGGACGTAGCCCACGACCAGGCCCCGGGCGCCGTAGGCATCGGGGCGCGTCGGGTCCGCGAGCCGCTCGACCACGGCGTGGCTCGCCTCGTCGAGGCCCGCGACGGCGGCGTCCGACCAGCCCTTGCGGCGGAGGAGTTGCTCGTACGCGCTCCAGTAGAAGGACCGGACCGCGGCCGTGTCGCGGGAGTACCACCAGGTCGGTGTGGTGCTGATGATCGTGGGGCCGGGCTCCCTGAAGACCGGGACGGCGTGGTCGAGGACCTTGCGCAGCGTGGTGTCGAAGCCCAGGCGGTCGTACGCGTCCGCGCGCCGCTCGTCCGTACGGGGCGCGGCCGTCGACCAGTCCGCCTGCTCCGCCAGGTCCCAGCCGGTGAGCGTACGGTGCCACAGCGCGGTCAGCTCGTCGCCCGCGCCCGCGGCTGTGACGCGGTCCCGGAAGCCGCCCTGGTCCGTGTCGGCCGGCTCCTCGTCCTCGGCGAGGACGAAGGCGAGCTTGGCGAAGTTCCTGGGCCCTCGGCGCATCGCGGCGAGGACGTCTCCGTGGAGCTGGAGCAGGTGGTCGGTCACGGGCGGATCTCTTCCTGGGCGGG
>MUNB01000786.1 GCA_002154345.1 Streptomyces griseus
CGATCGCGCGGGCCCGCGCCGCCGACGCACCCCGCCCGCCCGTCACAGCGATGCGCATCCCGACCGTCTTCGTCCACCACCCGACGAGCCCGTACGTCACCCCGGCCGTCACCCCGGGCTGCGAATGGGTCCTCCACGGCGAAGGCACCGCGACCCGCATGTGGAACGGGATCTGCGTGCGCCTCGACCACCGGGCCGTCTGGTGGGTCCGCCGCACCGTCCGCCCCGGCGGCGAGCCCCCGCCCGCCTTCCAGTACGCCGAGACCGACCCGGTCACCGGCGTCATCTACGGGTGGGAGCCGGCCGACCGGTCCCACTGGCGGGAAGTCCTCACCGAGGCGCTCGCCGTGTCCCCGAACAACCTGCCCGGCACCTACGAACTGGTCGGCCCGCTCGTGAAGCGAAACCCCGACCGCTTCCAGGAGCCCGTCCTCTTCGCCCACGGCTGGGCCCCGTTCAGCGTCCGCAACGACCTGGTCGGCGCACCCCGTGACTACACCGGTCTCGGCCTGTGGCTCCGCGACCGCCCGTACGAAGGCATCGTGTGGCACCGGAATCCAGGCGACCCGAACACCGAGATGGCGAAGCTGAAGACCGCCGACTTCCCCACCCCGAGGACCCCATGACTCCCGAGCAGGCCGACGCGCAGGCCGCACTCCTCGTCGCCCGGCGTCTCGTCCACAACCACGGCCTGACCCCGGACGAGGCGCTCCTCGCCGTCCTCCAGCGGCGGCGCGGCGACACCGGCCCCCACACCGGCCTCGTCGCCCAGGAGGCCAACGCCATCGTCGAGGAGGCCGCCGCCCCGATCCGGGCGTTCGCCACCGCGATGGCCCCCGCGGTCGAGGCCGCCTGCACCGCGATCCGTGAACTCCTCAACTGCCTGCAACTCCCCCCGGCGCACCAGCCGGTGACGAACCGCCGAGACCGCCCCGCCTGGGCCACCCCGTACGGCCCGCCGCCGCGCGCCCGCAACCGCCGCAAGGAGCCGCAGCATGTTCGCTGATGAGCACGTGGTCTCGAGTCCGACGACCTACACCCCGTGCGACGCGATCCGGATCACCCCGTACGCCCCCCAAGGGCTCCCCGACCGGGACCAGGCGATCACGTAACGGTTCGAGGAGCCGCCGATCCTCGCTTTCCAGCACCGCACATGGCAGCCGCCCCTCCGCGACCCCCTCGCGGCCGGCCAGCCTCTCCCGCCACTGGTCGGCTTCGCCGCCCACAACGACCACGAGGAGACCGACACCATCACCGCGGTCGCCCAGGCCCTCGAACGCCGCCCGCTGCGGGTGTACGCGGTCGAGATGCGGTCCCGGTCGATCAGCTGGCGGTACCTCCTGATCCCCGTGTGGCGGCACCTCGACCGCGACGACCACACCCTGACCGCCCCACCCAGGCACACCCTGCACACCGTCGGCCAGGCCCTCGCCGTCCACGAGTCGACCCCGTGGCCGCCCCTCACCGACGACGGCCCGCCGCTCACCGTCGATCCGGGCGTCACCCTCGTCCAGGCGGTCACCGACCACCCCGGACACCTCCAGGCACCGCCCCGGACAAGCCCCTGACCGGCCCGGACACCGTCCGGACAAGCCGACGGCCCTCCACCCCGCACCGTGCAGGGGAGGAGGGCCGTCGGCTTGTCCG
>MUNB01000787.1 GCA_002154345.1 Streptomyces griseus
TCCGCACACCGGTCTGTGCCACGGAACACGTTTCCCTGGCACAGACCGGTGTGCGGACGACGTCGGGCCTGCCATGCAAGGCGCCCGGGCCGGCCCGTCGGGGCCCGTCGGGTCCCGTCGGGTCCCGTCGGCCGCGGTCCGCGGGGAAGGTTTCCGGGTTGCCCACAGGATTCTTGTTATTGTCCCGCCCGCACCCCATCTCCCGAGTGTGGGAAGTGACAGCACCCGACCCCGGAAGAGTGAGCACAGCATGGGCAAGGATCACCCGACGGCCTTGATCGAGGCGGCGCGGAGCGGCGATCAGCAGGCCAAGGACCAGCTCGTCTCGGCGTACCTGCCGCTGCTGTACAACGTCGTCGGACGTGCGCTGGACGGTCACGCGGACGTGGACGACGTGGTGCAGGAGACGGTGCTGCGCATGCTCCGGGGCCTGCCCGAACTGCGCGACCCGGAGCGTTTCCGTTCCTGGCTGGTGGCGATAGCCATGAACGAGATACGCACGCACTGGCGCGAGAAGCAGTCGGGTGCGATACCGGCGGACCGGCTGGACGCCGCGTACGACCTGCCGGATCCACGCGCCGACTTCGTCGAGGTGACGATCCTGGAGCTCGGCCTGACCGGCCAGCGACGGCAGGTGGCGGAGGCGACGCGCTGGCTGGACGAGGACGACCGCGCCCTGTTGTCGCTGTGGTGGCTGGAGACCGCCGGGCACCTGTCCCGGGCCGAGGTCGCCGCCGCTCTCGAACTCTCCCCGCAGCACACCGCCGTACGGGTGCAGCGGATGAAGGCGCAGCTGGAGGCGGCGCGGGTCGTGGTCGGCGCGCTGGCGGCCGATCCGCCGTGCGTGCTGCTGGAGGACATCACCGCCGGCTGGGACGGCGTCCCCTCCGCCCTGTGGCGCAAGCGGCTGGCCCGCCATGCTCGCGAGTGCACGGTGTGTTCGGGGCACGGCTCGGGGCTCGTGCCCGCCGAGGGGCTGCTCGTGGGTCTCGCGCTGGTGCCGGTGGCCGCGGCGGCGGGAGCGGGGGCGGCTCCCGAGCTGCTCGCCACCGCGGCGCGTCTTCAGGCGCCGGGGCCGGGTGTGGACAGCGCCGGGGCGGGGCGCGCCGAGCGCAGACGGGTGCAGGCGCGGCGCCGGCGCCGTAACTCGGCCGTCGCCGCCGTGGTCGCGGTCGCGGCCCTGGGTACGGGCGGCGCGGCGGTGCACCTCTACACCGACGGCGGCGAGCGGGACGCGACGACCGTCACGGCCGACGCTCCGGCACCCCGCTCCGAGGTACCCACGACGACCTCGACGACGTCGTCCCCTTCCCCCTCCGCATCCGTTTCCGCATCGCCCAGCGCCTCCGCCTCCCCGTCGCCGAGCCCTTCGCGTACGCCCAAGGCGAAGCCGAAAAAGAGCACCCCGGCGCCGCCCGCGCCCAGCTCCGCCGCCCCGGTCCCGAAGCCGGCCCCGCCCGCACCCGCGCCACCCGCC
>MUNB01000079.1 GCA_002154345.1 Streptomyces griseus
TTCGTCGCGTGCGCCTCACCCAGCGCCCCGCCGAAGATCCGGAAATCGTGCGCGTACACGAAGACCGTCCGGCCCTCGACCGTCCCCCACCCGGTGATCACACCATCGGTGTACGGCTTCTTCGCCTCCAGCCCGAACCCCGTCGCCCGGTGCCGCCGCAGCTGCTCGACCTCCCTGAACGAACCCGCATCCAGCAGCAGCTCGATCCGCTCCCGCGCGGTCAGCTTCCCCTTGGCGTGCTGCGCCTCGGTCGCCCGCTCACTCGGTCCGCGCAGTGCTTCGGCGCGGATCACGGCGAGTTCGGTGAGCGCCTCCTGCTCCATGGCCGGTCTCCTCCTCGTCCTGTCCTGCGGTCCGGTCAGCATCCGGCCGGCCCGGCGGCCGTGGACGCGCGGGCGCCGACGTAGGCGCACAGCGCGTCCAGCGCGCGGCGCGGTGCGCCGTCCGGCAGCCGGCACAGCGCGCCCCGGGCCAGCCGCAGGCGCTCCTGCAGGTGTTCCTCGGCAGCCGCGGGCGCGGTGGAGGACCGGAACAGCTCCAGTGCGCGCCGTCGGCGTACCTCGTCGTCCAGCGGTCCGGTCTCCAGGAGTTCACGCAGCTCGGCTCCGGCCGGTCCGGTGTCGGAGAGGGCCAGCAGGACCGGCAGGCTCAGCACTCCGGCCGCCAGGTCCTTGCCCTGTTCCTTTCCGGTCCGCGCGGCCGGCGCGACCAGGTCGAGGAGGTCGTCGGATATCTGGAAGGCGATGCCGAGCTGGTGTCCGTACTCCATGAGCGCACTCCGCTGTCCGGCCGGCGCACCGGCCTGGAGCGCACCGGCCCCGAGCGACATCGCGAGCAGCGCCGCGGTCTTGCCGGAGGTGACCCGGAAGAAGTGCTCGACCGGGTCCTCGCCCTCGGCCGGACCGGTCAGCTCGCGGAGCTGGCCGTCCACCAGCACGGCCGCGACGTCCGCGTTGAAGCGCACCATGTCCGGGCCGAGTCCGGCGGCCAGCCGTGCGGCGCGCGCCAGCAGCCAGTTGCCGCCGGCCACCGCCATCCGCTCGCCCCACCGCGCGTTGGAACTGGCCACTCCGTGCCGCAGCGCCGCGCCGTCCATCACGTCGTCGTGGTAGAGCGAGGAGATGTGGACGAGCTCGGCGATCACGGCGGCGTCGACGACTCCGTCGCGCCACTCCTCGCCGAACTCCGCCCCGAGCAGCACCAGCAGCGGCCGCAGCCGTTTGCCGCCGGACGCGGCGAGATGGACGGTGAGCTCGGCGACGCGAGGGTCCGGCGAGTCGGCCGCCACGTCCAGCAGGCGCTTCTCGACGGCCAGCAGCTGCTGGGCCGTCCGGTGGCGGAACAGCGGGTCGCGTGCGGCGACATGGGCCAGGAGTTCGTTTCCGGGCGGGGCCGTGACCATCAATGTCCTCGTCCTCTTCCCGCGGTTGGGTGACGCGTCGGCAGCCGTCACGTCCGCCGACGGCGGCAGCGGTTCGAGAATCGGCCGCCCGCCGCGCGGCGGGCAATGTCGCTGACCTCTTCCTGCCAGTCGTCCGCAGGCACGCCGCACCGGACGGCACGGTCCGGGCGAGCGGCAGGTTGCTGCCACGTTCCGGCCGAACCACCGGAGCGGGGAACCGGCCGTGCCGACAATCGGTGGCTCTCGAAAGACCGCTCTGGAGGAGTCCCATGTTCGGAAGGATCGGGCAGTCCGCCGTCCGGCATCCCTGGCTGACGATCGTCGCCTGGATCATCGCGGCGGTCGCCCTGATGTCCCTCGCGCCACAGCTGAAACCGACCGGCGACCAGGCGGACTTCCTGCCGTCGCACTATGAGTCGGTGCAGGTCGGCGAGGTGCAGAAACGCGCCTTCCCGCAACAGGAACAGCCGGCGTCCATCGCCGTCTTCCAGCGCGGCGACAAGGCGGCGCTGACGCCGGAGGACCGGCAGGACCTGCGGAAGGTCGTCGCCGGGCTGGACGACGCCGGGCTGAAGAAGGTCAAGCAGATCGCCACCGACGAGCAGTCGGTCTCAGCCGACGGAAAGCTCGCGCTGGCGTCGATCATGGCCACCACGAAGGATCCGTACGACGCGGATCTGATGTCCTCCGTCGAGGAACTGCGCGAGATCGCCGTGCCGTTGCTGAAGTCCACCGAGCTGACCATGGGCATCACCGGTCAGACGGCCACCGGCGTGGACACGATGAAGTCCTCCGGCAACACCGACGCCATGATCATGATGGCGACGATGGTGCTCATCGTGGTGCTGCTGCTCGCCATCTTCCGCAGCCCGCTCATCGCGTTCCTGCCGCTGCTGATCATCTCGCTGGTCTTCATGGTGGCCAACGGGCTGATCGCCACCGTCTCCGACCTCGGCGGACTCAAGACCGACGCCTCGATCTCGTCCATCCTGATCGTGGTGCTGTTCGGCGTCGGCACCGACTATCTGCTGTTCCTGCTGTTCCGCTACCGCGAACACCTGCGCTCCGGCCAGGAGCCGAAGCAGGCCATGGCGGACGCGGTCGGCAAGGTCGGCGAGACGATCGCCTCCGCCGCCGGAGCGGTCATCGTCGCGTTCCTGGCGCTGCTGCTCTCCACGCTCGGCATGTTCCGCGCGATGGGCCCCGCACTGGCCATCGCGGTCGCGGTCACCCTGCTCGCCGCGCTGACGCTGGTGCCCGCGGTGTTCTCGCTGCTCGGCGCGAAGGCCTTCTGGCCGTCCAAGGCCTGGCGGAAGCAGCCCCAGCACCGGATCTCCGAGCGCGTCGGCGCGCTGACCGGCCGCAGGCCCGGTCTGGTAGCCGCCGCCTCCGGCGGTCTGCTCGCGGTGCTCGCCATCGGCGCGCTCGGCTTCAACCCGGTCTTCGACACCGGCAGTTCGCTGCCGAAGGAGCTGGAGTCGGTCAAGGCGATGGAGGACCTCCAGGACAGCTTCCCGTCCGGCCAGACCGACCCGGTGTGGATCATGGTGCGCTCCGAGGACGGCGGCAAGCTGGACCCGGCGGCACTGGAGGCGTACGGCAAGGAGCTGGCGGCGCTGGACGGCGTCGGCAGCGCGCCTCCGGCGGTGCTCGCCCCGGCCGGGGACGTCGCACAGCTCTCGGTGCTGATCGACCACCGGCCGACCGGTGACGCGGCCATCGACCTGGTCTCCGGGCCGCTGCGCGATCTCGCGCACGACAAGGCCCCGGACGGCACCGAGGCGCTGGTCGGCGGCACCAGTGCGGTGCTCGCCGATGTGCAGCACGCGGTCAACCGCGACTACACGCTGGTCTTCCCGGCGGCCGGACTCGCCATCATGATCATCCTCGGTCTGCTGCTGCGCAGCGTGGTGGCTCCGTGGTACCTGATGCTGGCGGTCGGCCTCGGCTTCGGCGCGACGCTCGGCTCCACCGTCTGGCTCTTCCAGGACGTGCGCGGCGAGAGCGGTCTGCTCTTCACGCTGCCGGTGATCCTCTATCTGTTCGTCGTGGCGATCGGCACCGACTACAACATCCTCATGATCGCCAGGCTGCGCGAGGAGATCCGGCGGGGCAGCAGTCCGGCCGAGGCCACCGCGCGTGCCGTCGTGAGCACCGCGTCCACCATCACCGCCGCCGCGGTGATCCTGGCCGGCACGTTCGGCGTGCTGCTGCTGGCGGAGAACGCCATGCTGCAGCAGATGGGCTTCGCCGTGGCGTTCGGCATCCTGCTCACGGCGTTCGTGATGGCGATGCTGCTCGTTCCGGCGCTCACCGCGCTGTTCGGCCGACGCGCCTGGTGGCCCGGCGGCCGCGCCGACGCCCCGGGTACCGGGGAGGACGTTCCGGACGGGCCGGACGCGGCGGACGGCAGCGCGGACGAGCGGAAGCCGGCCGATGTGACGGGCTGACGCGCCCGGTCCCCGCGGGCCGGCCCGACCGGATCGTCCCTCGCGACGTGACGGATCGTCCGCCGGCCCGCCAGGACCCCAGGAACGCGTACGGGCCACGGACCCGGACGCGAAGGAGCGGCCGGACACCGGGCTTTCGGGCCCGGGTCCGGCCGCTCCGTCGTTTCCGTGGCCGCCGTCAGCGGTCGCGTACCGCTTCGGCGGTCAGCACTCCTCGTCGGCGAGCAGCCGGTACAGCTCGCGACGCGCCTCGGCCAGCACCGCCGCCGCCTGCTCGCGGCGGCGGGCGTCGCCCGACCACTCCAGGCGTCCGGCGGCCATCAGCACATCGCCGAGCAGCCGGTGCGCCTCGCCGGGGCGGGCGCCGGAGGAATCGGAGGAGCCGGATGAACCTGCGGAGCCCGCGGAACCGGCGGACGCGAAGGGATCGAAGGAGCCGAAAGGACCGAAGGCTCCGGAGCCGCCGCGTCGAGCGGCGGCCTCGCGGCCCTCCTCCGTGAGCGCGTAGGCGCGCGGCCGGTCCTTCGTGCCGGCCGTCACCAGGTTCTCGTCGGTGAGCTGGTCCAGCAGCGGATACAGCTGCTCGGCGGTGATCTGCGGACGGCCCCGGAGGGTGCCGATCTCCTCGATCAGCTCCGCGCCGCTGCGCGGACCGCCGGAGAGGATCCGCAGGACCGTGTCGCGCAGCCCGTTGGCCGTCATCGCGTCGACCCAGCCGGGAATCCGGTCCAGCAGGTCCGGAACCTGGTCCAGGAGGTCGGGCACCTGGTCGAGCAGATCGGGTCCGCCGGGAACTCCCCAGCGCTTGCGGTAGGTCGACTTCGCCTTCATGACACGCCTCCAGTCGGTTCGGTGGTGCGTTTCCGTGGTGCGGTTCGGGGGTGTGCTGCCGTGGTGCGGTGCGGTGCGGTGAATCGCTTATCTTCCGCCGGGGTTCCTCACGGTTCGCCGCGGAACACCCGGACGAGTACGCGCAGGCCGAGCACCGAGCTGACGACCAGCAGGTTGTAGCCGAAGACGTCGAGCAGCCCGAGCGTCGGCGTGATCAGCGGGCCGCTGTCCGTGCCGAGCAGCAGCACGCCCATGATTCCGAAGGCGGCGGCCAGCACCGTGATCAGCGACAGGTGGACCAGCCCGGTGACCAGCCTGCGGTCCCGCTCGCGGGCTCCGAGCCGTACGGTCACACCGAGCCGGCCCTCCTCCAGCGCGCCGGTGATGCGGTCCAGGCGGCGCGGCACCTTGCTGAGCATCGCCATCATGCTCAGGACGTTCTCCCCGGCGGTGGCGCGCAGCGCGGCCGGCTGGAACCGCTCGGTGTAGTAACCGGCCACCAGCTCCCGCGACTCGGTCACGATGTCGAAGGACGGCGCGAGGCCCATCAGCGTGCCGTGCAGCGTGGCGAGCATCCGGAACAGTCCGGCGACCTGCGGCGGCACGGACAGCCCGTGGCCGGCGATCACCCGGAACAGACCCGCGAACATCTCCAGGTCCGGAGTGGCTCCCGCGGTGAGGAACAGCGTGACGAAATCGCCGAGTTCGCGCTCCAGCGCCTGCTCGTCGAGGTCGTCGTGGCGGATGACCAGATCGAGCAGCGCGTCGCACAGCGCCGCCCGGTCGCCGCGTTTGACCGCCAGCAGCAGGGCGCGCAGCGCCGATCTGGCCTTGGCGTCCAGCCGGCCGACCACGCCGAAGTCGAGCAGCGCGAGGCGGCCGTCGTCCAGCAGCAGGATGTTCCCCGGATGCGGATCGCAGTGGAAGACGCCGTGGATCATGACCTGGCGCATCATGCAGTCCAGCAGGACACCGGCGAGCTTCTCGCGGTCCAGTCCGGCCCGTTCGACGCGCGGACCGGCCTCGCCGATCGGGGTGCCCTCCAGATGCTCCAGCACCAGCACACGCTTCGTGCACAGCCGGTGGAACTGCTCCGGGACGCACACCGCCGTGCCCGCCTCGGCCGCCGCCGCGCCGATCGCGCTCATGTTGCGCAGCTCGACCTGGAAGTCCAGCTCCTCGCGGAGCGCCGTGGCGAACCCCTCGGCCAGCGCGACCGCGCCGATCGACCGGGCCCAGTCGGCGCGTTCCTCCAGCGTGACGGCGATCCGGCCCATGATGTCCAGGTCCCGCTCCACGATGTGGTGGATGCCCGGCCGCTGGATCTTGATCACCACGGAGGTGCCGGAGGTCAGCCGCGCCCGGTGCACCTGGGCGACCGATCCGGCGGCCAGCGGTTCCGGGTCGAACTCGGCGAACTCGCTGTCCACCAGCCCGCCGAGCTCGTCCTCCAGGACCCGTCGGACCTCCGGCCAGGGCGCGGGCGCGACCTTGCACTGGAGCTTGCTCAGCTCCTCGGTGAACTCGCTCGGTATCGCGTCCGGCCGGGTGGACATCAGCTGGCCGAGCTTGACGAAGGTGACCCCGCCCTCCTCGATGGCCAGCCGCAGCGACCGGGCCAGCCGCGGCGAGCCGAGCCGGCCCGCCGCGCCGCCCCGGTCCTTGCCGGTGCGGTCCTTGCGGCGCAGGAACGGCGCGAGGCCGTGCCGGGCCAGGATCACGCCGATCTGCGCGTACCGGTGGACCCGCATGATGCGGCGGTGCAGCCGGCGCGTCCAGGCCACCGGCCGCGACCGGTCCGACATCACGACGTCCGCCAGGACCAGGAACGCCATCGTCACCAGCACCGAGATGCCGACCATGACGGTGGCGAGCGCGCCGCGCTCCAGCGGCGGCTGCACATGGTTGCCGAAGACCACGGCGGTGGCGAAGCCGACCAGGGAGGCCAGCACCATCCGGAGCGTGCCGACGCGCAGACCCAGCAGCCGCCGCGCGCCGACCGCCATGCCGATGGCCAGCGTCACGACGCCGACGGTTCCGGCCAGGGCGAAGACGAGATCGTTCATGACCGGCGCGCTAGGGGGTGTCGTGCTCGGCGGTGATCGGCAGGACGGCCCCCAGCTCCACGGCCGACCGGCCGGAGGGCAGCGGCAGCGTCCGCAGCACTCTCAGGTCCGCGGCGTCCGCGAGCTCGGCGTACTCCTCCAGCGAGCGTTCCCGGCCGCCGAGCGTGGTCAGCAGGATCAGGTTCAGCGTGGAGATGCCCTGCCGGATCTCCGGCTGGATCAGATGCTCCACGACCAGCACCCGGCCGTGCTCGCCCGCCGCCTCGGCGCACCGGCGCAGGATCGCGCGCGAGGCCTCGTCGCTCCAGTCGTGCAGGATCGTCGAGAGGAGGTAGACGTCCGCACCGGCCGGAAGCGGCTCGAAGAAGCTGCCCGCCACGATCTCGCACCGGTCGGCGACGCCCGCCTCGGCCAGCAGCCGGCCCGCTCCGCCGGAGGCGGCCGGCAGGTCCACCAGGGTCGCGCGGAGCGACGGATGCGCGGCCAGCACCTCGGCCAGCAGCGTGCCGGTGCCACCGCCGACGTCCACGACATGGCCGACGCCGCTCCAGTCGTACGTCTTGGCGACGTCCGCGGCGATCTCCGAGACCTGCTTGGCCATCTTGGCGTTGAAGGCCCGGCTCAGGTCCGGCCGCGCGTCCAGGTCCTCCCAGTACGTCCTGCCGTAGATCTCGGCGTAGGCCGGACCACCGGTGCGGATGCTGTGGAGCAGACCGGCGAAGGCGCGCTGCGGCCGGCCCATCGGCGAGTCCAGGTCGAGGAACTCGCGCATGCCGACCGGATGGTCGCTCTCGATCCAGCGGGACAGCTCGGTCGGCGCGTAGACACCGGGCTCCGGCTGGGCGAACAGGCCCTGGACGGTCAGGTGCCGCATCATCTCGCCGAGCGCCTCGCGGTCGGTGGAGGTACGGGCCGCGAGGTCGTCGAGCCGGTCCACTCCTTCGCGTACGAGATCGGCGATGCCGAGCGTCGCGGCGACGCGGACGGCGTTCGGCGTGATGACGTCGGACATCGCCATGAACCGCTCGGCAACGGGGTCGTGCGCCGGAGCCGCGTAGGCGCCGTTGCCGTCGGTGGCCGCGTCGGCCTGATCGGTCGGTCGGGACATGGATCGGCTCCTTGCCGCTGATGGGCCGTGGCCGCCTCGGCTCCGAAGAGCCCGCGGGCCGCGTGAGATTGACCGTCCGCACGCTAACGACGGCGAAGGCCGTGGCCGGACGTGTTGCCGCTACCGGCAAAGACCTTACGGAGAGGACCGGCCGCTCCGGCATCATCCGCAGGTCACATCGGCGCACGACCTGAGGCAGACGCGGCGGCCGGTACCCGGCTGCCACGGTGGAGGTACCTCGGCGCGAAGCATCCGGCCGCGGTACCGCAGTGAGAGGAGTCCGAGATGCCCGAAGGCGTCGTTCCGCTGACCGAGAAGCCCGCCCCCGCACCGGCCGCGGCCGTCCGGCCGGTCAGACCGTGGCCGGTGCTCGTGACGCTGCTGGCCGCGCTGGCCGCCGCGGCCGCAGAACCGCACCTGCCGGGAGCGGCGGACTACATCAGGTCGCTCGGCATCGTGCCGTCCTGGGCGCTCTGGGCCGGGGCGGCGGTCGGCGTCGTCGCCGTGCTGGCCTCCGCCGCCCGCACCACGGCGCACGGCGCGGCGCGCACCGCGGTCCTGGTCCTCGGCTGGACCGGCACCGTCCTGCTGCTCTGGTCGGCCGTCGGCATCGTCTTCGACGGGTTCCGCGCGTTCTTCCGGGTCACCGGCATCCCGGCCGGCGACTTCGCGATCGTCGACTGGCCCGGCTTCCTCAGCCGTGCCGTCGCCTTCGCGGCCACCGTACTGCTGGCCCGCTCCACCCTCGCCTTCCAGCGCCGCACCGGAACGGGCTGCGACCGCTGCGGGCTGCTGCCGGGCGAGCGCGAGAAGTCCTCGCCGTGGCTCGGATACGCGGCGTTCGGCCTGGCCTTCGTCTACCCGGCGGTGAAGTATTACTGGTGGGCGGGCGGCGGCATCGGCCGTCCGGACGACTATCCCGAGGGATTCCCGGTCATGGAAACCATGCTGCTGGTCGGCGGCGGAGTGCTCTCACTGGCCCTGGTGAGCTCGTGGGGCCTGATCTACCCGTCGTGGGTGCCGTTCCTGGCCCGCCGCACCGTGCCCCGGATGCTGCTGGTCGCCTGCGGCTGGGGCCTGTCGGCGGCGCTGCTGCTCCAGGGGCTCATCCCGGTGTTCGCCGCGATCAACCATCTGCTCGGCGGCCCGGAACTGCCGTTCGACGCGGGCAGCGCCAACTCCTGGGTCATCCTCGCGGTGTACGGCGGCTGGTCGCTGTTCGGCGCTGCGCTGCTCGGCGCGACCCGCGACTACCAGCGCCGTACCCGGTCCGTGTGCGCGCAGTGCGGCCACTGAACCGGCTGCCGCGACCGGAGCGGCCCGACGTCCTGATCACCCTTGCCGTCGCGCTGCCGGTCGGCGGCTGGACGCTGCTCCTGCTGGCGCTCGCGCTGCCGGGGGCCTGGGCCCTGCTGCTGGCGCCGGCGGTGCTCGTCGGCCACGCCGCCGGGGCCTGGCGGCGGTCGGCGGCCACCGCCTCGTTCACCGTGACGACGGTGGCCTGCGCCGTCCAGGCCGTGGTCCTGCCCGGCGAGTTTCCGCTGCTGCCGTCCCTGCTGGCGTTTCCGCTGGCGCTGTACGCGTACTGCGCGCACGGCCCGGGTCGCGCGCCGCTGGCCTCGGTGCTGGTCGGCGCGGCCGGGGCGGCGGCGGTCACGCTGCGGTCCGCGCTGACCACCACCGTGCAGCTGCCCCCGGCCTTCCTCTTCGGCTTTCTGCTGGCGATCGTGCTGGTGGCGTTCAGCCTCGGTCTGTTCCGCCGCTTCCAACTGGCGTACGTCGGCGAGCTGGAGCACCGCGCGGTGCGCGCCGAGGCGGAGCGCGAGGAGCGCGCGGCGAGGGCGGCACGCGACGAACGGGCCAGGATCGCGCGGGAGATGCACGATCTGGTGGCGCACTCGCTGTCCGTCATCGTGAGCCAGGCGCAGGGCGGCCGGTACGCGGCGCGCGCCCGGCCGGAGCGCGCCGCCGAGGTGCTGGCCACCGTCGAGGAGGCCGGCCGGCAGGCGCTCACGGACATGCGCGGTCTGCTCGGCATGCTCCGCGGCGGCGACCACGGCGACGGCTTCGGACCGCAGCCGGATCTGGCGCAGGTGCCGGAACTCCTGCGCCGCGTGCGCGAGTCGGGGCTGACCGTCGACTACACCGAGACCGGCGAACCCGGCCGGCTGACGCCCGCGGCGGAGCTGGCCGCGTACCGGCTCGTGCAGGAAGCCCTCACCAACACTCTCAAACACGCCGGTCCCGGCGCCCGTTGCGGGATACGGTTCGACTGGTCGGACTACGAGGTGGAGATCCAGGTGCGCGACGACGGCACGGGGCCGGGGCCCGGCGACGGGGCCGGACACGGGCTGGTCGGCATGCGCGAGCGCGCCGCGGTGGCCGGCGGCACCGTGCACACCGGTCCGGCCCCGGGCGGCGGCTTCCTGGTCAGCGCGCGGCTCCCGGTGCGCGCCGCGGCGGGCGCGGCCGGACCGGAGAACAGCGAGCAGGAGAGCGGCGGGCAGGAGCGCGTATGACGATCCGGGTGTTCCTCGTCGACGACCAGGAGATGGTGCGGGCCGGCTTCGTCATGGTCGTCGAGGCGCAGGACGACATGACGGTGGTCGGCCAGGCGGGCGACGGCGCGGAGGCGCTGGAGAAGCTGGCCGTGACCTCCGCCGACATCGTGCTGATGGACGTCCGGATGCCGCGCATGGACGGCGTGGAGGCGACCCGCAGACTGCTGGCGCGCGCCGACGCGCCGAAGGTCGTCGTGCTCACCACCTTCGACGTCGACGAGCACGCCTTCGCCGCGCTCCAGGCCGGGGCCAGCGGCTTCCTGGTCAAGGACGCCCCGGCCGAGGACCTGCTCTCCGCGATCCGCACCGTGCAGCGCGGCGACGCGGTGATCTCGCCGACCACCACCCGGCGGCTGCTCGACGAGGTTGCGCCGGACCTGCCGCAGCGCAGCGAGGGACCGGACCCGCTGGCCGAGCTCACCGCCCGCGAGCGCGAGGTCCTGCTGCTCATCGCGCGCGGCGCGTCGAACGCCGCCATCGGCAAGGAACTGCATCTGTCCGAGGGCACGGTGAAGACGCACGTCGGACGGCTGCTGGCGAAGCTCGGCATGCGCGACCGCGTGCAGGTGGTGATCTTCGCCTACGAGCAGCGGCTGGTCCGCCCGGGGCGCTAGGCGGTGTCCTGGCGGCTTTCCCCGCACGTCACTTGGCGATGGCGGCGATGCGCGGGGTGCTCAGCGAGATGTAGTGGACGGTCCGCAGCGCCAGCGAGCGGTCGAGCCGGGCGGCGTTGAAGTAGATCTCCTCGTGCACCAGCAGGTCCGCGTCCACGACCACCGGCAGCCGCTCGTCGAACGAGAACGGGATGACGCAGCCGCTGACACAGCCGGTGAGGCGTTCGGCCTCCTCGCGGTCGCCGAGCGTGGCGTCGCTTCCTCCGTACAGTTTGCGGACCCGCCGCAGGTCGACGCGGCGGTGGCCCGGCACGACGGCGAGGACGTGGTGGTCCTCGCCGCCCTTCCTGCGGATCCGCAGGACCATGCACTTGGCGGCCATCTCCAGCCGGTGGCCGCGCAGTTCGCTGGCCAGGTCGGTGCGCCCCTCCGGCGCGTGGTCGATGATCCGGTAGTCGGCGCCGGCGCGGTCCAGCAGCGCCATCAGCCGGCGGTGGGTGCCGTCGCCGGCGTCCGGATCAGGAGGGTGGCCCGGGCACTGCCCGGCCGCGGCGGGCGCGGCCGGGACCGTGGCAGCTTCCGTGTCCAGCAGGCCGGTCACAGGACGACCGGCAGTGATTCCAGGCAGCGCAGCATCAGGCTGAACCGCCACTGGAGGTCCTCGCGGCCGACCGCCGGTGCGAGGTCGGGGAAGCGCGTGATCAACTGGCCGATCGCCACGGCCCCTTCGACGCGCGCCAGCGGAGCGCCGAGACAGTGGTGCAGTCCGTGGCCGAAGGCGAGGTGCCCGGTGGCCGGGCGGGTGATCTCCAGGCGGTCCGGCTCCGAGAACTTCGACGGATCACGGTTGAGCGCGCCGATGGAGACGAACACCGAGTCGCCCGCCGGAATCGTGACGCCGCCGATCTCGACCGGCTCGGCCGCGTAACGGAACGTCGCCACGTTGATCGGGCTCTCGAAGCGCAGCAGCTCCTCGATCGCGCCCGGCAGGAGTGTCAGATCCTTCTGGAGCAGGGCGAGTTGGTCCGGCTCGGAGAGCAGCGACAGCATCGCGGTGCCGATGAAGCTGATCGCCGTCTCGTGGCCCGCGCCGAGCAGCAGGAACACCATCGACATGACTTCGGTCTCGGACAGCAGATCGTCCGCGTCCCGCGCCTGGAGCAGATTGCTGATCAGGTCGTCGGCGGGGCGGGCGCGCTTGTCGGCGATCAGATCGCCGAGGTAGCGGATCAGCGACTGCCTGGCCTCGGTGACCTGCTCCGGCGGGTGCACCCCGGTCATGGTGGTGTACCAGTCGCGGAAGATCTCGCCGTCCGCCGCCGGAATGCCGATCAGCTCGCAGATCACCCGGGTGGACAGCGGCATCGCGTAGTCGTTCACGACGTCCATCCGCTGCCCGGCCTCGAAGCCGTCCAGCAGCCCTGCGGCGAGCTCCTCGATGCGCGGCCGGAACATCTCCGTCGGCCGCGCCGTGAAGGCCTTCGTGGTCAGCTTGCGCAGCCGGGTGTGGTCCGGCGGGTCGCTGTTGAGCATGTGCCGCGACAGCAGCTCCATGCCCGGCTCCTCCGGGCCCATGCCGGTGCCGCCCGCCGGGTTCGGAAAGCGGCGCGGATCCTTGTGCAGCTTCGGCTCGGCGAGCGCGGCGCGCGCGTCCTCGTACCGCGTGAGCATCCACAGGACCGAGCCGCTGGCCTGCCGCAGCTTGACCGGTCCCTCCTCGCGCATCCAGTCGTACGTGGCGTGCGGATCGCGTACGAAGTCCTGGGTGATCAGCGCCTCGGCGGAACGCGTCCCGTCCTCGGCGGTGGTGTGCAGGTCCATGTCCTGGCTCATTGCCGGTTGCTCCTCGTCAGGCCTTCTGCGGTTCCGGTACCGCGGCGGCGGTCTTGCCGATCAGGGTGAGGAAGACGTCGTCGAGCGAGGGCCGGCGCAGGGCGAAGTCGACGACCTCCACCCCGGCGGCGTCCAGGCTCGCGGCGACGGCGGCGATGGAGTGGGTGCCCTCGGCGACCGGGGCACTGACGGTCAGCCCGTCCTCGCTGAGCGTCGGCTCGCCGGCGATGGCCGAGGACAGCGCGCGTACGGTGTCGGCGGCGGTCTCCGGGTTCGCGACGGTCACCTCCAGCCACTCGCCGCCGACCTTCCGCTTGAGCTGGTCCGGCGTGCCGTCGGCGATGACCTTGCCCTGGTCGAGGACGGCGACGCGGCCGGCGAGCTGGTCGGCCTCGTCGAGGTACTGCGTGGTGAGCAGGATCGTCACTCCGGCGGCCACCTGCTCACGGATCATGTCCCAGAGGGCCAGGCGGCTGCTCGGGTCGAGTCCGGTGGTCGGCTCGTCGAGGAAGAGCAGCGGCGGCCGGCCGATCAGGCTCGCGGCGAGGTCGAGGCGGCGGCGCATACCGCCGGAGTACGTGCTCAGCGGCCGGTTGGCGGCGGCGGTCAGCTCGAACCGTTCGAGCAGCGACTCGGTCCGGGCGGCCGTCTCCTTCTTGCCGAGCCGGTAGAGCCGGCCGATCAGGGTCAGGTTCTCGCGGGCGGTGAGCCGTTCGTCGACCGCGGCGTACTGCCCGGTCAGACCGATGTTCGCGCGCACGTCCTGCGCCTGGCTGACCACGTCGAAGCCGGCGACGCTCGCCCGGCCCTCGTCCGCGCGCAGCAGCGTGGTGAGGATGCGCACGGCGGTCGTCTTGCCCGCGCCGTTCGGACCGAGCAGGCCGAAGACGGTGCCGGACTCGACGCTGAGATCGACGCCTGCCAGCGCCTCGTGGTCCTTGTAGCGCTTGCGCAGTCCATGCGCCTCGATGGCGGTGGTCACGTCGGATCAGCTCCTGTCGGATGAGCGGAGGTCGCGGACGCCACCGGTGCGGCGGCGCTGCCGGCCGGAGCGGCTTCGCCCAGGCCTACGTGGAGCGCGCTCAGCCGCCGCATGACGTGCTCACGGGACCAGACCGCGTCCTGGGCCGGGTCGTCGTGCGCGAGGCGCAGCGCGGGAAAGCGGTCGATCAGCCGGCCGAGGGCGACCTCGCCGGTCATGCGCGCCAGTTGGGCGCCGAGACACATGTGGATGCCGTGTCCGAAGGAGACATGGCCGCCGACCGGGCGGGTGATGTCCAGGCGGTCCGGGTCGGCGAAGCGCTCCGGATCGCGGTTGGCCGCGATGAGCGCCAGCTGTACGAGGTCGCCTGCGGCCAGCTCCCGGTCGCCGACGCTCATCGGCTCTCCGGCGCGCAGCGGGTTGGTGAGGGCGACCGGCGCCTCGTAGCGCAGGCACTCCTCGACGGCCCCGCGCAGCAGCTCCGGACGCGAGCGCAGCAGGTCGAGCTGGTCGGCGTGGTCCAGCAGCGCGAGCATCGCGCTCGCGAGCATCGCCGGAACGGTCTTGTCGGAGGCGATCACCAGGAAGACGGCGGTCTGTTCCAGCTCGCCGTCGGTGAGCCGGTCCTCGCCGGACCTGGCGTGCACGAGCGCGGAGAGGAGGTCGTCGGACGGCTGCTCGCGGCGGTCCGCGAAGAGCCGGGCGAACAGCCGGCCGAGACGGTCGGTGGCCGCCTGGAACTCCGGGAACGAGGTGGTCTCCGGAAAGGCCGCCATCGCGTCCCAGCAACCGTGGAACTCCTCGGCGTCCGCTTCGCCGATGCCGAACAGCTCCGCGCCCGCCAGCGCGGCCAGCGGATGCGTGTACTCGGCCACCAGGTCGGCCTGCGGGCGGCCGGCCAGCGCGTCCAGCAGCCCGTCGGCGAGCCGCTCCACGGCCGGCCGCAGCCGCTCCACGCGCTTCGGCGTCAGCGCCTTGGCGGTGAGCCGGCGCAGCCGGGTGTGGCGCGGCGGATCGCTGTTGCCGAGGTGCCCCTGGAAGGCCCCCGGGTCCTCGACGGCGAAGCTCCGCAGCAGCCGCGACTCGGCGAGCAGCGCGCGTACGTCGTCGTAGCGCGTCGGTACGAGGACCTTGCCGCCGCCCTGGATGACGTCCTGGTGCAGCGGGCACTCGGACCGCATCCGCGCGTAGACGGCGTGCGGGTCGGCGAGTACGGCGTCGCCGTAGACCAGCGAGTTCTCGTCGGGCATGCCGGCGGGTATCTCGGGGGTGGCGGGTGGTGCGGGCGGCCCGGCGGTCGGTGCGGCGTTCGGTGCGTCGGCCATGGCGTCAGGCTCCTTTCGCGGAGAGGTGGCCGGGCTGCCCGTCCGCGGACGGCTCGCCGGTGGCGTCGGCGGGCGCTTCGGCGGGCGGAGCATCGGTGGTGGAGGCGTCCGCGCCTGCGGCCGGGTCGCCGGGCGGTCCCGCCTGCGGTCCCGTGGGCGGTTCCGGTGCCGTCGCGGTGCGCAGCGTGCGGTCCGACAGCGCGACGAGTGCGGCGGCCAGCAGCGCCACCGCGCAGGCGGCGACCGCCACCCGCGGGTTCGCCAGGCGGGCGACCAGGCCGACCAGGACGTACGAGAGCGGAGCGGCGAGCGCGCCGGCCGCCATCACGACGCCCATCACCATGCCGAGCGCCTCCGGACGCGGTCCGGAGAACAGCACGCCGAGCGTGGCGGCGCTGGCGGCGGCGGCCGCGAGCGCCATCACGACCGTGAGCACGGCGGCGAGCGGCAGGTTCGGGCTGAACGCGAGACCGGCCATCGCCGCCGCGGTGAGCACACAGGCGAGGATCAGCCCGCTGCCGCTGCCGCGCAGCCGCCGGGCGAAGCCCGGGGCCAGCGCGGCGAGGACCGTGCCGAGGCCGACCGCGCCGACCAGCACACCGAATCCGACCGCGCCCCAGCCCCGGTCGTCGGCGAGCAGCAGGGTGCCGACGCCGAACGCCCCCGGGCAGCCGAGCTCGATCAGGACGGTGCAGATCAGTGCGGCACGGACGCCCGGCAGGGCCAGCGCCTCGCCGGCCTTCGGCGCGTCCGCTCCCGGCGGGCCGGGCATTCCGGCGGCCGGTCCGTGGCCGGCCGCCGGAGCCGTACCGTCCGCGTCGGACGGACGCGGACGGAGCGAGAGGAACAGCGCGGCGGAGACCAGGAACACCAGGCCGCCGACGATCAGCGCGGTGGACAGGCCGAGCAGCGCGCCGAGTCCGGCGAGCGGTCCGCCGACGACGACCGTGACGCGGAAGAGCGTGGTGCGCAGCGCCTCCATCCGCTGCCGGCCCGCCGCGTCGGCGATCAGCGCGGGCACCGAACCGGCGGCCGGCTCGGTGATCGCCTCGACGAGGCCGAACAGCAGGCTCGCCAGCAGCAGTCCGGTGAAGTCGAGGCCGCTGACGGCGAGCGCGCCGGCCGCGGCCAGGGCCAGGGCCGCACGGCCGAGTTCGCCGACCGCCAGCAGACGGTGCGCGGCGAACCGGCCCGCGAGCCCGGCGGTCAGGCCGGACATCATCGCGATGCGCGGCAGGGTGCCGAGCGCGAGCACGACCGCGGTGGCGAGCGGTCCCGCCACGGTGAGCACGGACCAGGCGAGGACCACCTGGAAGACCTGGACGCCGAGCAGCGAGGCCAGCGTGGCGGACGACCAGCGGCCGGCCGGGGACGACGCGCTCATGTCCTCACCGCCCGACGACGGAGTGGTAGCGGCGGACGGCCAGCGGCATGATCACGATCAGCAGGACGACCGGCATCAGTGTCGCGACGAGCATCGGGTGCTCGACCGGGAAGGCGCCGGTGACCGTCGGGTTCGGGTTGCCCCACAGCTCGCGGCAGGCCACCACGACCGAGCTGAACGGGTTCCACTCGCAGATGGTCTGGAGCCAGCCCGGCAGGTTGTCGATCGGGAAGAAGGCGGGCGACAGGAACAGCATCGGCATGACGATCATCGAACCGACGCCGGAGGACTGCGGGTTGCGCCCGGAGACCGTGCCGAGGATGCCGAGCCAGATGAACATGTAGCCGAACAGCAGCATCAGGCCGATGCCCGCCATGCCGCGCAGCAGGCCCTCGTGCATCCGCCAGCCGATCAGCAGACCGACGCCGGCGATCACCAGCCAGCCGACGAACATCATGAGGAGTTCGGCGATCGAGCGCGCCAGGACCGCCGCGGAACGGGCGATCGGCAGCGACTGGAAGCGGTCCACCAGGCCGTTGCGCAGATCCTCCTTGAGGCCGTTCTGCGCGTTGGACATCCCGAGCATGGCGACCTGCGCGAACACGCCGGCCATCATGAAGTCCTTGTAGTTGCCGTTCCCCGGCACCACGATCGCGCTGCCGATCAGCAGTCCGTTGAGCAGGACCAGGATCAGCGGAGTGATCACCACCGGCACGACCCGCTCCGGCCCGCGCTTGAGGTGTCGCATCTGGCGGCCGACCAGCAGCCTGGTGTCCATCAGCATGTCAGTGCTCATCGGATCGTCTCTCCGTACGCGGTTGACTCATGACGTGTGTCCTCCTGGGGGCGGTCCGCCAGTTCCAGCAGTGCGCCGGCCGCGCGGCCCGGGTCGTCCGCGACGGCCGCCGTCAGCCGCCGTACGCGCTCCGCGATCCCGGCCAGCACCTCCGTGCCGCCCCGGTACTCCAGCGCCAGGAAGATCTGGTCGTCGACGCGGAAGGAGAGCCGCAGCGTGTGCGCGGTGACCTCGTGCGTGTGCACGCCGACGATCCGTGCGCCGTCCTTCGGCGCGACACCGGCGGCGGCCAGCGCCTCGGAGGCCGGACGGTGGACCGGATAGTTCTGCGCGGCGACCGTGGCGTCGAACAACTCGCCCGCTCCGGCGTCCCGTTCGATCTCCGCGAGGCTCAGATGCTGGTGCGGGATGAGCGCGCTCTGCTCCTCCTGGAGTCTGGCCAGCACCTCGGTGAAGGGCTGCCCGGGGCTCCAGCGGACGCGGACCGGCAGCAGGTTGGCGTAGCTGCCGATGGCGTGCTCGATGCCGGGCACCTCCGGCGCGCGGCCGGCCACGGTGTAGCCGAGGACCACGTCCCGGCGGCCGGTCAGGGAGCCGAGGACCAGGCCCCAGACACCGAGGACCAGGGTGTTGAGCGTCAGTCCGTGCTCCTTGGCCCGCGCGCCGAGCGCCTTCGTCACCTCGGCCGGCACCAGGACCAGGTCCTGGACGTGCGGTGCGCCCGCGCGGTACGCCGGATCCGTCTCGCGTACGAGGGTCGGCGCGGCGAGTCCGTCGAGCGCGGCGCGCCAGGCGGAGCGGGCCGCCGGACGGTCCCGGCCGGCCAGCCACGCGGTGTACGGGGCCGCGGTCGACGCGGCGGGCATCGCGGCCGGCTCACCGTCGTACTGGTAGAGCACCCACAGGTCGTCCAGGAAGACCGGGAAGGACCAGCCGTCCATCTGGAGCTGGCCGAAGTTGAGCAGCAGCCGGTGCCGCCGCTCGCCGAACCGGACCAGGGTGAAGCGCAGCAGCGGAGAGCGCGACACGTCGAAAGGACGCTCGCGCTCGGCCGCCGCCAGCTTCTCGAAGACGCCTTCCTGCTGGTCCTCGGAGACCGCGCTCACATCGTGCTCGGCCCACGGCACCCCGTCCGTGCCGCTCACCCAGCCGGCGCCGAGGTCTCCGGGCACGGCCTGGAGCGGACGGCTCAGGCCCTCGTGCGCGAAGGCGGCGGCGGAGGCCGGGTAGCGGCGCAGCAGCGCGGCGGCGGCGCGCCGCATCCGCTCCGGTTCGATGCCGCCGTCGAACTCCAGCCAGAACTGCCAGCAGTCGACCAGCAGCCGGCCGGTGTCCGGCTCGCGCCGGGCTCCGGCGAGCAGCGTCTCCTGCATCGGCGTGACCGGCAGGACGCCGGCGTGGCCCGGCAGCGCGGCCGTGACCGCGGCCAGATCGGCGGCCGACGGCGCGAACGCCGCCCGGGTGGTGGCGACCGCCTCGTCGGCGCGCGCGGCCAGGCGGGCCGGGGTGCCGTGCCGGAAGACGTCCTGGACGGTGAGGTCCAGACCCTGCGCCGAGGCGCGCTGCACCAGGGTGAAGGCGGTGATGCTGTCGCCGCCGAGCTCGAAGAAGTTACGGTCCGCACCGGCTCCGGGCAGGCCGAGCACCTCGGCGAAGAGCGTGCACAGGGCCAGTTCGGCCGGGGTGCGCGGCTCCGCGCCCGCACTGTCGCGGTCCGGTGCGGGCAGCGCCGCGCGGTCCACCTTTCCGTTCGGCGTCAGCGGCACCGCGTCCAGCTCGACGATCACCGGCGGCACCAGATGGGCCGGCAGGGTGGCCGTGAGGTGCCGGATCAGCTCGTCGGCGGCCGTGCCGCCGCCCGCCGGAACCACATAGCCGACCAGACCGCGGACGCCCGGCCGGTCCTCGCGTACGGCCGCCACCGCCTGGGCGACGGACGGGTGCGCGGCGAGCGCCGCCTCGATCTCGCCGAGTTCGATGCGGAAGCCGCGCAGCTTGACCTGCTGGTCGGCGCGGCCGATGAACTCCAGCTCTCCGTCGGCCCGTTGGCGGACCAGGTCGCCGGTGCGGTACATCCGTTCACCGGGCCGGCCCTGCGGACGGGCCACGAACCGGGCGGCGGTGAGCGACGGACGGCCGAGATAGCCGCGCGCCAGACCGGCCCCGGCGAGATACAGCTCGCCGACCTCGCCGGACGGAACGCTCCGCAGCCCCTCGTCCAGGACCAGCACCTGGGTGTACGTGACCGGCGCGCCGATCGGCGGCGGGCCGTCCCCGGCGGTCAGCGGTCCGGTCATGGTCGCGCACACCGTGGACTCGGTCGGACCGTAGGCGTTGACCATCCGGCGGCCGGGCGACCAGGCGTCGGCCAGCGCGGCGGAGCACGCCTCTCCGGCGGTGACCAGTGTGCCGCCGGTCAGCACGTCGGCGGCCGGTTCGGTGGCGGCCAGCACGGCGGGCGGCAGGGTGGCGTGCGTGACGCGGCGCTCGGCGAGCAGCGCGGCGAGCGGGGCGCCGGGAGCGAGCCGTTCCTCCGGGGCGACCACCAGGGCCGCACCGGACAGCAGCGCCATGCACAGCTCCCAGAACGCCGCGTCGAAGCTCGGCGAGGCGAACTGGAGCACCCGGGAGCCGGGGCCGACGTCGAAGGCCGCCAGCTGTGAGGTCAGCAGACCCGCCACGCCCATGTGCGTGACGACGACGCCCTTCGGACGGCCGGTGGAGCCGGAGGTGTAGATGAGGTAGGCCGGGGCCGGCAGATGCAGCGGAGCGAGCCGGTCGGCCTCGGTCACGGCGGTCGCGGACCGGGCGGCGAGCGCCGCCACGGTCTCCGGCGCGTCCAGGACGAGCGGCGCCTCCACCGGCAGCCGCGAGGCGACCGCGCGGGTGGTGAGCACGAGCGCCGGGCGCGCGTCGTCGAGCATGTACGCGATCCGGTCGGCCGGGTAGGCCGGGTCCACCGGAAGGTAGGCGGCGCCGGACTTCAGCACGGCCAGCAGCGCGACGATCAGGTCCGCGCCGCGCGGCACGGCGACCGCGACGAAGCTCTCCGGTTGCGCGCCGCGTTCGATCAGCAGCCGCGCCAGGCGATTGGCGCGTGCGTCGAGTTCGGCGTACGAGAGGACGCCGTCCTCGGACACGACGGCCTCGGTGTCCGGGCCGGCGGCCACGCGGTTGCGGAACAGGTCCGGAACGGTCAGCGGAGGAATCATCGTCCGGTGCCTCCCGTCGTACGGAGCGGCAGGCTGCTCACCGGTCGGTCCAGGTCCTCGGCGAACGCGCCGAGCAGGTGGACGAACCGGTCCTGGATCTCCTCGATCCGGCCCGGCGCGAAGGCCTCGGACCAGTACTGCGCGAGGATGCCGAGCCGTTCGCCCGGAGCGATGGCGAAGCGGAGCGGGACGCGTGCGGCGTCGTGCGCCTCCATGCCGAGGATCTGGACCAGATGCGGCGGCGGCGCGAACGGACCGCCGGGACCGGGAGGACCGGCAGGAGCGCCGGGGCCCCCCGGACCGGCAGGAGCACCGAGGCCGTCCGGACCACCGGGGCCGCCAGGACCACCGGGGCCACCGGGGCCACCGGGGCCACCGGGGCCACCGGGGCCACCGGGGCCACCGGGGCCACCCGGACCGCCCGGTCCCGGCGGCATCGGCGGCGGGCCCGGCGGTGGTGGCGGTGGGGCGGCGGTCGTCGGCGCGCTCTCGAACACCACCACGGTGTCGAAGAGCTGATCGCGGCCGGCGATCCGGCTCAGCTCGGCGAGGCTGACGTGCTGGTGCGCGATCAGTCCCGCCTGCTCGCGCTGGAGCCGGTGCAGCGCCTCGCGCACGGTCTCTCCGGCGCGCGGCCCGAACCGTACCGGCAGGTTGTTCATGAACATGCCGGACGCCTGGTCCAGCTGCGGCAGTTCGGCCGGCCGCCCGGCGACGGTGACACCGAAGACCTGCTCGTCCCGGCCGGTCAGCTCGCCGAGCAGCAGGCCCCAGGCGCCGGTCACCAGGGTGTTGAGCGTCAGGTCGTGCGCGCGGGCCCGTGCGGTCAGCGCGGCCGTGACGGTCTCGGTCAGCGTGACGACGTTCTCCACGACGGTGACGCGGCCGGTCGCCTCGACCGGCCGCGCCAGCGGCGCGGCCTCCGGCAGGTCGTCCAGGACCACATGCCAGGCGTCCGCGTCGGCTGCCGCGTCGAACCGCTCCAGCCATTGCGCGTAAGCGTGTTGGCCGGGTGGCGGCGCGGGCGGCAGCATGGCCTCGTCCGCGCCGGTCATATAGGTCATCCACAGCTCGCCGAGCACCAGCGGCAGCGACCAGCCGTCCAGCAGCAGCGGTGCGAGCGTCAGCACGAACCGGCCGTCACCGGGTCCGACGCGGACGGCGGCGCACCGCACGAGCGGCGGCCGCGCGAGGTCGAACGCGGTGTCCTGGTCGGTCTCCAGCAGCTGCCGCAGCCGCTCGTCGCGCTCGGACTCCGGCAGGCCGGAGAGGTCGGACTCGGTCAGCTCGGGCGTCACTTCGTCGGCGATCACCTGGACCGTACGGCCGTCGGCCCCGGTCCGGAACGCGGCCCGCAGCGCCGGATGGCGGCGCGCCAGCAGGGCGAGCGCCCGGCGCATCACCGTGACGTCGAGCTCTCCGGCGAGCCGGAAGACGAACTGGTCGGCGTACGGGCCGGGGCCCGTGCCCGCGCGGCGGATCATGACGTCCTGGAGCGGCGACGCGGCGTACTCGGCGGCCCGCGCGGAGTCCGCGGGCGCGGTCGGGGCCGCCGGTGCGGCCGGTGAGCCGTCCGGACCGGCGTCGACGTCGGCCGCGAGCGCGGCCAGCGCCGCCGGGGTGCGGTGCAGGAACACATCGCGCGTACCGAAGCCGATGCCCGCCTCGCGGGCCCGCTTCACCAGCGTGAACGCGGCGACGCTGTCGCCTCCGGCGGCGAAGAAGCCGGTGTCCGGACCGGTGCCGGACGTGCCGAGCAGCTCGTCGAACAGCGCGCACAGCCGTGCCTCGCGCGCGCTCCGCGCCGACGCCACCGGTCCGGCGTCCGCCGCGTCCGTGGCGGTGGCCGTGGCCGTGGCCGTGACGGCGTCGGCGGCGGCCGGAGCGGGCAGGGCCGCCCGGTCCAGCTTGCCGTTCGGCGTCAGCGGCAGCGCCGCAAGCACGGTGTACGAGGTCGGCACCAGGTACTCCGGCAGCCGCTCGGCCAGGGCCGCGCGCAGGGTCTCGGCGTCCGGCGCGACCGTGTCCGCGTCCGGCACCACATAGGCCACCAGCCGGGTGCTGCCGGGCCGTTCGGTGTGCGCGGCGACGGCGGCCGCGGCGATGCCCGGCACGCCGGTGAGCGCGGCCTCGACCTCGCCGGGCTCGATCCGGAAGCCGCGCACCTTGACCTGGTCGTCGCTGCGCGCGATGAAGTCCAGCTGTCCGTCCTCGCGGCGGCGCACCAGGTCGCCGGAGCGGTACATGCGCTCTCCGGCGGCGAACGGGCTGGCCACGAAGCGGCTCGCGGTGAGCCCCGGGCGGCCGTGGTAGCCGCGGGCCAGCAGCGCGCCGCCGATGTAGAGCTCGCCGACCGTGCCGGTGCCGACCGGGGCGAGGTGGTCGTCGAGGACGTACAGCCGGGTGTTCCAGATCGGCCGGCCGATGGTCACGACACCGGCCGGCACCTCGTCGCCCGGCTCGATGCGGTACTCCATGCAGCCGACGGTCGTCTCGGTCGGTCCGTACTCGTTGATCACGGTCGCGTCGGGCCGGCGCTTGCGCCACTCGGCCAGCGGCTCGCCGAGCAACGCCTCGCCGCCGAGCACCAGTTGGCCGGTCGGCGAGTAGGCGTCCGGCAGCGCGGCGAGGACGGCGAGGTGCGTCGGCGTGGCCTTGACGAAGGTGGCCTCCGGCAGCGTGCCGGCGTCCGGGGCGGAGCCCTCGTGCAGGTCCACGAGGTGGGCGCAGCCGCCCGCGGTGAGCGGTGCGTACAGGCCGGTCACCGTCAGGTCGAAGGCGACCGGCGAGTGCACCAGCGCGCGGCCGGTGACCGCTCCGTACGCGTGCCGGGCCCAGGCCAGATAGACGTTGAGCGAGCGGTGCTCGACCACGACGCCTTTCGGGCGGCCGGTCGAGCCCGAGGTGTGGATGACGAAGACCGGGTGCGCGGGCCGCAGGGGCGCGGTCCGCTCGGCGTCGGTCAGGTCGGCCGCGGACCGGGCCGCGGCCTCCTCGACGGTCTCCGGATCGTCCAGCAGCACGTGGTGCGCGCCGACGGCGGCGACCGCCGGACCGTCGGAGCGGCCGACGACCACCGCCGGGGCGACGTCCTCCAGCATCAGCGCGATGCGCTCGGCCGGATGCGCCGGGTCCAGCGGGAGGTAGGCCGCGCCGGTCTTGACGACGGCCAGCAGCGCCACGACCAGGTCGACGGACTTGGCGAGCGCGACCGCGACGAAGCTCTCCGGTCCGGCCTTGCGGTCCACCAGCAGCCGCGCCAGCCGGTTGGCGCGCGCGTTGAGCTCCGCGTACGTCAGCTCCGTGCCGCCGTGCGCCACGGCGACGGCCCCCGGGGTCCGGGCGGCCTGCGCCTCGAAGAGCGCGGTGAGCGTGGCCTCCGGCACCGCGTGGTCGGTGTCGTTGAACTCCACCAGCAGCCGGTGGAGCCGCTCGGACGTCAGGGCGTCCGGCCCTTCGGCGGCCGGGGTCACGGTCGCGGCTCCGGCCTGCGCGGTTCGCCGAGTTCCACCGGCAGCGCGACCAGACCGCGCGCCACCGGGTTGGACTTCCAGCGGACGCTCTCGGGGCCTTCGGCGTGCCGCAGGTCCGGGAAGCGGTCGAAGATCCGGCCGAGGACCGCGCGGCCCTCGGTCCTGGCGACCATGCCGCCGACGCAGTAGTGCGCGCCGTGGCCGAACGCCAGGTGGCCCGCGGTGTTCCGGGTGATGTCGAAGCGGTCCGGGTCCGGATAGCGCGCGGGGTCGCGGTTGGCGGAGGCCCGGGACAGGATGACGATCTCGTGCCGGTCGACGGTCACATCGCCGAAGGTGACCGGTTCGGCGGTGTACTGCGGGGTGACGATGTCGGTCGGCGGGTAGTAACGCAGCACCTCCTCCACCGCGTTGGTCACCAGCGACGGGTCGGCGGTGAGCTGCTTGAGCTGGTCGGGTGCGGACAGCAGCGCGTGCACACCGTTGCCGAGCAGGTCGACGGTGGTCTCGTGACCGGCCACCACGAACAGCATGGCCTGCGCGATGACCTCGTCCTCGTCCAGGAACTCACCGGCGTCCAGCGCCCGGACGAACGCGGTGAACGCGTCGTCGCCGGGCCTCGCGCGCTTCTCGCCGATCAGGGCGCGCAGCCGCTCGACGGCGATGACCGCGCCCTCCGCGTACGCGCCGGTGGCGCCCTGGTCGCGGGAGGCGTCGGTGCCGTAGCCGAACAGCTCGTGGTCCTCCTCGGGCACGCCGAGCAGCTCGCACACCACGGTGAGCGGCAGCTTCCAGGCGAAGTCCTTGATGAGGTCGACGGGTCCGTCGCCGGCGCGCTCGGCGAGCGTGTCCAGCAGGCCGTCGGTGAGCGTCTCGACGCGCGGCCGGATGCCTTCGATCCGCTTCTTGGTGAAGAAGCGTGACATCACCGACCGCAGCCGGGGGTGGTCCGGCGCGTCCAGCAGCGTCAGGTTCCGGCCGAGCAGCCGTGCCACGTCGCCGCCGATCGCCGGCGGCTCCGGAATGCCGAGTTCGGCCAGGAACGCCGTCAGGTCGTGGCGCAGCCGGGAGTCGGCCTGGCCCTTGTGGACGTCCTCGTACCGCGTGACCATCCAGGCGCGTCCGGGCGGGCCCGGCCAGGTGATGCCGCGCACCGGGTCGTTGTCGCGGAGCCAGGAGTAGACCGGAAAAGGATTCTGGAAGAAATCCGGGTCCCAGACGCCGGGACCGGTACCGCTGATCGGCTGTCCGGGAAACGGCGGTGGTCCTGCTGCCTGAGGTGTTTCGGACATGACTCGATTGCCCTCTCGATCGGAATAGTTGCCAGGATTCGGTCGTCGAATTCAGGAAGCGGGGCCGGAGTTCTTCGCGGCGCCGAGTTTCTGTGCGATTACGCGGCCGATCTGTCCGATCGGTTCGGAGTTCGTCATGTCGTCGTGGTCACAATCGATGGCCACCGTGGTGATACGACCGCCCGCATAAGGCGACCACGACTGCGGATTCGGCGACCCGTCATTCTTGTTCCGGGTTGCGACGAACATTAGGAGGTCGCCGCTGAAAAGACGAGGCCGATGGGTCACCGCCTGCATGTTCCTGCATGCGGCGACCAGGGCGGTGATGCGCTCCTCGTCCAGTCCCGCCAGCGCGCTGCGGGTGGCTCCCACCTCGGCCGCGACCAGCTCCGCGGTGAGCGGTCCGGCGACCGCCTCCGGGTCCGCGCCGGCGAACCGCACCAGCGCCGCCAGCACCTCCGCCTCCTCGGCGGGGCCGCGCTCGCCGGTCACCGCCTCCGGGTAGGCGTCGAGCGCCGCCAGCAGTTCCACCTGCTCGCCGGCCTCCTGGAGCTGGACGGCCATCTCGTGCGCGACGACGCCGCCGATCGACCAGCCGAGCAGCCGGTAGGGCCCGCTCGGCTGCACCGCGCGCACCTGTTCCAGATAGTCGGCCGCCATTTCCCCGACGGACGACGGGAGTTCGGCCGGACCTGCCAGACCGCGCGCCTGAATTCCGTACACGGGGATTTCCGGGTCGATGTGCCGGAGCAGTCCGGAATAGGTCCAGCTGATTCCCGCGGCCGGATGGACGCAGAACAGTGCCGGTCCTCCGTTTCCGGCCCGCAGCGGCAGCAGGACCTCGAACGGATCCTCCGCCGCGTCCGTTCCGATCCTTTCGGTGAATTCCGCGACGGTCGGTGCACGGAACAGCGTGGCGATACCGACCTCCACTCCGAGAACCGCCCGCACACGGCCGGTGAGCCGGGTCGCGGTGAGCGAATCCCCGCCGAGCGCGAAGAAATCGTCGTCGATACCGACCGATTCCCGCCCGAGCACCTCGGCGAAGATCCGGCCGATCTCCGCCTCACGGGGTCCGCGCGGTCCGCGCGAACGCACCGCGTCCGCCACCGGCTCCGGCAGCGCGGCCCGGTCCACCTTGCCGTTCACGGTGAGCGGCAGCTCCGGCAGCGTCATGAACACGGACGGCACCATGTAGTGCGGCAGCCTGGCGGCGGCGTACGCGTGCACGTCCGGCTGTCCGTCGGCGGCGTCCGCCGGAACGAGATACGCCACCAGGCGGCGCACGCCCGGCCGGTCCTCCCGTACGGCGACGGCGGCGGCGGCCACCGCGGGGCTGCCGGTGAGCACGGACTCGATCTCGCCGGGCTCGATCCGGAAGCCGCGCAGCTTGACCTGCTGGTCGGCGCGGCCGACGAACTCCAGCTCACCGTCGGCCCGTTGGCGCACCAGGTCGCCGGTGCGGTACATCCGGCCGCCGTCGGCCGCGTACGGATCGGCGACGAACCGCCCGCCGGTCAGCGCCGGACGGTTCAGATAGCCGAGCGCCACACCGGCACCGGCCACGTACAGCTCGCCGACGACACCGGCCGGCACCGGGCGCAGCGCGGCGTCCAGCACCCGCAGCGCGGCGCCGCGGACCTGCCGTCCGATCGGCGGCACCCCGCCGGTCGCGGCCAGTGGCGAGCTGACGGTCGCGGCGATCGTGGTCTCCGTCGGCCCGTACGCGTTGAACACCTGCCGCCCGGTGGCGAATCTGGCCACCAGGGTGCGGGTCAGCGACTCGCCGCCGAGGACCAGCACCCGCAGCCGCGGCAGCGGACGGTCCGGCAGGGTGGCGGCGACCGGCGCGGCGAGCATCACATGCGTGACGGCCTCGCGCTCCAGGGTGTCGGCCAGCTCCGCACCGGCCAGGCCGACGGCCTCCGGCAGGACGAGCGTGCCGCCGGAGAGCAGGGCCATCGCCACATCGGCGACCGACGGGTCGAAGTTCGCCGAGACGGCCTGGAGGACCCGGCTGCCCGGGGCGAGCGAGAACCGCTCGATGTGGTCGGCCGCCAGATTGGCCAGGGAGGCGTGCGCGACCATCACGCCCTTCGGCTCACCGGTGGAGCCGGAGGTGTGGATCGTGTACGCCGGATGCCCCGGCAGCAGCGGAGCGGTCCGCTCGTCCTGGCGGAGGTCGCCGGCCGGCAGATCGCCGACGGCGGCGGCCAGTTCGTCCGGTCCGAGCACCGCCGCGGAGACCGCGCCCGCCGCGGCCGACACCGCGGCGTCCGCCGCGTGCGCCGCTCCGGTGGCCAGCACCAGCACCGGCCGGACGTCGGCCAGCAGACGGCCGATGCGCGTCGCCGGCAGGCCCGGGTCCAGCGGCACGTAGGCCGCACCGGACTTGGCCACCGCGAGCAGGCAGACCAGCCACTGGGCCGACGAAGGACCGGTGACCGCGACCCGCTCACCGGGACCGGCGCCGCGTGCGGCCAGCAGGCGGGCGACCCGGTTGGCGCGGGCGTTCAGCTCCGCGTACGTGAGGTCGCCGCCCGGCGCGGCCACGGCGGTCGCGGCCGGTGTGCGGGCCGCCTGCGCCTCGAAGAGGTCCGGCAGCGTCGCGGCCGGGGCCGCGTTCCGCCGGTCGTCGCCGGCCGCCAGCAGCGCACGGCGCTCCGGGGCGGAGAGCGGATCGGTCCGGCCGAGCCGGGTGCCGGGCCGCTCGGCCATGGTCCGCAGCAGCTCGGTGAGCCGGCCCACCAGCCGCTCGCCGTCGGCCACCACATCGGTGCGGTGGTCCAGCCGGATGTGCAGCCGCTCGCCGACCAGCGCGGCCGACAGGCTCAGCGGATAGTGCGTGGCGTCTCGCAGTTCGGTCGAGGAGACCTGGACCGGGGGCGCGGAGCCGTCCGGGGCGGCGAGACCGCCGGGGGCGACCGGATAGTTCTCGAACACCGTTGCCGTGTCGAAGAGTTCACCGACGCCGGCCAGCCGCTGGATGTCGGCGAGGCCGAGGTACTGGTGCGGCAGCAGCGCCAGCTGCTCCGACTGGACGCGGTTCAGCAGGTCGTGGAGCGTCTCCTCGGGCCGGAGCGTCACCCGCACCGGCAGGGTGTTGATGAAGAGACCGACCATGGTCTCGATGCCGTCGATCTCCGGCGGGCGGCCGGAGACGGTCGCACCGAAGGTCACGTCGTCGAGGCCGGTCAAACGGCCGAGCAGAATCGCCCAGGCCGTCTGGACCAGGGTGTTGAGCGTGACGCCCAGCTGCCGTCCGGCCGCGACCAGTTCGGCCGTGAACGCGGCCGGCAGGTCGGTCTCCAGACGCTCCGTACGCGCCGGAGCACCGTCGGCGGCCCCTGCCAGCAGCGTCGGCTCGTCCAGCCCGTCCAACGCCGCGCTCCACGCCCGCTCGGACGCCTGCCGGTCCTGGACGGCCAGCCAGGCCAGATAGTCGCGGTACGGCGTGACGCGCGGCAGCTCGTGGCCGCGCCCGGAGTAGCAGGCGGCCATCTCGGCCAGCAGCACCGGCATGGACCAGCCGTCCAGCAGCAGATGGTGGTTGGTCACCACGAGCCGGTGGTGCCCGGCGTCGAGCCGGACCAGCGCGAAGCGGATCAGCGGCGGCCGGGCCGGGTCGAAGCCCGCCTCCTGCTCGCCGGACAGGATCCGCTCCAGCGCGGCGGCCTGGTCGGCCTCGGGAAGCGCGCTCAAGTCATGCGAGAACCAGGGCAGTTCGACATCCGCCGGAATGAACTGCACCGGCCGGGCGCCGCCCTCGTGCCAGAAACCGGCGCGCAGGTTGCCGTGCCGCCGCAGCACCTCGGCGGCGGCCGCCGCGAGCGCGCCCTCGTCCAGCTCGCCGGTCATCTCCAGCGAGAGCTGCACGGTGTAGGCGTCGGTGCCCTCCCCGTACAGCGCGTGGAAGAGCAGACCTTCCTGGAGCGGCGACGGCGGCAGGATCTCCGCCAGTCCCGGACGCGCCCGCTCCAGGCGTTCGATCTCCTGCTGGTCCAGCGAGACCAGCGACAGGTCGGAGGGCGTACGGCCACCGGCCCCCGGCTGTGCCGAGTGCGCGACCAGAGCCTCCAGTGCGGCGAACCAGTCGTCCGCCAGCTCACGGACCTCCTCGTCCGCCAGGACCGCCGCCGGCCAGGACCAGGTGGCCGACAGCCACGGGCCTTCCGGTCCGTCCTCCACCAGGCAGTTGAGCTCCAGGGCGTGGCCGAGCGGCTGCGCCGGGTCGAAGCCGCCGCTGCCGGTGGTGACCGTACCGTCGCCACCGGCGGAGGCACCACCGCCGCCGGGTATCCGGCCGAGGTAGTTGAACGCGATCTGCGGCGCGCCGAGCGCGGCGAGCAGCGGCGCGGTCTCCGGATTGAGGTACCGCAGCAGACCGTGGCCGAGCCCGTCGCCCGGCACGGCGCGCAGCTGCTCCTTGACCCGCTTGAGCGCCTGGCCGACGGCGGGACCGCCGGCCGGCCACTCGGAGCGGTCCGGCACGCCCGGGTCGAGGCGGACCGGGTGGAGCGTGGTGAACCAGCCGGCCGTACGCGAGAGGTCCAGTCCGTCCGGCTCGTACCGGCCGTGGCCCTCGACGTCGATCAGGGCCCGGCCGCCGGAGCCCGGCCGCCCGGCCACGGCCAGCGCGAGGCCGGTGAGCAGTACCTCGGAGACGCCGGTGTGGAAGGCGGTCGGCACCGTGGTGAGCAGGGCGGCGGCCGGCATCCGGAGCGTGAAGCGGCGCAGGGTGGCGGCGATGTCGCGGTCCGGGTCCAGCGGCCGGCCGCCGAGCAGCGGCTCCGGCTCGGACAGCGTCCGCCGCCAGTGGTCGAGTTCGGCGGTGCGCTCGGGGCGCAGCGCCTCCTCGGCCAGCCACCGGGACCAGGCGCGCAGCGAGGTGCCGACCGGCTGGAGCACCGGCTCCAGACCGGCTCCGGCGGCGGTGAGAGCCTGCTCCAGGTCCGGCAGCAGGATCCGCCAGGACACCCCGTCGACGACGAGGTGGTGCGCGGTGAACAGCAGCGTGCCCGGGGCGTCCGGGCCCGCGTCGAACCAGGTGGCGCGGAGCATCGTGCCCGCCGCCGGGTCCAGCGCGGCCACGGCGCGTGCCGCGTGGGCGTCGACGAGCGCGCGGACCGCGTCGTCGGCGAGGCCGGCGATGTCGACCCGGTGCAGGATGCCGTCCGCGTCGACCGCGCCGCGCGGCCGGATCTCCAGCGCGGCGGCGGGCGGCGGCAGCAGCCGGGCGCGCAGCGCGTCGTGGTGGTCGAGCAGCGCGGCCAGCGCGGCGACCACCGTGGCGCGGTCGCAGCCGGCCGGCAGCGGTGCGGGCATCGACTGGCTGAAGCCGTCGCTGCCGCCGCCGAGCTCCGCCAGCCAGTGCATGACCGGGGTGAACGGCAGCTCGCCGACCGGATCGTCCTCGGGTCCGCGCACGGCGGTGCCCGTCTCCTCGTCGGCGGCGCGTGCCACATCGGCCAGCGCCTCGACGGTCTTGTGCTCGAACACCTCGCGCGGCGTGATCACCAGTCCGTCGCGGCGGGCGCGGCTGACCAGCTGGATGGAGAGGATCGAGTCGCCGCCGAGCTCGAAGAAGCTGTCGCCCGCGCCGACGGCGGAGAGGCCGAGCACCTCGGCGAAGAGCGCGCAGAGCAGCTCCTCGCGCGCGGTGCGCGGAGCGCGGCCGCCGGACGCCGCACCGAAGTCCGGTGCAGGCAGCGCGCGGCGGTCCAGCTTTCCGTTCGGCGTCACCGGCAGGGCGGTGAGCGCCACGATCGCCGCCGGCACCATGTACGGCGGCAGCGAAGCGGCCAGATGGGTGCGCAACTCCCCTACCAGTGCGCCGACTTCACGGTTGCCGACCGGGTCGTTGGTGTACGCGTCCGGCCGCGCTCCGGCCCGGACGGCCGGGGCCAGGACCGGCTCGGCCCCGCCGGGCGCGGCGAACACCACATCCAGCGCGCCTTCACCGGCCGTGTCCGACCAGGCGACCGCCGCCCCGCGGCCCAGCCGCTCGGCCAGCAGCCACAACTCCCCCGGCTCCACACCGGTTTCGGCGGGCCGCCGCCAGGCCTCCACGACGGCTTCCGCCGCCGCGCCGTCCTCCAGCGCACGGAGCGCCGCCAGTTCACCGGCGAGCCGGGCGTTCGGCACTCCGGTGACGCGCAGCGCACCGCGCTCCGCCGCGAGCCGGTCGGCCAGTCCGTCGAGACCACCGGTCACCTGCGTCCACGGCAGGCTCCGCGGGTCCGGCTCCTCGCGCCCGGCACGGCCGGTGCGCAGGACCACGTCGTAGCGGTGCCTGGCCAGCTCGTTGTCCGCGCCGGTCCGCTTGATCCGGACATCGGTCTCCAGGCCCGGCACGGTGGCCGCGACGGCGGCGAAGAAGGCCGGGTCGACGAGGAGTTCCTTCTCCATCACGACGCTCTGCTCCACCGCGCGCCGCAGGGCGGCGGTGCCCTCCTGCGGCGACCACCGGTGCAGCGTCACCCCGGCGCCGAAGCCGCGCGAGGTCCGCATATTGCGCACGTCGCCGACGAACACGCTGCCGCCGGGCGCCACCAGAGCGGCGGCGCGGCGCACCACGTCCTCCAGATAGGCGGCGTTCGGGAAGTACTGCGCGACGGAGTTGACGACGACGAGGTCGAAGAAGCCCTGCGGCAGGCCGTCCGTCTCATGGGCGGCGCCGGTGCGCAGCTCCACCCGGCCGGACAGCTCCGGTTCGCGCTCCACCTGGGCGCGCAGCGCCTCGATCGCCTCGGCGGAGAAGTCGGTGCCGACGTACGTCTCCACGTGCGGCGCGACCTTCGACAGGATCAGGCCGTTGCCGACGCCGAGTTCGAGGACCCGCACCGGCTCCAGGGCCAGGATCCGGTCCACGGTCTCGGACCGCCACCGCCGCATCTGCTCGACGGCGATCGGCTCGCCGTCGTAGCTGCTGAACCAGCCGGAGAAGTTCTCTCCGAACTCGCCCTCCTCGGCCTCGCGGCGGTAGTGCGCGTCGTACACCTCGCGCCACTCGTCGACCTGCTCCGCCTCGACGCCCTCGTCGCGGCCGGCGTCACCGACGGCGATCCTGGCGGCGGGCACCACATAGCCGACCAGCTGCCGGTCGCCCGGCCGGTCCTCGCGGACGATCACGGCCGCCTGCGCCACCTCCGGGCGGTCGGTCAGCAGGGACTCGACCTCGCCCGGCTCGATCCGGAAGCCGCGCACCTTGACCTGGTGGTCGGCGCGGCCGACGAAGCTCAGCTCACCGTCGGCGCTCCACCGCACCAGGTCGCCGGTGCGGTACATCCGGCCGCCGCTCGGGTCGAACGGGTCGGCGACGAACCGTCCGGCGGTCAGAGCGGCCCGGCCGAGGTAGCCGCGGGCCAGACCGGCCCCGGCCACGTACAGTTCGCCGACCGCGCCGACGGCGACCGGGGCGAGCCGGCCGTCCAGGACGTAGACGCGTGCGTTGTCGATCGGCAGCCCGATGGGCGGCGGACCGTCGCCGGGAGCCAGCGGACGGCTCATGGTGGCGCACACGGTCGTCTCGGTCGGACCGTACGCGTTGATCATCCGGCGTCCGCCGGACCACCGGGCGACGGTCTCGCGCGACACGGCGTCACCGGCCACGACCAGCGTGGTCACCGAGTCGAGCGCGTGCGGCGGCAGCACGGCCAACGCCACCGGCGGCAGCGTCACATGGGTGATCCGCTCCGTCTCCAGCAGCTCCGCCAGCGGAGCGCCGGGCAGCATGCGGTCGCGCTCGGCGAGCACCAGGGCGGCGCCGGAGAGCAGCGCCATGCACAGTTCGGAGAACGCCGCGTCGAAGCTCGGCGAGGCGAACTGGAGCACCCGCGCGTCCGGACCGACCGCGAACCGGTCGATCTGCCCGAAGGCCAGACTGGCCGGACCCGCGTGCGAGACGACGACGCCCTTCGGCCGGCCGGTGGAGCCGGAGGTGTAGATCACGTACGCCGGGTGCTCGCGCCGCAGCACATCGGTGCGTTCGGCGTCGGCGAGGTCGCCGCCGGGGCGCGCCGCGACCTCGCGTACGGTCTCCGCCGCGTCCAGCAGCAGCACGGGGCCCTGGTGCTCCGGCAGACCGGCGGCGAGCTCCGTGTGGCTGATCAGCAGCGCCGGGTCCGCGTCGGCCAGCATGTACGCGATGCGCTCGGCCGGATAGTCCGGGTCGACCGGCAGATAGGCGCCGCCCGCCTTGAGCACGGCGAGCACCGACACCACCTGGTCGACGCCGCGCGGCAGCGCCAGCGCCACGATCCGCTCCGGTCCGACACCGCGCTGCACCAGCACCCGGGCCAGCTGGTTGGCGGCCTCGTTCAGCTCCGCGTAGTCGAGCACCCGCTCGCCGTGGACCAGGGCGACGCGTTCCGGCGTCGCGGCCGCCTGCGCCTCGAAGAGGTCCGGCACCGGCAGCGCCGGAACCTCGCGGTGGGTGTCGTTCCACTCGACGAGCAGCCGGTGGCGGTCCTCGGGCGTCAGCACGTCCAGGTCGCCGATCGGCCGGACCGGATCGGCGACCGCCGCACGCAGCAGCCGCGCCAGCTGGGCGGTGAGCCGGTGCACGGTCTCCGCGTCGAAGAGGTCGGTGCTGTACTCGGCGACACCGCCGAGCCCGGCCGGCCGGCCTTCGGCGTCGTGCCGCTCGACGAGGTTGAGCAGCAGGTCGAACCGGGACGTCTTGTTGCCGAGCGGCTCGGCCCTGGTGTCCAGTCCGGTCAGTCCGCGCGGCTCCGGCGTCGCGTTCTGCAGTCCGAGCGCGATCTGGAAGAGCGGATGACGGCCCGCGACACGCTCCGGATTGAGCTTCTCCACCAGCAGCTCGAACGGCAGGTCCTGGTGGGCGAAGGCCGCCAGGTCGGTGCTCCGCACCCGCTCCAGCAGCTCCGCGAAGCCGGGATCGCCGGAGGTGTCCGTCCGCAGGACGAGCGTGTTCACGAAGAAGCCGACCAGGCCCTCCAGCGCCTCGTCGTCACGGCCGGCCACGGCACAGCCGATCGGCAGATCGGTACCGGCGCCGAGCCGCGTCAGCAGGGCCGCCAGACCGGCCTGGAGGACCATGTAGAGGCTGGCCTGATGCGTACGCGCCAGAGCGGCCAGATCGCTGTGCAGCGTGGCGTCCAGCTCGAAGGTGATCTCGTCACCGCGGAAGTCGGAGCGCGCCGGACGCGGCCGGTCGGTCGGCAGGTCCAGCTCCTCCGGCAGCCCTTCCACCTCCCGCGTCCAGAACTCCAGCTGCCGGTGCAGCAGACTGCCCGCGTCCTCCTCGGAGCCGAGCACGCTGTGCTGCCACAGCGTGTAGTCGACGTACTGGAGCGGCAGCTCCGGAAGAGCCGGCGCCCGGCCGCCCGCCCGGGCGGTGTAGGCGGCGGCCAGATCCTCCGCGAGCGGTGCCAGCGACCAGCGGTCACCGGCGATGTGGTGCACCAGCAGGAGCAGGACGTGCTCCTCCGGCGCGAGCGCGAACAGCGAGGCGCGCAGCGGCGGTTCGGCCGCCAGGTCGAAGCCGCGACCGGCCTCCGCGGCCAGCCGGCCCGGCAGGCTCTCCTCGGTGGTGAGCACGACGGACAGCTCCGGCGCGGCGTCCCCGGTGGCCAGGACGTGCTGGCACGGCACACCGTCGACCTCGGGGAACACGGTCCGCAGGCTCTGGTGCCGCTCGACGACGTCGGCGAGCGCGGACCGCAGCGCGGCCGGGTCCAGCGCACCGCGCAGCCGCACGGCGAACGGCATGTTGTAGGTGCTGCTCCGCTCGTCGAAGCGGTTGATGAACCAGAGGCGGCGCTGCGCGAAGGACAGCGGGATCCGCTCAGGCCGCTCGGCGACGACGGCGGGCGCGGGCCGCGAGGCCTCGCCGGTGTCGAGGTGCGTGGCGAGCCGGGCCACGGTCGGTGCTTCGAAGAGCGTACGGACGGGGAGTTCGACGCCGAAGGCCGTACGGATACGGCTCACCAGCCGCGTCGCCAGCAGCGAGTGACCGCCCAGCTCGAAGAAGCTCTCCTCGGGCCCGACCCGCTCCACGCCGAGCACCTCGGCGAACAGCCCGCACAACACCTCCTCCGCCACCGACACCGGACCACGGCCGACGCCGCTCTCCGGCTCCGGCAACGCCGACCGGTCCAGCTTGCCGTTCGGCGTCAACGGGAATCGGTCCAGCACCATGAAGACCGACGGCACCATGTGCTCCGGCAACGCGGCCGCAACGACCGGCCGCAGGACATCGCTGTTGACCTCGGCACCGTCGGCGGGCACCACGTATGCCACCAGGCGAGACCCGGCACCGCCTTCACCGCGTACGACGACCACGGCACCGGCCACGGCGGGATGACCGGCGAGCACCGACTCGATCTCACCCAGCTCGATCCGGAAGCCACGCACCTTCACCTGGAAGTCCGCACGCCCCAGATACTCCAACTCACCAACGGAGGCACCCGAATCGGACCAGCGCACCAGGTCACCGGTCCGATACATCCGACCACCGGGCACCCTGCCGAACGGATCCGCGACGAACCGCGAAGCCGACAGACCAGGACGACCCAAATACCCACGCGCCACACCCGCACCAGCGATGTACAGCTCACCCACCACACCCGGAGCCACCGGACGCAACGCACCGTCCAGCACATACACCCGCGTGTTCAGCACCGGACGACCGATCGTCGGTGCTCCGGGGCGGTCGGTGACGGTGGCCGCGGTGGACCAGACCGTGGTCTCGGTCGGCCCGTACAGGTTGGTGACGTCACGGCCGGTCCCGCGCATCCGCGCGGCCAGCGCGGGCGGCAGCGCCTCGCCGCCGACGAGCATGCGCAGGCCGCGCAGCCGCTCCGGGCGGTCGGTGACCAGCGCCTGCCACAGGGTCGGCGTGGCCTGCATGAACGTGGCTCCGGTGCGTTCCACCAGGGCGCCGAGCGCTCCGGTGTCCCGGACGGTCGACCGCGCCGCGAGGACCACGCCCGCACCGGCGAGCAGCGGTGCGTGGATCTCCAGCGCGTGGATGTCGAAGGCCACCGTGGTGACGGCCAGCATCCGGTCGGCCGCGGTGAGCGTGAGGCGTCCGCCCATCGCGGTGAGGAAGTTGAGCAGCGCCGCGTGCGGCACGACGACGCCCTTGGGCCGGCCGGTGGAGCCCGAGGTGTAGATGACGTACGCCGGATGGTCCGGCGTCAGCGGGCTCAGCCGGTCGGCATCGGCGGGGTCGGTGGCCGGCCATCGGGCCGCCGCCTCCTCGGCCGCCTCGCCGGTGCCGTCGGCCGTGACCGTGCCGTCGGGGCCGAGGACCAGACGCGGCGTGGACGCGGTGCCGGGCACGGCCTCGTCGCCGGTGAGGACGAGCACCGGGCGCGCGTCGTCGAGCATGTGCGCGATGCGGTCGGCCGGGTAGTCCGGGTCGAGCGGCAGATAGCCCGCACCGGTCTTGAGGACCGCCAGCATCGCCACGACCAGGCCCGTCGAGCGCGGCAGCGCCAGCGCGACGAACCGCTCCGGTCCGGCGCCGGCGGCGATGAGCCGGTGCGCCAGCCGGTTGGCGCGGCCGTTGAGCTCCGCGTAACTCAGCTCCGTGAGCCCGCCGTCGGCACGGTCGTCGGCCAGCAGGGCGCAGGCGTCCGGGGTGCGGGCCGCCTGCGCCGCGAAGAGCTCCACCACGGTCGCCGACGGCAGCTCGCCGGCGGTGTCGTTCCACTCCTCCAGGACGCGGCGGCGCTCCTGCGGACCGAGTACGTCGATCGCGCCGAGCGACCGGTCCGGATCGTCGGCCACCGCGTGCAGCACCCGCAGCAGCCGCTCATTGATCCGCCGCGCGGTCGCCTCGTCGAAGAGGTCGGCGCTGTAGTCGAGCACGCCGTCCAGACCGTCCGGCGATCCGTCAGCGGTGAACCGCTCGGTGAGGTCGAAGGAGAGGTCGAAGCGGACCGCGCCGCCGCCGATCTCCTCGGGCCGGACGTCGAGGCCGGGCAGGTCCAGCGTGGCGCTCTCGTTGTTCTGGAGCGTGAG
>MUNB01000788.1:0-1291 GCA_002154345.1 Streptomyces griseus
CCCCCGTACGCCCCCACCACCCGGCGCCGGGCCAAGCGGCCGGTCGCGCTGCTGGCGGCGGTGGCCATCGCGGCGGGCGTGATCGGCGGCGGCACCGCCACCCTGATCGGCCAGTTGAACGGCCAGAACTCCGCCGCCACCGGCTCCGGCGGCACGGTCAACGGCACCACCGTCTCGCAGAGCAGCAAGGGCACCGTCGCGGGCGTCGCGGAGGCGGTCTCGCCCGCGATCGTGGAGATCGGCGCGACCTCGTCGGCGGGCAAGTCCACCGGATCGGGCGTGGTGATCACCGAGGACGGCGAGATCGTCACCAACAACCACGTGATCTCGGGCGCGCAGCAGATCCAGGTCACCCTCTCCACCGGCAAGACGTACACCGCCGACGTCGTGGGCACCGACCCCGACAAGGACCTCGCGCTCATCAAGCTCCAGGGCGCGAGCGGGCTGAAGACGGCCACGCTCGGCGACTCCTCGCAGGTCAAGGTGGGCGACGAGGTCGTGGCGATCGGTTCGCCCGAAGGGCTGACCGGCACCGTCACCAGCGGTATCGTCTCCGCGCTCGACCGGGACGTCACCGTCGCCAAGGACGACTCCGGCAGCTCCGGACAGGACCAGGGCCAGGGCAGGCAGGGCGGCGGTCAGCAGTGGCCGTTCGAGTTCGGCGGTCAGCAGTTCAACGGCGACACGGGCGAGGAGACCACCACGTACAAGGCGCTCCAGACCGACGCCTCGCTCAACCCCGGCAACTCCGGCGGTGCGCTGATCAACATGGACGGGGAGATCATCGGCATCAACTCCGCGATGTACGCGCCCAGTTCCTCGGCCTCGGGCAGCGGTTCCTCGGCGGGCAGCGTGGGCCTCGGCTTCGCGATCCCGGTGAACACGCTCAAGGCCGACCTGGACACCCTGCGCGCCGGGAACGGCTCCTGACCGTGCGAGGCTGAGAGCGCCCGCGCAGGGCGGACGGACCAGGTCGGCACGAGAAGAGGACGAGACAGCGATGAGCCCCGCCGAAGACGATCCCCAGCGCATCCTGATCGTCGACGACGAACCGGCCGTGCGCGAGGCGTTGCAGCGCAGCCTCGCCTTCGAGGGGTACGGCACCCAGGTCGCGGTCGACGGGTACGACGCCCTGGCGATGACCGAGGCCTACGCCCCCGACCTCATCGTCCTGGACATCCAGATGCCCCGGATGGACGGCCTCACCGCCGCCCGCCGCATCCGGGCCACCGGCTCCACCACGCCCATCCTCATGCTGACCGCCCGCGACACCGTCGGCGACCGGGTCACC
>MUNB01000788.1:1331-1562 GCA_002154345.1 Streptomyces griseus
CCGGGTGGAGCTGACCCGTACCGAGTTCACGCTGCTGGAGATGTTCCTGTCCCACCCGCGCCAGGTGCTGACCCGGGAGCAGATCCTCAAGGCCGTCTGGGGCTTCGACTTCGAGCCGAGCTCCAACTCCCTGGACGTGTACGTGATGTACCTGCGCCGCAAGACGGAGGCGGGCGGCGAGCCACGTCTCGTCCACACCGTGCGCGGGGTGGGCTACGCCCTGCGTACGGG
>MUNB01000789.1 GCA_002154345.1 Streptomyces griseus
GGCGCGGGCCGCCCGCAGGCCCACCACCGGATAGCAGTCGGAGTCGATGTCCAGGACGGCCAGCGCCGCGCCGATCTCCCGGTAGTGGCGGCCGCAGGCGTCGAGGAACCTGTCGGTCGGCAGACCCGTCTCCCGGGCCTCGAAGAGCACCCACGGGTCGATGGAGGGCCGTGATTCCAGCTTCCGCAGCCGGGCCCGGATCTCCTGCGCGTCCTCCTTCCAGTCGAACTCCGCGAGCAGCCCGTGTGCGTCGAGCGCGTCGATGAGCGCGATCCAGGCGAGGTTGTCCACCGGCTCGTCGATGCCCCGGTCCGCCAGCCGGTCCGCGAAGGCGCTCACGTACGCGTGCGGGCTGTCGTGGGCGCGCAGCACTTCCTCGGCCACGGCGGGGTGCGCCGGGGCGAGCAGGGCGGCGATCTCGGCCAGGGAGGTGCGGACCGGGTCGGTGTCGTGCGGGTCGGACATGTCGTGCTCTCCTCCTGCGGCGGGGCCGCCGCCGGGTCGTCGTCGGTTCGTGCGTTCCGCGCCGCTCTCGGCTGCGGGTTCCGTGCCGTCCCGGTGGACGGGCGGCCGTGAGCTGTTACGGGAGCGATCGTGGGTGGCCCTGGGCGCGCCGCCGCCGGGCCGCGGGCAGGGGCCGGTGGCCCTCGGTCCACTCGTTGACCCAGCCGCAGCCCGAGCAGGCGTACCGCCCGTCGAGGCCCGCGATCAGGGTGCCGCAGCGGGCGCATCCGATGTAGGTGATCTCCGGGTGCTCCGTGGCCGCTTCGGCCGGGGCCCGCCGCTCCGGGCCGGAAGGGGTCGGCATGCTCACGCGACCCTTCCCGCGGCGTCCAGCAGAACCCTGGCGAGTTCGTCCGGCTGCGAGAACATCGGCCAGTGACCGGTGTCCATGGTGACCAGCCGCCACAGCTCGCTCGTGAGCAGCTCGGCCACCTCGGGGCTCGGCTCGGGCCAGTCGAGCAGGCACTTGACGTACGTCGTGGGCAGCAGCCCCGGGGACCGGGTCAGGGTGGCGGGCTCGGTGAGGGTGGCGCCGGGG
>MUNB01000790.1 GCA_002154345.1 Streptomyces griseus
CTGGAGCTTGGGAAGCCTCTCCCTCACCCTGGCAGCCCCCTCGCCCGGCGACGCGCGCGACCGCGAGAGCCTCGCGCCGCTGATCGCCCGGACGGTCGACGCCCACCTCGGACCGGCGCGACCGTGACCGTACCCGCGCCCCCGCCCGTACCCCCGTCGACCGGCTCAGCGACCGCCCCCGCCTCGCCCTCGCGGGCAGTGTCGCCGGGGCGATGATCGTCGCGCTCGACGGCTCCGTCCTCTTCGTGGCCCAGCCCAGCCTTCAACGCGATCTCTCCGCCTCTCTCGCCCAGGTGCAGTGGACGAGTACGGCCTACCTCCTCGCGGTGGCGAGTCTTCTCGTCCTCGCCGGACGGCTGGGGGACCGGTACGGCCACACCCGCCTGCTCCTGACCGGATCGCTCGGCTTCGGGGCCGCGTCCCTGGGCATCGCCGTGGCGCCCTCGGTCGGCTGGGTCATCGCGCTGCGCGCCGTACAAGGCGTGTTCGGAGCCCTGTCGCAGCCGGCGACGCTGGCCCTGCTGCGCCAGGTCTACCCACCGGACCGGCTCGGGCTGCCGGTCGCCCTGCGGACCAGCGCCATCGGGGTGGCAGCCGCCGCAGGTCCGCTGCTCGGCGGCTTCCTGGTGGCGCAGTTCGGCTGGCGGTCCGTCTTCGTCGTCAACGTGCCCGTCGCGCTGCTGATCGGCCTGTTCTGCCTGGCGGCCCGCGTCCCGGAGGGCGCCGCCGTACGGGCACCGCGCCGCCGCCCGGAGGTCGGCGGGGGCCTCCTGCTCGCGGCCGCGCTCGCCCTCCTGGTGAACGCGCTCGCCGAAGTGGAACTCCACGGCTGGGCCGACCGCCGCACGGTGGGAGGGCTGCTCTGCTCGGCCGCCGTCGCGGCCGTCCTCGTCCGCC
>MUNB01000791.1 GCA_002154345.1 Streptomyces griseus
GTGCCCAAGGAGCGGTTCATCTCGTGCCCCGAGGCGGGTCCGGGCGGGGTGGGACCACAAAGATCAGGCGCAAGCGCTGTTCGACCTGATCAAGGCTCGTACCACCCGGGACGGCTGGGACACCGAGCGGATCGTTCCGCTGCTGGCCGGCCTGCGTGAGGTCATGCCGTGGGTCGTGCAGTGGCACGGTGAGTACGACGACGAGTGGGGGGACGTCCCGGCGGAGGAGCTGGTGGCCGAGTACGAGGAGCAGCTGCGCAAGCATCAGGTCGGTGCGGCGGAGTTGAGCGCGTGGCGACCGGTGAAGAAGACGCGGGGGCGCAAGCCAGCCCCGCAGGCGGCTTTGGGCGAGGAGTAGCGCCAGGCAACCGGGTGGCGGTGTCCACGCCGCCACCCGGTTGGTCTGTCTCAGACGGGGGCGTCAGCTGCGTGCGTCGCGAAGGCCGACCATGCGTCGGGGGATACGGCCAGCGGTCGCAGGCGGGCGTCCTTGGAATCCCGGACGAGGATGGCTTCAGGAGACATGGCGACCTCGACGCAGTTGTCGCCGTCCCCGCCGCTG
>MUNB01000792.1 GCA_002154345.1 Streptomyces griseus
CGTACGCCGACGCGGCGCCCGCACCCCGGACGGCCCGGGCGCCGCGTCGGCGTACGGATCGTCGGCGTACGGCTCCGGGGCGCGCGGGTCGTCGGCCGCGTACGCCTCCGACACCTCCGGAACGTACGGCTCCCGGCGTTTCCCGGACGGGTCCGCCGACCCCTCCGGCGATCCGGCGTCCGGGGCCGGGCACCTCGCCTCGCCCGTCTCCCTCGGTTCGCCCTTCTCCGCGCTGGCCTCCGCCCCCGAGGGCACCTGGCCCGACCCGGCCGCCGTGCTGCTGACCGCGCTCGGACCCGGGCCCCGGCTGTGGGAGCGCCACCCGGAGCACCCGGAGGCGCTGGTGGTGCGGCTCGGCACGACCGACCGGGCCGAGGTGCCCGCCGTGCCGGTGACCGTGGGGCTGCGGGAGGCCGGTTCGCTGGGGCTCGCCGGTCCGCGCGCCCGGCTGGCGGGGCTGGCCCGCGCGACGGTCGCGCAGCTCGCCGCGCTGCACTCCCCGTTCGACCTGGAGATCGTCCTCATCAGCACGGACCGCGCCCGCCCGCTGGAGGAACGGCGGCGCGAGTGGTCCTGGCTGGGGTGGCTGCCGCATCTGCGCCCGACGCACGGGCAGGACTGCCGGCTGCTCCTCGCGTACGACCGTGAGCAGGCGGCCGCCCGTACGGCCGAGCTGGTGCGCCGCCTCGACGAGGGCCCGCTCGGTCCCGGCTGGCCGCATCTGGACCGGGCGGCGGTGGCCGAGGCCGCCCGTGCCCACAAGGGGCCGCACACGGTGGTCGTCCTGGACGGCGACCCCGGTACGGCGATGCTGCGCGAGACCACGGCACGGCTGGCCGGTGCGGGCGCGGCGGCCGGGATCCATCTGATCTGCCTGGCCGAGACCCCGGCCGCCTCCCCCACCTCCCCGGTGGCCGCGACGTACGAGGCCGCCTGCCGGGCCTCCATCGCCTTCCGCGAGTGCGGGGCGGTCGCGATGCTGAGCGGCGATGTCGCCACGGCGTTGCGGCTGCTGCGCACGGCGGGCGGGCAGGCGGCGGGGCACGGCACGGTGGCCGCCGTGGACGCGGTGTCGTCGGCCTGGGCCGAGCGGTTCGGGCGGGCGCTCGCGCCGCTGCGCGAGGAGGGCTCGGCCGCGCTGGCGGGCCGCCCGACCACCGCGGCCCTGCCGCCGTCCGCCCGGCTGCTGGACGAGCTGGGCCTGGCCCGCGCCACTCCGGCCTCGCTGATGGCCCGCTGGGCGTCCACGGCGGAGTCCCAGCCCGGCGCCTCGGCGCCCAGGGCCTCGGCTGTCTCCGCGCCCCGCCAGGAGCTGGACAGCCCCAACTCCGGCCGCACCCTCAGCGCGGGCCCGCGCTGAGGGTGC
>MUNB01000793.1:0-262 GCA_002154345.1 Streptomyces griseus
GGTGGGAGGCGGGCGCTGCGGAGGGGCCGTCCCCGGCGGCCGGGAGCGGCCCGCCGTTCTGGTCGGACCTGGTCTTCTGAGGAGCGCCGGGGAACGTACGGGACGGCGGGGCCGACCCCTCCTCGGGGCCGGGCCCGCCGCCGTTCGGGGGCGTACTCCGGTTCGCCGTCACATGATGCGGAACGCCAGGTAGTACGCGGACAGTTGCTCGTGGTAGCCCGGGTCCTCGGCCTGCCGGTGGCGGTCGAACTCCGGGGAGTCC
>MUNB01000793.1:301-725 GCA_002154345.1 Streptomyces griseus
GCCGTCGGTCGCCTCGACCGCATAACCGGTCAGATCGGCGCCCGCGGTATGGCCGCTCGACGGCTGGTAGCCCCACAGGGAGTCGCTCATTGTGGCTCCTTTCGCAAAGGCCGCCCGGATTGTTCTTGCGGCGGATCGTCTATGCGTTATTGATATTCCGCTGAACGTCGTGTGCCCGGGGAGCGACGGCCTACACCTGGCCCGTGTGCCGGGACGAGAAACGGGGGCGGGACCGGGCGCACGCCCGGTCCCGCCCCCGTTTCCGCTGTTCAGAGCCGCTTACGGGCGACTACCAGCGGTACCACCGACCACGTCGGCCACCGCTCGCGGCAGGGCGGACGAAGAACCCTATGAGCCAGAGAACCAGCACGATCACGGCTATCCACCAGAGAGCCTTGACCGCGAAACCGGCACCGAAGAGAAC
>MUNB01000794.1 GCA_002154345.1 Streptomyces griseus
CTTCGGTGCCCGCCGCCGCCCCCACCCCGCAGGCCGCCTCGCCGGAGGCCCTGGACGCGGTGCGCGCGGTGCTCGTGGCGGGCGGGGCGCCCGAGGCGCTGGCCCGCCCGGCCGTAGGTGTGCTGGGCGAGCAGGCGGCCGAGCTGCTGCGCACCGACCCCTGGCAGCTGCTGGCGGTGCCCGGGGTGCGGCCGGAGCAGGCCGACGGCTTCGCGCGGGCCCTGCTGGGCGACGGCTGCGGTCCGGACGACGGGCGCAGGACGGCGGCCCTGGTCGGCTGGCTGCTGGAGCGCGCCGCCCTCCAGGGGCATACGGCGCTGGACGCCGGGGCCGTACGAGCGGCACTCGCCGAGCGCGCGGTCGGAGATCCGGACGCGGCGGTGCGGAACGCCGTCGAGGAGGGTGTCGCCCTGGTCTTCCGGGAAGGCGACGATCTGGAGCCGGACGACGCCGAAGCGGCGGACGGCGAAGGGGACGAAGAAGGCGCGGCGGACGGGTCGGGCCTCGCGGACGAAGCGGACCGGGAGCCGGCCCAGGTCCTGCTGGGCCTGGACCGCTACGC
>MUNB01000795.1 GCA_002154345.1 Streptomyces griseus
GAGAGCCCGGCCGAGGCCCCGGTGCCGAGCGTTCTCCTCCAGCTCGACGGCGACCTCCCACCGGCCGGCAACCCCACGCCCGAGCACCAGCACACCCCCGTCGACCTCCCACATCCGCACCCCGTCCCGCCGCCGACGGGCGCTGACCACGCGCGGGTGCACGGGATCGGTGACCTCCCGCAGCTCCAGCCCGGGCGCACCGGGCAGCGGGGACGCCACGGTCAGCAGGTCGATGGTGTCGGTGACCCGCCCGGTGCGTTCCAGGAGGGCCAGCAGAAAGCGGGGATGCATGGTCGCGGCCAGCGCATCGCAGTCCAGAGCGGCGAGCGTCGCATGGACCCACTCGGGATCCTCGTCGGTGAACACGACCGAGTGCGCGGTGAAGGCGATCACCCCCGTGTCACGGCCGCTCGGCGCGGCGACCACGGTCGTGCCCCCATCAGCCTCCGGAAACCGCCCGCACGCCGCGGCATCCAGGATCTCCGCCAGCGCCTGCCCCATGAAGTGCCCCCTCGTCCTTGGCCGTTCGGCCCGACCGCCGTGTGCCGCCGGGTCGCCACGCGGCACGATGGAAGCAGAGACGCTTCATCCGCCTGTACGCAGTCGGCGCGCGGCCGTTGCCTCGATGATCCCCGGCCACGCCTCCGAGAGCCACGCCCGCACCGACGGGAACGCCGGAAGCCCGGGAGGCAGACCGTCGTGCAGGTGAGCCGTCTCCGGCTCCAGCAGGCGGTTGCGCGCGAGTGTGGCCGGCTCCTCCCCGCCCTCCGCCGCCTCCGAGACGCTCTTCAGGAACATCACGTTGGCCGCGACCAGCCACCCGCCCCCGGTCACGCACGTCCCCGAGGAGGAACCCTCGTTCCCGGCGGCCAGGGCCCAGGGGTCGGGCGCCAGGTAGCGCACCGCGCCGACCCTCGTGAACGCCGCGGCGGCCGAGCACATCGAGCAGGGTTCCTGGGTGCTCCAGAGCGTGGTGGCGCCCAGGTCCCATTCCGTACGGGCGGAGCCCAGCGCGTTCAACTCGGCGTGGGCCAGCGGCGTACCCCGCAGCGGACCGTTTCCGGGCCCGGTGTCGTAGGCGTGGTTCCGGCCCTCGGCCAGGATGACGAAGGCCCCCGACCATGATCGGTCGGGGGCCTTCGTCGTGTTTTCCGCTGGTGGGCGCGGACGGTTT
>MUNB01000796.1:0-452 GCA_002154345.1 Streptomyces griseus
CCGACGCCCCGGTCCCGGCCCGGCAGCGCCGGATCCTGGAGCTGGCCGACGGGGCCCGTACGGCCTCGGACATCGCGCTGGCGCTGGGCCGCTCCGCGTTCCACATCCTGGTCGACCTACGACGACTGGCGGCGGCCGGCCTGGTGGAGGCGGTCCGCTCCCAGCCCCTGCCGGCCACTGCCCCTTCCGGCCGGATCACGCTTCCCGAGGTGACGGCCGACCCCGATATCGCCCTGCTGCGCCGGCTCCGAGACGCATTGGAGGCCCTGTGATACGCGCGCTCAGACAGCGTGCCGGGAGGAGACAGCTGATGGTGCCCGAGGCCGAAGTGCGTGAAGTCCTCGACGAGCTCCAGCGGTTACGGGCCCGGGTCCCGCTGCTCTCCGGGGCGCTGGCCGCCTCCACCGACGGTCTGGTCCTGGCCCACGACACCCCGGGCGTCGAGGCGGAGG
>MUNB01000796.1:465-625 GCA_002154345.1 Streptomyces griseus
TACGCCGCGGGCTCCTCCGCCGTGCTGACCCTGCTGGCCGAGGACCGCATCAACGTCGGCCGGCTCCATCTGGAAGGCCGCCGCGCGGGCGCCCGGATCGGCGAACTCGTCGACGCCGCGCTGGAACGCGTCGAGCGCCCCGCCACCGCCGCCCGCGCCG
>MUNB01000797.1 GCA_002154345.1 Streptomyces griseus
GCCCGGGTCCGTCGGGCGGGGCGAGTCCGTGCCGGGCCGGGTGGGGCGCGGGCCGCCGGTCGTCGGGGAGGTGACCCCGTTGCCCTCGATGAGCACGGCGGAGCCCGAGGGGGTCAGCGCGATCCGGGCCCGCCACGGCCCGCCCGGCTGTGCGTCCCGGATCACCGAGACCGCGATCGTGGTGGACCGCCCGGGCGCGAGCGTGCCGGACGTACGGCTGAGCCGCAGCCACCGGGCGTCGGTCGCCGCCGACCAGCTGACCGGTTCCCGGCCGGGGTTGGTCAGCGTGATCGTGGTGACGGCCCCGGAGGTCCGGGCCGTCACCGCCAGCCGGGCGTCGCCCTGCTGCGCGCCGCCGGTGCTGACGACCTCGGCGGTGACGTCCGGGACGCGGGCGCCGAAGCGGTCGCCGGGACTGCCGTGGCCGGTGTTCTCGTACGGGGAGTACGGGTCGCCGCTCATTCCGCCGGCGCCGTCCACCTCCGTGGCGGTGACCGAGGTGCCGTCGTGGCCCTCGCCGGTCTGCGGCGCGCCCCGGTACGCGGCCCACAGGGCGATGACGGGGGCGGCGACCACCGTCGCGACGACCGTGGTGGTCACGACCCGGGCGCGCAGCCGGTCGCGGCGGGCGGCCTGGTCCTTGGGGTCGAGCGGGAATCCGGACCGGTCGAAGCGCGGGCCCGCGGCGCGGGAGCGCTGGGCCTGGGCCGTCGCGACGTACACGGAGGGGCGGGGGGCCTCCACGAGGGGCAGGGCGGCGACCGGGGCCAGGGCCGCTCCGGGCCAGGGGCCCTCCGCGTCCGCCCGCTCGGCGGCGCGGCGGCAGCGGGGGCAGTCGTCGACGTGCCGGACGAGCTCGCGGCGCAGGGCGGCGGAGAGCAGCACCTGGTGGTCGCCGGTGAGCCGGGCGACGGTGGGGCAGTTGCCCGCCTCGACGACGGCGAGGGCGGCGCGGGTGCGTTCCACCTCGCAGGCCGCGGCGGCCAGCAGCTCGCGGGCGGTGGCGGGCTCAAGGCCGAGGACGGCGGCGACGGCGCGCGGGGTGAGCCGGTGACGTACGGCCAGTTCGAGCGCTTCGCGCTGCTCCGGGGTGGTGCCCGCGGCCTCGGGCCAGGCGAGCGTGGCGAGCTCCCGGCGGCGGGCTTCGGCGGCCGGTGACTCGGCGGGGGCGGGGG
>MUNB01000008.1 GCA_002154345.1 Streptomyces griseus
ACCCCGCACCCCGCACCCCGCAAGAGAGTCTCAGTCGCCGAAGTCCAGGAACGTGCCGAACCGGACGTCGTGGTCCGTCGCGTCCGTCATCACGGCCAGCATCCGCGCCGCCTCGTCGGTGATCTCCGCGCGCTCGGCGCGGGCCAGGCTCCGGAGCGGCTGGACGGTCAGGAGCGCCGCGCCGCCGTCGCGTTCGATGCGCCAGACCGCGTCGAAGAACCCGTCGATCAGCACGGTGCCGTACGCCTGGTTGCCCACCCCGTTGCGCCCCTTGTTCACCGCGGGGATGACGCGGGTGCGGTCGGCGTGGCCGAGGAGGACGTTGTCGAACTCGGGCAGGAAGCGCGGCGGGGCCGGGGTGCCAGGGTCGGGGCGCGGAGCCTCGGGCAGGTCGAAGAGCTCGACGCCCCGCTCGTCGCGGAAGGTGAGCAGCCCGGGCCTGAGCCGTTCGAAGACCTCCTTCGTACGGGTGAGGCCCGCCCAGGACTGGAAGTCCATCACCGAGGCGGGGCCGAACGCGCCGAGGTAGCGCAGCACCGTGGCGTCGAGCTCCCGCACGGGCTCGGCGGGCCGGCCGAGCCAGTGCTCCACGGTGGTCAGGGCGACCTGCCCGCTGCGGCCCCACAGTCCGCGCGGGGTGACCTGGACCAGCGGCAGCAGACAGCGGGCAGCGGCGGTGAGCGCGAGCGGGTCGGCCTCCGGCCAGTGCGCGAGGAGTTCCTTCCGCAGTTCCCCGACCGGGCGTGGGCGCTCCCGGACCAGCTCCTCGGCCACCGTCGCCAGCCGGTCGAGGTCCACCCCCTCCAGCCCGCGCCGGAAGCCCTTCAGCTCCCGCTCGCGTGCCGCCTGCACCAGCGGGCGCAGGGTGAGCGCGTCGTCCGCCGTATGGGTGTGGAGGGTGGAGCGCAGGGTGACGATCCGGACCACCTCGCGGGACTCCATCAGGGTGGACAGCTCCGCGGGGTCGAACTCCGTGAGCCGGGCGTACAGCTGGAAGTACGGCGGCTTGGTGTTCTGCGCCTGGAGCCCGACGAGGTGGGCGACGGCGTCCTTCGCGGACATCGGCGACCTGCGCAGCAGAAGCTGACGGTCCAGGGTCGCCCGGTTCAGTGCCCGGGCGGACAGGACGGCGGGGTGTGCGGCGGTGCGGTGCGTCTTCGCGGCCATGGTCCGAACGCTACCGGCAGTTGCGGTCGGATACGGTCCGCAAGTCGCGGCGTACGTACGTTACGCCCACCGGGCCCGTGCGGCGCGCGCCCCGGGCGGCCCGCCGCCATGATGGGCCGGTGATCAGTGTCCTGTTCGCCGTGCTGACCGCCCTCAGCAACGGTTGCGCCTCGGTGCTCCAGCGCCGGGCGGCGATGGAGGTGCCCGACAGCGAGGCGATGCGGCTGTCGCTGATGACCCGTCTGGTGCGGCAGAAGGTGTGGCTGGCGGGGATCGGGCTGGTGATCGTGGCGGCCGTCTGCCAGGCGATCGCGCTGGCCACCGGTCCGATCGCGGTGGTCCAGCCGATCTTCGTGATCGAGCTGCCGCTGACCCTGCTGGTCGCCGGTCTGGTGATGCGGGTGCGGGCGGACGCGGCCGTCTGGTCCGGGGTCTCGGCGGTCACGGCGGGCCTGGCGCTCGGTATGGCGGCGGCCGCCCCGGTCGAGGGCAGCGACACGGTGGAGGGCGTCGCCTGGATTCCGGCGCTGCTGGTGACCGGGGTGTTCGAGGCGGGGCTGATCGTCGCCGCGCTCCGCACCCGGGGCAACCTCCGGGCGGCCCTGCTGGGTCTGGCCGCCGCCTGCGGCTACGCGCTGACGGCGGCGCTGATGAAGGACGCGATGGCGAACCTGGACGACGGCGGGGTGGTCGCGCTGCTGGCGTCCTGGCAGCTGTACGCCACGGCGGCGGCCGGGGTGGGCGCGCTGTTCCTGCTCCAGAACGCGCTGCAGGCGGGCAGTCTGGTGGCCGTTCAGCCGATGCTGACGCTGGGGGACGCGCTGATCAGCATCCTGTACGGGGTGACGCTCTTCGACGAGCAGCTGCGGACCGGCTGGTGGCTGCTGCCGGAGCTGGCGGCGCTGGCCCTGATCGCCACGGGGTGCGTGCGTCTGGCCCGTACGCCGCTGGCCAGAGGCACGCTCGCACCACCACCTCCTCCGCCGCGCGTGCGGTAGTCCGGCCGGCTCAGCCGGCGTCCGGCGGGGTGACCCGTTCGCCCGACGGCACGGGGCCCGGAGGGGTGCCGTCCCCGAAGGGACGGCCGCCGAGCTGCTCGCGGTGGTGCGCGGTGGTCCAGCCGGAGAGGTCGGGGCCGACGGGGACGATGCCGGTCGGGTTGATGCCGGTGTGCACCCGGTAGTAGTGCCGCTTGATGTGGTCGAAGTCGACCGTGTCGCCGAATCCGGGCGTCTGGTAGAGGTCGCGGGCGTACGCCCACAGGACGGGGTCCTCGGTCAGCTTGTTCCGGTTGCACTTGAAGTGGCCGTGGTAGACGGGGTCGAAGCGGACCAGGGTGGTGAAGAGGCGGATATCGGCCTCGGTGATGGTGTCGCCGACCAGGTAGCGGCGGTCGGCGAGGCGCGCGGAGACCTGGTCCAGGCGGGCGAAGAGGGCCTCGTACGCCTCCTCGTACTCCTGCTGGGTGCTGGCGAAACCGCACCGGTAGACGCCGTTGTTGACGTCCCGGTAGATGCCCTCCATGACCTCGTCGATCTCCGCGCGCAGCGGCTCGGGGTAGAGGTCGGGGGCGCCGGGGCGGTGCAGGGCGGTCCACTCGGTGGCCAGGTCGAGGGTGATCCGCTGGTAGTCGTTGGTGACCAGCTTCCCGCTCGGTACGTCCACGATCGCGGGCACGCTGACGCCGCCGGGGTAGTCGCGCTCCCGGGCGTCGTAGGCCTCGCTCAGGTAGCGGATGCCGAGGACCGGGTCCTTGCCACCGGGGTCCAGCGTGAAGCGCCAGCTGCGGTCGTCCTGGATCGGGTCGGCGACGGCGAGGGAGAGCGCGTCCTCCAGGCCGAGCAGCCGCCGGGAGACGAGCGCGCGGCTCGCCCAGGGGCAGGCGCGGCTGACGACGAGGCGGTAGCGGCCCGGTTCGACGGGCCAACCGTCGCGGCCGTCCGCGGTGATCCGGTCGGGGAAGTGGCTCCTGGACCGCTTGAACGGCTTGTGGCCGTAGGAGTCGTTGCCTTCGCTCCCGGCGCCGCCCGCTCCTGTCGCGTCCGCTGTCGTGTCGTTCATGCCGCGCTCCTCGATGCGTCGTCGGTGGATCGGTCCGCTGTACGTCGTCTGCCCCGTCGGTCGGCCGCGACGTCGGCCAGCGCCACGATCAGTCCGGCCAGTACGAAGGCGACGGACACGATGAGCCCGTGGTCGTAGGCGTCGGCCCAGCCGTCCGGGCCGACCTGGGCGAAGAACACCGCGCCCACGGCGGCGATCCCGATCGCGGAGCCCACCCGCTGCCCGGTCTGCAGGGTGCCGCCGGCGCTGCCTGCCCGGTGGACCGGGACCTCCGCGAGGGTCAGGGTCTGGTTCGGGGCGATGACCAGACCGCTGCCGAGGCCGGCGAGGAGCAGCGGGGCGACCATGGCCCAGCCCGCTCCGTCGCCGGGGACCAGGTGGACGGCGAGCGCGGTGCCCGCGAGGCCGAGGGCGACCATGGCCAGGCCCGCCACCACCAGCGGGCGGCCGAAGCGTCCGACGAGCCGGCCGCCGATGGAGGCGGCGACGCCGGAGCCGAGGGCGAAGGGGGTGATGGCGAGTCCGGCCTGGAGGGCGGAGTAGCCCAGGCCGGACTGGAGGTAGAGGGTCGTGACGAAGAAGATCGAGGTGAACCCGGCGAAGTAGAGCAGGATCAGCAGACAGCCCAGCCAGTAGGAGCGCAGCCGGAACAGCGACAGGTCCAGGACGGGGTGGGTGCGGCCGCCCGTGCACCGCGCCTCCCAGGCGACGAACGCGGTGAGGAGCGCCGCGGCCAGGACGAGCAGCAGCCACTTGGCGTTGCCGGGCCACTGCTGGGCCTGGACGAACGGCAGCAGCAGGGCCAGCACCCCGGCCCCGAGGAGGGCAACGCCCACCGGGTCGAGGTCGCGCGGCCGGACCCGGCCGGCGGAGGGGGTGTCGGGCAGCAGGCGGTGGGCGAGCAGCAGGCAGACGGCGCCGAGCGGGAGGTTGACGTAGAAGACCCAGCGCCAGCCGTGCTCCGGTCCGGCGGCCTGGATGAGCAGTCCGCCGAGCAGCGGGCCCACGGCCGTGGAGATGCCGACGACGGTGCCGAACATGCCGAAGGCCCGGCCGCGTTCCCGCCCGGAGAACATCTGCTGGATCAGCGCGGAGATCTGCGGGGAGATCAGACCGCCCGCGATGCCCTGCACCAGCCGGGCGATCACCAGCCACATGCTGGACTGGGCGGCCCCGCAGGCGGCGGAGGACAGGGTGAACAGGGCGAGGCCCACCATGAAGACCGCCCGGCGGCCCCGCGCGTCGCCGAGGCGTCCGGCGGGGATGAGGAAGAGGCCGAAGGCGAGGGCGTAGCCGGAGAGCACCCACTGGAGGTCGGACTCCGGGGTGTTCAGGCCCTCCCGGATGGAGGGGAGGGCCACATTGACGATGGAGACGTCCAGCAGGGTCATGAAGCCCGCCACCAGGCAGACGCCGAGTGCCCGCCAACGCCGGGGGTCGGGGCCGTCCGGGGCGGCGTCGCCCCCGGCCGGCCCGTGGGTCGCCGCGCTCCGTGCCATGGTTGGCACCTTAGGCGGGGTGGGGTGTTTCCTCATCCGGGACACGTCCGCGCCGGGTGGCCGGATGCCCGGGCCGGACACCGGCCCGGG
>MUNB01000080.1 GCA_002154345.1 Streptomyces griseus
CCACCGAGAACCCCCGGTCGTGGAGACGACCGGGGGTTCTCGGTGGTGCGCGATACTGGGATTGAACCAGTGACCTCTTCCGTGTCAGGGAAGCGCTCTCCCGCTGAGCTAATCGCGCAGGACGAACCTGCGTGTACTGCGTGCGCGATACTGGGATTGAACCAGTGACCTCTTCCGTGTCAGGGAAGCGCTCTCCCGCTGAGCTAATCGCGCGGGGATCCTTGCGGACCGATGATCCTTGCGGATCAGTGGACGATACTGGGATTGAACCAGTGACCTCTTCCGTGTCAGGGAAGCGCTCTCCCGCTGAGCTAATCGTCCTTGGAGGTGGAGACGGGATTTGAACCCGTGTAGACGGCTTTGCAGGCCGTTGCCTCGCCTCTCGGCCACTCCACCAGGGATGGGAGCTCGGGAAGAATCCCCCACCTTCTGCGAGCGGACGACCAGGTTCGAACTGGCGACCTCAACCTTGGCAAGGTTGCGCTCTACCAACTGAGCTACGTCCGCTTGTCTTTCCCGTTCCGCTTGCGCGTCCCGGCGACGTGTTGAACTCTAGCGGATTCCTGGGCCAGTACAAAAACGCGTTTGTGCAGCGTGCTGCGGCGACCCCGGCCCGCTCCTCGCCCCGACGCAGGTCACCGCGCACGGTCCTAGACTCATTCGCGTGTCCGACCTCGCCCCCATGGCCCGCTTCGACGGCCTCATAGCCTCCGGTCTGCAGGATGTGACCCACGATCCCGCGGCGCTCGACTCGTCCGGCTTCTGGGCGGTGTCCGCCGACTTCGAGGGCCGCATCGTCTGCGCCCGCTTCTCCGACGTACGCAGGGAGGCCGTGCCCCCTCCCGTGCCCGGAGCCTGGCGCGGGCCCGCCGCCGGGGACTGGAGCTCCTCACTGGACCGTGACGCCTATACGGCGGGCGTACGGCGGATCCGTGAACACATCGCGGCGGGCGACGTCTACCAGGCCAACCTCTGCCGGGTGCTGTCCGCACCGTTCCCCGGCGACGGGTCCGGGGCCGACGTCGACGCCCTGACCTCCCTGCTCGCCCGCGGCAACCCCGCCCCGTACGCGGGAACGATCCGGCTGCCCGGCCACGGCGTGGAGATCGCCACCGCCTCCCCGGAGCTCTTCCTCCGGCGCGACGGGCGGATCGTGGAGTCCGGGCCGATCAAGGGCACCGGCCGGACCGAGGACGATCTGCTGGAGAAGGACCACGCCGAGAACGTGATGATCGTGGACCTGGTCCGCAACGACCTGGGCCGGGTCTGTGCCACCGGAAGCGTCGGCGTGCCCGATCTCTGTGTGGTGGAGAAGCACCCCGGTCTCGTCCACCTCGTCTCCACCGTCCGGGGCCGGCTGGCCGACGGCGCGGGCTGGCCCGAACTGTTCGCGGCGGCCTTCCCGCCCGGTTCGGTCACCGGCGCGCCGAAGTCCAGCGCGCTGCGGATCATCGCCGAGCTGGAGACGGCCCCGCGCGGGCCGTACTGCGGTGCGGTCGGCTGGGTCGACGCCGACCGGGGCACGGCCTCGCTCGCGGTGGGCATACGGACGTTCTGGATCGACCGGACCGGGCCCGCCCCGCTGCTGCGGTTCGGCACCGGCGCCGGGATCACCTGGGGATCCGATCCCGAGCGCGAGTGGGACGAGACCGAACTCAAGGCCTCCCGGCTGCTCGCTGTAGCGTCGGGCGCGTATTCGGAGACAGGAAGGACCGCATGATGAGGATCTGGGTCAACGGCGGACTGCGGGACGCCGACGACGCCCGGCTTTCGGTGCTCGACCACGGGCTGACCGTGGGCGACGGCATCTTCGAGACGGTGCGTACGAGCGAGGGACGCCCCTTCGCCCTGACCCGGCACCTCGACCGCCTCACCCGGTCCGCCCGGGGCCTCGGCCTGCCCGAACCGGACCACGACGAGGTCCGGCACGCCGTCGCCGCGGTCGTCGACGCCAACCCCGTCGCCCTGGGACGCCTGCGGATCACCTACACCGGCGGGCTCTCCCCGCTCGGCTCGGACCGGGGCGACCACGGGACGAGCCTCGTCGTCGCCCTCGACGGGGTCAGCCGGCGCCCGGACAGCACCGCGGTGATCACCGTCCCCTGGACGCGCAACGAACGCGGCGCGCTCGCGGGCCTGAAGACCACCTCGTACGCCGAGAACGTCGTCGCCCTCGCCCGGGCGCGGGAGCGGGGTGCGTCCGAGGCGCTGTTCCCCAACACCGTCGGCCGCCTCTGCGAAGGCACCGGCTCCAATGTGTTCGTCGTCCTGGACGGCCGTATCCACACCCCGCCGGTGGCCTCCGGCTGTCTCGCCGGGATCACCCGCGCGCTGGCCGTGGAGTGGACCGGGGCCGAGGAGACCGACCTGCCGATGGACGTCCTCGCCGAGGCCGACGAGGTGTTCCTGACCTCGACGCTCCGTGACATCCAGGCGGTGCACCGGGTCGACGACCGTGAGCTCGCTCCGGAGACCGGACCCGTGACGGCGAAGGCCATGCGGATCTTCGCCGAGCGGGCCGGCGACGACCTCGACCCGTAACAGGCCCGCTGCCGGGCCCCTCGGAGACCCCGAAAAGCGCGTGACGGGGTGGCGCGCAGGGGATACAAACCTTTGATGACCACGACACTCCGGCCGTCCGGGCCGCTTCAGCAAGGCGCCGACGGGGCGCGGGCCCGCCAGTACGACGTGTGCGACAACGGGCGGCCGGTCGGCGCCGTCGCCATCAGCACCGACGACGCGTTCGGCGCGACCGCCGGGGTGCTGGGCCCGCTCAGCGTGGAGGAGCCCCGGCGCAGACGAGGCAGGGGCACCATCGCCGCGCTCGCCGCCGAAGAGGTGCTGCGCGGGTGGGGCTGCACCCGGGTACGGGTGGAGGTCCCCGCCGACAACGCCCCCGCCCGCCGCCTCGCGGCCGCCCTCGGCTACATCGAACGCAGCCGCAACATGGTCAAGGACCTCGGCCCGGAGACCGCCCCGCTCCCCGCCGGCCTCACCTCACGCGCGATGAGCGAGGAGGAGTTCGCCGCCTGGCGGCAGGAGGCGCTCCTGGCGTACGCGCAGGACTGGATCGACCGCGGAGTGGAGCCCGAGCAGGCCCGGCGCAAGTCCGAGGCCGACCACGCCGCCCATCTGCCGGACGGGCTGGCCACCGAGGGCGTGCGCTTCGACGTGCTGGTGCACGCGGGGGAGGTCGTCGGCCATGTGTGGGTCGCGCTGCGGGAGCTGCCGCCGGGCGGCCCGGCCGGATTCGTCTTCGACGTCGAGGTCCGCGAGGAACACCGGGGCCGGGGGTACGGCCGGGCCCTGATGCTGCTCGCCGAGGACACCACCCGCGCCTGCGGCGCGGACCGGCTCGGTCTGCACGTCTTCGCCTCCAACACCCCGGCCCTGCGGCTGTACGAGTCGCTGGGCTATACGACGACGCGGTACAACCTGGCCAAGGCGCTGTAGCGGCTCGACCGTCCCGCCGGTGCCCGGCCGCGCACGTCGGCGCCCGGCGGTACCCGGTCAGCCCTGCGCGGCCAGGGTCCGGTCGACGATCTCCTCGATCCGCTCACGCAGCCCGTCCTGGCTCTTGCCGCCGTCCAGCCGCTGGTCGCCGATCACATAGGTGGGGGTGCCGGTGACGCCGATCGCCTTGGCCTCCGCGTGGTCGGCGTCGACGATCAGCAGATGCCGGCCGTCGATCAGCGCGGTGTCGAACTCCTCGGCGTCCAGGCCCAGTTCGCGCGCCACATCCAGGAGCAGCGGCTCGCCCGCGCGGCCGAGGTCGTCGGTGCGGGCGAGGAGGGCCTCGACGTACGGCCAGCCCTTGCCCTGGTCCGTGGCCTCCTCGGCGGCCTGGGCGGCGGCGTAGGCGTGCTTGTGCTTCTCCAGCGGGAAGTGCCGCAGCCGGATCTCGACACGGTCCCCGTACCGGGCGCGCAGGGCGCGCACATCGTCGAGGGCGCGGTGGCAGTCGGGGCATTCGAGATCGCACCAGAGGTCGAGGACGACCGGTGCCGCAGGGGTGGAATCGCTCATGTGCCCAGTCTTCCAGGCCGGGCGGGCGCGTCCCAACCGGGACCGGCACACCCCCTGGGGAGGAGCCCGGCCCTGAAATGTCCCTGAAGTGAGCCGCCGCCGTGGCCCCGGCGGCGGTCGTCGGTGCAGGATGGAAGGGACGTATCCCCTGCGCCTGGAGGCCCTGATGCTTGCCGAGACCATCTGTTCCGCGGTGTCGGCGGCCGGCCTGGGCATCGCCGCGGTGACCGCCTACCGCAAGCGGTTCCTCACGGCGACGCGGATCGCCGCCTACTCCCTCGTCCCGATCGGGCTCGTGCTGACCGGGGTCGTCGAGTGGGTCGCCGGGATCGCCTTCAAGCCGAGCGTCTGGCTCGGCTTCGGGGTGCTGGGCCTCTCCTGGCTGCTGTTCATGACCACCCGCGCCATCGAGCGCCGCAGCGGCACCACCCGCGCGGAACGCAAGGCGGCGCGGGCCGCCGAGCGCAACGAGGCGGTCGCCCCGGCCGCCTCCGCCCCCTCGCTCGGCGCCGGCGCCACCGCCGGACCGGCCGCCGCGGCCGCCGCGAAGCCGCAGCCGCAGCCCAGGGCGAAGAAGAAGCAGGAGGCCGCCGCGCCCGGCGACGACTTCAGCGACATCGAGGCGATCCTCAAGAAGCACGGCATCTGAGAGAAGCACGGCATCGGGGAGAAGCGCGGCGTCCGGCTCCGGGGTCCCGCCCGGGCCGCCGGTCCGAATGTCTGACGGCGACCCGTACGCCGGAGCGATTTTCGATGGCCACGGGACGGTGAACTCCCGGGGGAATGACCCTGGTTGATCGCCAACCCGGCCGCGGGTGCGTCATGATCACTCCGAGATGGTGGACACTTCCCGGGGCGAAGCCCCCGCACCCCCCGCCGAAGAGCCCCGCGGCTGTCTCTTCGCGCTCTCCCAGCCGCCCCTGATGATCTTCCTGACGGTGATCGGGGTGCTGCTGTTGATGGCCGCCGTGCACGATCTCTTCGTGCTGTGACGGCCCGCGCCACCGCGCGGGGCGGCCCGGGCGTCAGCCCGCGGCTTCCTTGCGCCGGGCCCGGTACGCCGCGACATGGAGCCGGTTTCCGCACGTACGGCTGGAGCAGTAGCGGCGGGAGCGGTTGCGCGACAGGTCGACGAACGCGTGCCCGCAGTCCGGCGCCTCGCAGCGCCGCAGCCGTTCCTGCTCGCCCGCCACGATGATGAAGGCCAGCGCCATGCCGCAGTCGGCCGCGAGGTGGTCGGCGATCGAGGCGTCCGGGGCGAAGTAGTGCACATGCCAGTCGTAGCCGTCGTGGTCGGTGAGCTGCGGGGTGGTCCCGGCCGCCGCGACGAGCCGGTTGACCAGGTCGGCGGCGGTGCGGGGGTCGGGCGCCGCGAAGACCTCGGCGAAACGGGCCCGTACGTCGCGCACGGCGGCCAGGTCCTTCTCGCCGAGCGTGCCGACCCCGCTGATGAGATGCCGCTCCGCGAAGGCGTACAGCGCGGCGACGTCGGCGAGACCGTCCACGGGTCCGTCCGCGGGGTCGTCCGGCGGCGGCTCGCTCTCCGGCGCGGTGTTCACCAGATCGACCACCGTGTCGAGGGCGATCCGGGTGTCGTGAGGGATCAGCACGCTTCGCTCCCTGGCCTCCGGCGGGCGGGCGCCTGCCGATGGCGGCTGACTCTACTGGCTCGACCGGCCGGTGCCGGGCCCGGTGTGAGGCCCGCGTCGGCCCGCAGGAGGGCGGAATCAGCCCTTCCGGCCGGGGTGGGGTTCTCCGGGCGCGCAGCGGCGCCGTCGTCGCGGTGGATTCCGCGACGACGGCGCCGGTGTCTGCCCTATGCGGTTGTCGGCACGACGTCGTCTCCCCGAGTCGACGGCGTCGAGCGGCTCTCTGCCTGGCTCAGCTCTCGGCCAGGATGTGGGAGAGCTCCGTGTCGAGATCGAAGTGACGATGCTCGGTGCCGGGCGGAACCGCGGCGTCGGTCCTCTTCAGGAACGACTCCAGGGCCCGCGCCGGAGCTTCGAGCAGGGCTTCCCCCTCTGGGGAGCTCAGGGCGATGCATACGACGCCTTGACCGTGACTACGAGATGGCCAGACGCGGACGTCTCCGGTGCCGGTGGGCCGATGCAGCCCCTCGGCAAGGAGGTCGCGGGCGAATACCCATTCGACCGTCTCCTCCGCTCCGGTGTGGAAGGTGGCGTGCACGGCATAGGGATCGGCCGTGTCATACCGCAGGCCCGCGGGTACAGGCAGTGAGGACTCGCTCGACACAACGAGGCGCAGGTGCAGCTCGCAGCTGACCGTGGTGTTCATAAGCGCCAGGGCCTTTCGCTCAGTGTGCGCTCGGGGATTCGCACGTCGGCGAAATCGACATGCCACCTACGGTGGCGTTGTAAACCCCTCTGACCCATTTGTGATGCTTCGGGTCCCTCGCTCAGCGGCGTGTAACTTTGAGTTATGCGTCCATTCCAGTGACGAGGACGGGTCGGGTAAGTTGAGCTTCATGAACGCGGAGAGTGACGAGCGGAGCAAGGCCGCCGAGCAGGCGGACCCGGCATCCGCCACGGGGGAATCGGACCGGGCGGAGCGTGAGCTGGGCTCGCGTGCGCCGGGTTTCATCAAGGCATCCAAAGCGCTCCACCTGAGCTGGCAGGTCGGCGTCTTCGTCGTCGGCCTCGGCGTCGTGATCGCGGGCGTGCTCATGCTGGTGCTGCCCGGTCCCGGCTGGCTGGTGATCTTCGGCGGCATGGCGATCTGGGCGACCGAGTTCGTCTGGGCCCAGCTGGTGCTGCGCTGGACCAAGCGCAAGGTCACCGAGGCCGCGCAGCGGGCCCTCGATCCCAAGGTCCGGCGACGCAACATCATCCTCACCACGGTGGGGCTCGTGATCATGGCGGTGCTGGTCGGCATCTACGTCTGGAAGTTCGGGCTCACCATGCCGTGGAAGATCGGCGAGTAGCCCGGGGACGGTCCAGGAGCACCGCTGACATGGGGTAATGTTTGCGGTGCGCCCGGGCGATTAGCTCAGTGGGAGAGCGCTTCGTTCACACCGAAGAGGTCACTGGTTCGAACCCAGTATCGCCCACCCGGACAGAGGGCCCGGGAGACGGAATCCGTCTCCCGGGCCCTCTGCGTTGCCCGCTCCCGCCGGTCCGGGAGTCGCCGCGAACGGCGCCCCCGGACCGGCACGGCTCAGCGCATCCGCCCCAGCGCGTCCTTCAGTCGGCGGGCGTCGCGCAGCCGCTGCTCGTACGTCGCGCCCACCACCAGCAACAACAGCCCGGCCAGGGCCGGCGGCAGCCAGCGGGGGAGCGCCCCGGCCACCTGCACCACGTACGGCGCCAGCTCGTGCAGCCCGTCCAGCGCCAGCACCGCCCCGCCGAGCACCAGCAGCGCCTGGAGGCGGTGGCGCGCGCCCAGCAGCGTGACCACCAGCACCGCCCCGCCGAGCAGCAGCGGCCGGAGCCAGTCCGTGTCGGTCCAGGCGACCGCCAGGCTCGGCAGCAGCGTCGCCGCGAGCCCCGGCCCGTACGCCGTCCACGAGGACGCCTCCGGGTCCTTCCGCCGCCGCAGGAACCCGACCACCAGCGCGGGCACGGTCACCGGCAGCGTGTACGCCTCCGGGAACGACACCTCCGACGCTGCCAGCCGCACCCAGGTGGCCAGCACGAACAGCGCCGCCGCCAGGCAGCCCGCCACCGGCCGCCGCTCGGGCCGTACCGCCGCGCCCGCCGCCAGCACCCCGCACAGCGCCAGCACCAGGGCCAGGAACGGCGCGTCGGGCACCGCGAGCCCCACGGCGACCAGCGCACCGAGCGCGCCCGTCAGCTCCACCGGCAACGCCACCGGGTTCCGCCGCAGCCGTGCCCCGAGCAGCACGGTCAGCGCGGGCACCAGGAGCAGCAGCGGCGCGGTCTCGTGCGGGGCGAGGCCCAGGGACCGGCCCGCGAACCCCGTCAGCACGGTCGCCCAGACCGTCGAAGCCACCGCGAACGCCGCACGCGGCACCGCTGCCTTCGCGCGGACCGCCGCCCCGGCGAACAGCGCCGCCAGCGCGCCGAACACCGCGTAGGACGCCCCCTCGGACGCGAGCGACAGCAGCCCGGCGCTCACCGCCCCGGCCACCGCCCCCACCAGCGCGGTCACCGGCACCGCCGCCGAACCGTCCCGGCCACCCTCCGTGCCGCGCACGGCCAGGGCGAGCAGACCGGCCACCAGAGCCGTCTCCCCGGCCACCGCGACCGCGTACGGCACATCCAGCACGGCCCCGCCCAGCAGCAGGGCTGCCCAGCCGAGAGCCACCGCCCCCGCACCGGCGGCCCGGCCGGAGCGCCCTGGTACGGCGGTGGGGCGTCCGCCGCTCGCAGGCGGCCGTCCGGGGCGGCGCTGCGTGGGGCCGCCGGTGCGGGGGCGGTGGCTCTCGGCTGGGCAGCCCTGCTGCTGGGCGGGGCCGTGCTGGATGTGCCGTACGCGGTCGCGGTGGCCGGGGAGACGGCTCTGGTGGCCGGTCTGCTCGCCCTGGCCGTGCGCGGCACGGAGGGTGGCCGGGACGGTTC
>MUNB01000798.1 GCA_002154345.1 Streptomyces griseus
CGAGACCTACGCGGGTGTCCAGCTCGTCCAGGTCCGGCTGCGCGCCGTGGACCGCCGTATCAACGACGTACAGGGCAGCCTCACCCGCCTCGGCAGCAACGTGGCTCCGCACGAGCTGGCCGCCGCGCAGAACGAGGTCTGGGTGCTCCAGCAGTACGCCCAGTCCCTGCGCGCCCACGGCGCCGCCGCACTCTGAGCCCGCCCGCCGCCCACCCGCCGCCCGGCGGGCCGGCCCGGGCGGAACCGGCGGGGCCGGTAACCACCCGGTGACGGACCGGAACCAGAAAGTCCTCGCACGCCCCTCGTGACAGTCGTGTGTCGTACCCCACACTGGGGAATGTCTGAGTCATCGGAGCACGCCGGTCCACGGGGACACCCGGGGCCGGGCAGACCTCCACCCCGTCATCCGGCAGCGATCACCTGGAGGTCGCCCCCGTGCAGACCCGGACCGTGACGACCACGACCGAGCCCATCGCGGCCATCCCGGCGCAGCACAGGGCCCTGCACCACCCGGAGACCACAGCCGGCCCGCCCGGACACGCACCCGAGGCAGTCATGGTGGAAGCGACGCATCTCCCCGAACCGCCGGAG
>MUNB01000799.1 GCA_002154345.1 Streptomyces griseus
GTCCAGGACCCTGCCCCGGCCCCTGCCCCGGCCGGCCTTGGCTGCGTCCTTGTTCGAGGCGTCCCTGAGCCGGGCCAGCTCGTCCAGGGCGGGCAGCAGGAGCTGGGTGCCGGGGGCGAGCCGGAGCGGGTCGTCGATCCCGTTCGCCTCGGCGATCACCCGCCAGGCCCCGGGATCCCCGTACTCCCGGTGGGCGAGCGAAGGCAGCGAGTCGCCCGAGCCGACGCGGTGGACGCGCCGGGCGGCCAGCGCGCCCGAGGTCGGGTTCTGGCCGGGCGTCTCGCCGCTGATCTCCTCCATGGTGACCTGGCAGACCGCCCGGATCGGCACCCCGGACGTCGTGAACAGCGTGTATTTGGCGGCGACTTGGCTGACGTACCCGGGAAAGCCCGTCAGCCCGCCCCAGTGGAAGACGACCCACGGCGGGGAAGACCGCTGCTGCTGCCGGGTCTCGTCCGTCGGCACGCAGCACGCGAAGAGCTGCTCCACCGAGGTGACGACCCGGGTGTCCTGGGTGTCGCTGGCGTCGAAGAACATCTCCACGGTCAGCTTGCTGGGCTGTGAGCCCTGGTACTCCGGCGGCCCCGAACTCTTCGCCCCCTTCGCCGGACTCCGTTTCCAGGAAGCCGCCTTGGTCAGGCTCAGCTCCTTCGGGTTGAACTGGAAATCGATCCGCCCGCACGGCCCGCCGGGCGTCAGCCCGCCCCCGGTCGGCGGGGTCCGCAGCTCCAGGTAGGCGTGCTCCAGCTTGGGCCGCGCCGAACCGCCCTTCGCCGCCGAGGCCACCCCCGACGTACCGGCCGCGCTGAACGCGATGGGACCCGCACCGCTCATCGCGCTCAGCCCTCCATCACGTAACCGTGGTGGGCGATCTCGATCGTCTCCATCGCGACCTTCGGCGACTCGGGCGTGAACGAAGGCCCGGTCCACCGCACGGGCACGACCTCCAGCAGCCCCCACTGGGCGACCTTGTGGCCGTCGCCCGTACGCGCCTCGATGTGCGCGGTCTTCCTGCTGAACCCGGTGGTCATCGTGGCGAACCAGCGCGCCACCTTTTCCGTCTCCCGGGTGAGCGGACGCGACAGCTTCACGTTGGAGTACTTCAGCCGGGTCGGCAGCTGCCACACATGCCCGTTGTTGCCGCCCTCCTCCCGTGCTTCGAGGACCACTTCGCAGCCGAGGCCCTCGCACGTGTTGAACGACCCGAGCTCGATGTCGTCGATGGTCACGACGAAGCAGACGCTGACGGCGGGGTCGCTGTCCTGGGCGGTGGCCATGACACGTACCTCTCAGTTCGGTCGTGCGGTCGATCGGTCGGTCGGTCGGTCGGTCGGTCGAGCAGTCGTACGGTCGGTCCTTCAGTGGCGGGTGTTGATGAGATGACCGGCGCGTTCACGTTCCAGCCGGAGATCGTTCTTGAGGAGTCTGCTGAGCGGGGCGTACAGGGCCCGGACCAGCTCGTCCGTGACGGCGGGTGCCCCCTTGCCGTCACGGCCCCGGGCTCCGCGCTGCCCTCCGGTTCCGGTACGTCTACGGGGTCGGGTTCGGGCGGCGGCGGCTCCTCGGCGGTCTCCGCGATCTCGGCATCCCGCTGGACGACCGGCCGCGAGGTACCGGAGGCCGGCGCGCCCCTGAACACGACACTGCCGTCGGCCATCCGCTGCGCCACCCCGGCGGCCACGGCCACGTCACCGGCCCCGCC
>MUNB01000800.1 GCA_002154345.1 Streptomyces griseus
GGTCCGCACCCACCTCCGGGACCCCCCACAGCGGCCGCTCCCCCCGAGGCGGAGGCGGCTTCGGCACCACAGGTAACTCGAGCACAGGAGGTGGCGGGCGTTGACGACCCAGTCCCACACGATGGCGCCCCGCCGCACGTATCTCATCGGCCGCGCCCGGCCGAACGCGATCGTCGGCAAGAACCGCGAGACCGGCGAGATCGCCCTGATCATCGTCGGCGCGTTCCTCGGCATGATGAGCGGGCTCCTCGTCCCGGTCCTCTCCCTGCGCATCGTCTGCCTCGTGGGCTTCCCCATGCTGGCCCTCGCCATCGTGTACGTCCCGTACAAGGGCCGGACCTTCTACAAGTGGTTCGAGATCAACCGCAGCTTCAAGCGTTCCCTGCGCCGCGGCACCGCCTACCGCTCCGGCGCCATGGAAGCGGGCGTCAGCGCCGACGGCCGTGAGGTCGAGATCGGCCCGCCCCCCGGCATCGGCCGGATCAGCTGGCTCGCCGCCCCCTTCGGCCCCGACGAGATCGCCGTACTCCTCCACGCCGACCGGCGCACCGTCACCGCCGCCATCGAGATCGAGGGCCCCGGCGTCGGCCTCCGCGACAGCGAGGACCAGGAAGCCCTCGTCGACCGCTTCGGCACCCTCCTCAAGCACGTGGCCAACGGCGACGGCTTCGTCACCCGCCTCCAGATGCTCGCCCGCACCCTCCCCGCCGACCCCGACGCCCACGCCAAGGACGTCGCCCAGCGCGGCGACAAGACGGCCCCCGGCTGGCTCCAGGACTCCTACGACCAGCTCCAGTCCATGGTCTCCACATCAAGCGAGCAGCACCGCGCCTACCTCGTCGCCTGCATGCACTACAGCCGCGAACTGGCCGCCGAGGCCAACGCCATGGCCCGCGCCGCCCGCCCCCACGGCGGCCGCAAGCTCGACCGCGACGCCGGCCTCGCCGTCGTCATGGCCCGCGAGCTCACCGACATCTGCGCCCGCCTCGCCGAGGCCGACATCCGCGTCCGCCAGCCGCTCGGCCAGAGCCGCCTCGCCTCCCTCGTGCACTCCATGTACGACCCCGACCACCCCATCGACCACATCCAGGCCATGACCAAGCGCAACGCCTGGCCCGCCGAACTGGACGCCGTCGAGCCCACGTTCCTCCAGGCCAAGACCCGCGAGTCCACCACCCGCGCCCCCTGGTGCCACGCCACGGCCTGGGTGAAGGAGTGGCCGATGACCCCCGTCGGCGTCAACTTCCTCGCCCCGCTCCTCGTCCACACCCCCGACGTCATCCGTACGGTCGCCGTCTGCATGGAGCTCGAACCCACCGAGGTCGCCATCGAACGCATGCTGACCGAGAAGACCAACGACGACGCCGAGGCCAGCCGCCAGGCCAAGATGAACCGCACCGTCGACCCCCGCGACATCGCCGCCCACGGCCGGCTCGACCAGCGGGGTGAAGATCTCGCCAGCGGCGCGGCCGGAGTGAACCTGGTGGGGTACATCACGGTGTCGTCCCGTTCACCCGAAGCCCTCGCCCGCGACAAGCGCACGATCCGCGCCTCGGCCGGCAAGTCGTATCTCAAGCTGGAATGGTGCGACCGCGAGCACCACCGGGCCTTCGTGAACACGCTCCCGTTCGCCACCGGCATCCGCCGCTGACCCGGGCACCCGCACAGAACA
>MUNB01000801.1 GCA_002154345.1 Streptomyces griseus
GGTCGGCACGTCGTGGACGCCGGCCTCGGCGAGCTGCTGCCAGGTTCCCCGGCGCAGTTCGGCGGCGGTCTGCCGGAGGGTGTCCGCGGTGACGCGGCCCTTCCAGTAACCCTCGATGGCCTTCTTCAGTTCACGGTTCCGACCCTGGCGGGGGTAGCCGTACACGGTGGCCCGTGCTGCCGCGGCTGCGGGCTTCGCTGTCACGTGACTCTCCTTCGCGAGCGCGTCTGCTGTGCAGATCCCGGGACGGGACGGGACGCGAAGGGATGACGCATCGGGCGGACACCGGACACCTGGAGCCGTGCCCGTCCACCTGATGGTTACGCCGACCCGCCCACGAGGTCACCGGGATCTCCGCACGCGAACGGTCGCGTGCGGGCAGCGGGCAGGTCTTCGGACTCGCGGGCACGTCTGCCGGAGGCAGACACCTAATGGCCGTCGCTTCCCAGACCCGGCCGGGCCCAGTGCGTATGACGGCGGTCGTTCCCACTCACCGCTGCGGGGCAGTCCCGGATTCCCACCGGGTTCCCTCTTACGACGCCCTGTC
>MUNB01000802.1 GCA_002154345.1 Streptomyces griseus
GGCCCGAACCCGGACCCAGCCGGTCGCGGCCCTCGCCCCGACGGAACGGCTCGAAGAACCCCGCGATATCGGCCTCGGAGACCACCGGGCCGGTGTTGCGCACCAGCAGGGCCCGCCGCCGCACCCCGCTGCTGCCCGGCGAACTCGCCGCCACCCCGCTGATCCTGCGCGAACACGGCTCCGGCACCCGCCAGGTCCTGGACGCCGCGCTCGCCGTGCACGGCGGACTGGCCCAGCCCCTGCTGGAGCTCTCCTCCACCACGGCGGCCAAGGGCGCGGCGGAGAGCGGCGCGGGCCCCTGCGTCCTGAGCGAACTCGCCCTCGGCGAGGAGCTGTCCTCCCGCCGCCTCGTCAAGGTCCCCGTCGCGGGCGTACGGCTGCGCCGCCAGTTGCGCGCCGTCTGGCCCGGCGGCCACCGCCCCACCGGCCCGGCCCGCGATCTGCTGTCCCTGACCGGCCGGGACGCCTGACCCGGAGAAGGCCGGGAACCCCCGCGACCGGGCCGGAGCCGGACTCTAGAGTGTGGGCATGAGCTACGCGACGCCGCCCGGCTGGTATCCGGACACGGGCGCACCCGGCACCGAGCGCTGGTGGGACGGCACGGCCTGGACCGCGCACACCCGCCCGCTCGCCGCCGCCCCCGCCCCGGAGGGCTTCGGCCCGCCGTCGCTTCCGCTCCCGCACCAGCGCGACCCGCACGACGGATCCGGCGGCAGCCGTACGAAGGTCCTGGCGATCACGCTCTCCGGGGTGCTGGTCCTCGGCGCGGCCGTCACCGGCGCGGTCCTGCTGGGCCGCGACGACAGCGGTACGCCCGCGGCCCCGACGACGACCACCTCGACCCCGGCCCCCGTCACCAGCCCCACCGCCA
>MUNB01000803.1 GCA_002154345.1 Streptomyces griseus
GGCGAACTCGTCGCCGCCGAGTCTCGCCGCGGTGTCGCCGGCCCGGACGGAGTCCTGGAGGCGGCGGCCCGCCTGGATGAGCAGTTCGTCGCCCGCCTGGTGGCCGATGGTGTCGTTGACCTGCTTGAAGCCGTCGAGGTCGATGAAGAGGACGGCGGTGCCGGGGTCGCCCGAGCGGCGGCCGCCGAGCGCCTGGCGGACCCGGGCGGTGAACAGGGCCCGGTTGGGCAGGTCGGTGAGCGGGTCGTGCTCGGCGTTGTGCTGCAACTGGGCCTGGAGCCTGACCCGTTCGGTGACGTCCCGGCTGTTGAGGAGGAGGCCGCCCTGGTGGCGGTTGACGGTGGACTCGACGTTGAGCCAGTCGCCCGTGCCGGAGCGGAAGCGGCACTCGATCCGGGTGGTGGGCTCCTCGTGCGGCGGGGCGGCGAGGAAGCGGCGCAGCTCGTGGACGACCCGGCCGAGGTCGTCGGGATGGATGATCGAGGACAGCTCGGAGCCGACGAGATCCTCCGCCTCGCGCCCGTAGACCCCGGCGGCGGCGGGGCTGACGTAGCGCAGGGTGCCGCTGGGCGCGGCGATCATGATGACGTCGCTGGATCCCTGCACCAGGGAGCGGAAGTGGTTCTCCTTCTGGGCCAGTTCCTGGGTGAGGGAGATGTTGTCGAGGAGCATGATGCCCTGCCGGACGACCAGCGCCAGGACGACGGTGCAGCCGGTGAAGATGACGACCCGGTCCACCCGGCGGCCCTCGACCACGTTGTACAGGATGCCCAACGTGCAGACGGCGGCGGCGAGATACGGCGTCAGCGCGGCCAGCGAGCCGGCGATGGGCCGGCTGGCGATGGCGCGCGGGGGCCCGGGGCGGGCGGGCTGCCGGTCGGCGCGCCGGGCGCCCCACGGGGCGTAGGCGAGGAGCAGCGACCCGGCGAACCAGCCGGCGTCGAGGAGTTGGCCCGAGTGGTAGGT
>MUNB01000804.1 GCA_002154345.1 Streptomyces griseus
GCGGCGACCGCCACCGCCCGCGAAGCCGTCACCGCCGCCTGGCGCACCGCCGCACACCACCTCGGCGAACCCGCCGCACTCACCGGACGCCGAACCGGCGAGTGATCCTGAGGGCACCACGAAGGCGAGCGATCCGGAGAGCACGGCGCAACAGGCGAGCGATCCGGAGAGAACCGCGACCGGACGGGCGGTCCGGCCAGGACTACTCCGCCTCCCGCGCCGCCTGCTCCAGGCGCTCCCGGTACCCCTCCCACCAGGCACGGTCGCCCGGCGGCAGGTTGTCGGTGCCGGACCGCAGCCCGACCGCCCCGTCGACCAGCTCCCGGACGATGTCCGCATGCCCCGCGTGCCGCTGGAGGTCCGAGATCACATGGACCAGGATCTGGTGCAGGGTCACCCGGCGCCGCTCCTCGGGCCACCACCGCACCTGCCCGACCGCGTCGAGCGGCAGCTCGGCGATCGTGGCGTCCGCGTGCTCCGCCACCCGGCGGTAGAGACCGAGGATGTCCTCGCGCGACTCGTCGGGCGTCGCCCACATGTCCTGGTTCGCCTCGGCGTCGTCCTCGTAGGCCGGCGGCGCCTCGCCGAACGGCCGCCCGAACGTCTCGCCGAAATAGCCCAGCTCCACCCCGGCGGCATGCTTGACCAGCCCGAGGAGGTTCGTGCCGGTCGGCGTCAGGGGGCGGCGGACGTCGTACTCCGAAAGCCCTTCGAGCTTCCACAGCAGGGTGTCGCGGGCGAACTGCAGATAGTGCTGGAGGTCAGCCTTCGGCTGCGAAGCGTTCATGCGGAAAGTCTGTCACCGGGCACTGACGTCGAGGGCCTCCCGGGTGGCGGCGGCGTCCCCGGCGGCGTAGGTATGGAGGCGTGCCCGCTCCGGAGGACGTGCGACGCCCCGGAGCGCTCCGGCCTGCGA
>MUNB01000805.1 GCA_002154345.1 Streptomyces griseus
TTGTCACAGCGTCCGCAGGGCGCGGCCTCCTCGTCGTCGAGGCGCAGCCGCAGGAACTCCATCCGGCACGCCGTCGTCGAGGCGTAGTCACGCATGGCCTGCTGTTCGGCCTCCCGCTGCCGGGCGACCCAGGCATAACGCTCGGCGTCGTAGACCCAAGGGGCGCCCGTGGAGATCCAGCCGCCCTTGACGCGCTTCACCGCACCGTCGACGTCCAGCACCTTGAGCATCGTCTCCAGCCTGGTCCGCCGCAGATCGACCAGGGGCTCCAGCGCCGGGAGGGAGACCGGCCGCTCCGCGCGGGCCAGAACGTCCAGGGTGCGCCGCACCTGCTCCTCCGGCGGGAAGGCGACGGACGCGAAGTACTGCCAGATCGCCTCGTCCTCCTTGCCGGGGAGCAGCAGCACCTCGGCGTGCTCGACACCGCGCCCCGCACGCCCGACCTGCTGGTAGTAGGCGATGGGGGAGGAGGGCGAGCCCAGGTGCACGACGAAGCCGAGGTCGGGCTTGTCGAATCCCATGCCCAGCGCGGAGGTGGCGACCAGGGCCTTGACCCGGTTGGCCAGCAGATCGTCCTCGGCCTGCTGGCGCTCGGCGTTCTCGGTCCGCCCGGTGTACGAGGCCACCGCGTGCCCGTTCTGACGCAGATAGGCCGTGATCTCCTCGGCCGCCGCCACGGTCAGCGTATAGATGATCCCGGAGCCGGGAAGCTCGCCGATGTGGTCGCCCAGCCAGGCCAGCCGGTGTGCCGCGCCCGGCAGTCGCAGCACGCTCAGGCTCAGGCTCTCCCGGTCCAGCGGGCCTCGCAGCACCAGCGCGTCGGTGCCCGCGCCGGTGCCCAGCTGTTCCGCGACGTCCGCCGTCACCCGGGCGTTGGCCGTGGCGGTGGTGGCGAGCACCGGGACCCCCGTCGGCAGATCGGCGAGCATCGTCCGCAGCCGCCGGTAGTCGGGCCGGAAGTCGTGCCCCCAGTCGGAGATGCAGTGGGCCTCGTCGACCACCAGAAGCCCGGTCGCCGCCGCCAGTTTCGGCAGCACCTGGTCGCGGAAGTCGGGATTGTTGAGGCGTTCCGGGCTCACGAGGAGGACGTCGACCTCGCCCGCCGCCACCTCGGCCTGGACGCTCTCCCACTCCTCCGTGTTGGACGAGTTGATCGTGCGGGCGCTGATCCCGGCCCGGGCCGCCGCCGCGA
>MUNB01000806.1 GCA_002154345.1 Streptomyces griseus
GACCGGGGTCCCGCTCCGGGTTGACCAGCGTGTACCAGTGGTCCTCGACATTGCCCAGGGCGTCCAGCCGGTAGACGGCGGCGGAGATGATCCGGTCGTCGCGGGCGAGGCCGGTGGTCTCCACGTCGACGACCGCGTACCCCTGGGGGTAGGCGGTCGGCCACGGTGCGGCTGTCTGGCGGTCGTCGAGCATGGTCACAGAGAATACGGGCCATGACTGACAGTCCCCTATTCGGCCGCCACGGTCGGGGGACCAGGCGGTCAGGGGAGGCGGACGATCCGTTCCGGCGGGAGGAGTTCGGCGCCGGTGACGGGGGTGTCGTGGGCCAGGTGGACGGTCAGGTGCTCGGAGGCGGCGAGCGGCGCGAGGTCGTAGCACTCGGCCTTCCCGGACAGGCGCAGGGTCGTCAGCGAGGGCAGCTCCGCGAGCGGGGCGAGCCCGGATGCCAGGGCGCACTCGGCCAGCGTCAGCACCCGCAGCCCGGTCAGAGGCGCCGTCAGGTTCAGGTCGAGCGCCGGAATCCGGATGAGCCCCAGGTCCCGCAGGCCGTGCAGGGCGGGTGTCCGGACGAGCTGCCGGAACTGAGTTCCGCCGTACAGCGTCAGATCCCGCAGGCCCGTCCAGTCCTCCAGGCCCTCCAGGTCGAGATACCGGGACTCCGCCAGCAGGTCGAGCCGGGTCACCTGCGGGCACGCCGGCAGTTCACCGACGCTCTCCATGAGGAAGGGGTGGCCCAGCGCCAGATAGCGGAGGGCGGGCAGGTCGGCGAGGGGCGGGGTCGAGTTCCGGGTGGAGCTGGACGAGGGAGAGCCATTCCAGTCCGGTGCGGGCGAGCGGCTCGATGGTCCGGATCCGCGGACAGTTGCTCAGACCGAGCTCGCGCAGTCCGGGCATGGCGGCGAGCTGACGCACCCCGATG
>MUNB01000807.1 GCA_002154345.1 Streptomyces griseus
GCCGAACTCCTCGACAACGCGACCCGCTACTCGCCGCCCCAGACCCGGGTGCACGTCACCGCGGTCGAGGTGCAGACCGGCATCGCCATCGAGATCGAGGACGGCGGCGTCAGCCTCAGCGAGGAGGCCCGTGCCCGGGCCGAGAACATGCTCGCCCAGGCCCAGGCCGGCATCAACATGAACGACCTCGGCGAGTCCCCGCGCCTCGGCATGGCCGTCGTCGGCCGGCTCTCGCGGATGTACCAGCTCCAGGTGTCGCTGCGTCAGTCGGCGTACGGCGGCGTCCGCGCCGTCCTCATCGTGCCGCGCGACATGATCACCACCGGGCCCGCCCCGGGCATCGCCCACGGCATCGGCGCCACCTCGCGGCCCACCAGCTCGCTGGACATGTCGCAGCTCCAGCACGTGGTGCCGCCGCCCGGCAAGCGCAAGCCCAAGCCCGCCGCCACCGGCCCCGTGCCGTCCGTGGCCGCACCGGTCTCCACCGGAGCCCCCGCGGCCACCTCGCGCCCGGCCGTGCCTCCGGCGGCCATGGAGGACGACGTTCCCGTGGTCACCGAGTGGACCGAGAACGGGCTGCCGCAGCGCCGCAGCCGGGGCCGCGCCCCGCTCGGCTCGCACAACCTGCCGCAGCAGCCCCCGCCGCCCCCCGCCCCCGCCAACGGGTTCCAGCCCGGCCCGGACGAGGGCACGGACGGCGGACGCGGCGAGGAGAAGCCCCCCGGCCTCTGGCTGGAGGCCTTCACC
>MUNB01000081.1 GCA_002154345.1 Streptomyces griseus
CGGGTGGGGGGTGTGACCGGTCCGTGAAGGGGCGACTGACCGAGCACTATAGAACAGGTGTCTGTGGGAATGGGTGTCCGGAAACCGGCCGACCGGACCGGATACGCGCTCGGGCCGTACAGGAGGCAACTCCCGTACGGCCCGAGCGCGTTGGTTCCGGGCGGCGTGGTTACGCCGGAACGCTCGCCACACCCTGCGCGAGGAACGGCTTGCCGTTCACCCGCTGGGAGACGCCCTCACGGTCCAGGTACGGCGTGATGCCGCCCAGGTGGAAGGGCCAGCCCGCACCGGTGATCAGGCACAGGTCGATGTCCTGGGCCTCGGCGACGACGCCCTCGTCCAGCATCAGGCCGATCTCCTGCGCCACCGCGTCGAGCACGCGGTCGCGGGTCTGCTCCTCGGTGAGGACGGTGTCGCCCTGCTTGAGGAGCGCGGCGACCTCGGGGTCGAGGACCGGCGCACCGGAGTCGTAGACGTAGAAGCCGCGCTTGCCGGCCTTGACGACCGCCGCGAGGTTCTCGGAGACCGTGAAGCGCTCCGGGAAGGCGCGGTTCAGGGTCTCGGAGACGTGCAGGCCGATGGCCGGGCCGACCAGCTCCAGGAGCACCAGCGGGGACATCGGCAGGCCGAGCGGCTCGACGGCCTTCTCCGCGACCTCGACCGGGGTGCCCTCGTCGATGACGTTCTGGATCTCGCCCATGAAGCGGGTGAGGATGCGGTTGACGACGAACGCAGGGGCGTCCTTCACCAGGACCGCGGTCTTCTTCAGCTTCCGGGCCACACCGAACGCGGTGGCCAGCGAGGCGTCGTCGGTCTGCTCGCCGCGCACGATCTCCAGCAGCGGGAGGATCGCGACCGGGTTGAAGAAGTGGAAGCCGACGACCCGCTCGGGGTTCTTCAGCTTCGACGCCATCTCGGTCACCGACAGCGAGGAGGTGTTGGTGGCGAGGATCGCGTGCGCCGGGGCGACCGCCTCGACCTCCGCGAACACCTGCTGCTTGACGCCGATCTCCTCGAAGACGGCCTCGATGATGAAGTCCGCGTCCGCGAAGCCCTCGGCCTTGTCGAGGACACCGGAGACCAGGCCCTTGAGGCGGTTGGCCTTGTCCTGGTTGATGCGGCCCTTGCCGAGCAGCTTCTCGATCTCCGCGTGGACGTAGCCCACACCCTTGTCGACGCGCTCCTGGTCGATGTCCGTGAGGACGACCGGGACCTCCAGGCGGCGCAGGAACAGCAGCGCCAGCTGCGAGGCCATCAGACCCGCGCCGACGACGCCGACCTTGGTGACCGGGCGGGCCAGGCTCTTGTCCGGGGCGCCGGCCGGGCGCTTGGCGCGCTTCTGGACCAGGTTGAAGGCGTAGATGCCGCTGCGCAGCTCGCCGCCCATGATCAGGTCCGCGAGGGCCTGGTCCTCGGCGTCGAAGCCGGCGGACAGGTCGCCGTCCTTGGCCGCGGCGATGATGTCCAGCGCGCGGTACGCGGCCGGGGCGGCGCCGTGCACCTTGGAGTCGGCGATGGCCCGGCCGCGGGCGACGGCCGCGTCCCAGGCGTCACCGCGGTCGACCTCGGCGCGCTCGACGGCGACCGAGCCCTTGAGCACGTTCGCGGTCCACACGAGCGACTGCTCCAGGAAGTCCGCACCCTCGAACAGCGCGTCCGCGATGCCGAGTTCGAAGACCTGCTTGCCCTTGAGCTGACGGTTCTGGTTCAGCGAGTTCTCGATGATCACCGAGACCGCGCGGTCCGCGCCGATCAGGTTCGGCAGCAGCGCGCAGCCGCCCCAGCCGGGGACCAGACCGAGGAAGACCTCGGGCAGCGAGAACGCCGGCAGCGCCTTGGAGACGGTGCGGTAGGTGCAGTGCAGACCGACCTCGACACCGCCGCCCATGGCCGCGCCGTTGTAGTACGCGAACGTCGGGACCGCGAGACCGGAGAGGCGGCGGAAGACATCGTGGCCGCCCTTGCCGATGGCCAGCGCGTCCTCGTGACGGCTCAGCAGCTCGACGCCCTTGAGGTCGGCGCCGACCGCGAAGATGAACGGCTTGCCGGTGATGCCGACACCGGTGACGGCGCCGTCGGCCGCCTCCTTCTCGACCTGGTCGATCGCGGCGTTCAGGTTCGCCAGCGACTGCGGTCCGAAGGTGGTCGGCTTGGTGTGGTCCAGGCCGTTGTCCAGCGTGATGAGCGCGAACCGTCCCGCGCCGAACGGCAGGTCCAGGTGACGAACGTGCGCCTGGGTGACGACCTCGCCGGGGAACAGCTCGGCCGCACCCTTCAGAAGCTCAGTGGTGGAGCTCACTTGGTGCCTCCGTCGGCGTTGAAGTGCGGGTTCTCCCAGACGACCGTGGCGCCCATGCCGAAGCCGACGCACATCGTCGTCAGGCCGTAGCGGACCTCGGGCTGCTCCTCGAACTGCCGGGCCAGCTGCGTCATGAGCCGGACACCGGAGGAGGCCAGCGGGTGGCCGTAGGCGATCGCGCCGCCGTACTGGTTGACCCGGGCGTCGTCGTCGGCGATGCCGTAGTGCTCCAGGAAGGCGAGCACCTGGACGGCGAAGGCCTCGTTGATCTCGAAGAGACCGATGTCCTCGATGGACAGACCGGCCTGGGCCAGCGCCTTCTCGGTCGCCGGGATCGGGCCGTAGCCCATGACCTCCGGCTCGACGCCCGCGAAGGCGTAGGAGACCAGGCGCATCTTGACCGGGAGGCCCAGCTCGTTGGCGACGTCCTCGGCGGCGAGCAGCGAGGCGGTGGCGCCGTCGTTGAGACCCGCGGCGTTACCGGCCGTCACGCGGCCGTGGGCGCGGAAGGGGGTCTTGAGGCCCGCGAGGGACTCCATGGTGGTGCCCGGGCGCATCGGCTCGTCGGCGGTGACCAGGCCCCAGCCCGTCTCACCGGCTTCGGCGTTGGTCCGGCGCACCGATACCGGCACCAGGTCCTGCTGGATCTTGCCGTTGGCGTACGCCGTGGCGGCCTTCTCCTGCGAACGCACCGCGTAGGCGTCGGCGCGCTCCTTGGTGATCGTGGGGTAGCGGTCGTGCAGGTTCTCCGCCGTCATGCCCATGAACAGGGCGGACTCGTCGACCAGCTTCTCCGACACGAAACGCGGGTTCGGGTCGACGCCCTCGCCCATCGGGTGGCGGCCCATGTGCTCGACGCCACCGGCCACGACGACGTCGTACGCGCCGAAGGCGATGGAACCGGCCGTCGAGGTGACGGCGGTCAGCGCGCCCGCGCACATGCGGTCGATCGAGTAGCCGGGGACGGACTGCGGCAGACCGGCCAGGATTCCGGCGGTGCGGCCGAGCGTCAGGCCCTGGTCCCCGATCTGCGTGGTCGCGGCGATGGCGACCTCGTCGATCTTCTTGGGGTCCAGGTCCGGGTTGCGGCGCAGCAGCTCCCGGATGGCCTTCACGACGAGGTCGTCGGCGCGGGTCTCGTGGTAGATGCCCTTCGGGCCCGCTTTGCCGAACGGGGTGCGGACGCCGTCGACGAAGACGACGTCCCGGATGGTACGAGGCACGGTGGCTCTCCTCCAGGGTGCGGGATGGCACTGCTGCGGGGCACGCCACGGGGGCGCACCGCCTGCCATCATGCTACTTGCGGGTAACCAGACTGCCCACCCCCCACGGCCGGAGCGTCGAAGGTCACACCTCTCATCGCATCGTCGCCGCGATCGGACCCGAGGACCGGACCACCTCACGGGCGAACCGGAACCGGCCCACTCCCAGCCGCCGCAGGGCCGGTCCGTGGTCCACCGCCACCACCAGCGCGGCCGCCGCGAGGGCGGCCCGCCATCCGGAGGTCACCAGCACCCGCACCGGCGGCGGCAGCGGGCGCAGCGCCCGGCGCAGCCGGTGGCAGTGGAAGGGCACGTGCCGCTCCTCGTCGGCCAGGATCAGCCCCGCCACCTCGCGCGTCAGCGCATCGCCGGCCCCGTCCCGCAGCGCCCGGTAGTAGCGCAGGGCGACCACCTCCGCGATCATCAGGACCAGCAGTTCGAGGCGGAGCCCCAGCGCCCGGCGCAGCGCCACGAAGATCCGGTCGCTCCAGTGCGAGGCGATCAGCGGCGCGCCGCCCGAGGCGAGCAGGAGCGCCAACAACCTGGCGTGATTTCGCTCCTCCGCGACGAACATCCGCACCGCCGACGCGTACTCCGCGTCACCGGCCGCCTCCGCTTTGGTGATCAGCCCGGCCCCGTCGCCGTCCTCGCCGACCTGGAAACGCTGCACACTGCGCCGGATCGCGGGGTGCTGCTCCACCCCGGTCCGCCAGTCCGGATCGCCCCGCTCGGCCCGCTCACGGCGCGCCGCCTCGAAGTCGCGTATCCAGTCCCCGTACGTCGTGGTCCCCACGGCCGCCCCCCGGTGTCCGCCCCTGTGCCCGTGTCTCCCGAGGTCAGGCGCCGGCGTTCAGCGCCCGGACCAGGAGCGGGGCGACCTGCTGGATCTGCCAGTTCCGCGCCCCGTACCCGGCGAGGACGTCCTCGACGGCGCCCGGGGTCGGGTTCTTCGGCGGCTCCCAGCAGACCCGGCGCACGGTGTCCGGGGTGATCAGGTTCTCCTGGGGCATGCGAAGGCGTTCGGCCAGCTCGGAGACGGCGGTGCGGGCGGCCGAGAGCCGGGCGGCGGCGGCCGGGTCCTTGTCGGCCCAGGAGCGCGGCGGCGGCGGTCCGGCCGGCTGCTGACCGGGCTGCGGCAGCTCCGACTCGGGCAGCGCCCTGGCCCGGTCCACGGCCGCCTGCCACTGCTCCAGCTGACGGCGGCCCATCCGGTGGCCGAATCCCGGCAGCGCGGTCAGGGCCTGCACATCGTTCGGCAGCGCGAGCGCGGCCTCGACGATCGCGGCGTCGCCGAGCACCTTGCCCGGCGAGACGTCGCGGCGCTGGGCGACCTGGTCACGGGTGGTCCACAGCTCCCGGACGACGGCCATCTGACGGCGGCGGCGCACCTTGTGCATGCCCGAGGTCCGGCGCCACGGGTCCTTGCGGGGCGGCGCGGGCGGCGCGGCGGCGATGGCGTCGAACTCCTCGCGGGCCCACTCCAGCTTGCCCTGCCGCTCCAGCTCCTCCTCCAGCTCGTCGCGCAGGTCGATCAGCAGCTCCACGTCGAGCGCGGCGTAGCGCAGCCAGGGCTCGGGCAGCGGGCGGGTGGACCAGTCGACCGCGGAGTGGCCCTTCTCCAGGGCGTAGCCGAGGACGTTCTCCACCATCGCGCCGAGGCCGACGCGCGGGAAGCCCGCGAGCCGTCCGGCCAGCTCGGTGTCGAACAGCGAGGTGGGGGTCATGCCTATGTCCCGCAGGCACGGCAGGTCCTGGGTGGCGGCGTGCAGGATCCACTCGGTGCCGTTCAGCGCGGAGCCGAGGCCGGAGAGGTCGGGGCAGCCGACCGGGTCGACCAGGGCGCTGCCCGCGCCGTCGCGGCGCAGCTGTACGAGGTAGGCGCGCTGGCCGTAGCGGTAGCCCGAAGCGCGCTCGGCGTCGACGGCCACCGGGCCGGTGCCCGCGGCGAAGGCGGCGATCACCCGGGCCAGGGCGTCGTCGGACGTCACCACCGGGGGAATGCCCTCGCGAGGTTCGAGCAAGGGGATCGGCGCCGGGGCGACGTCGTCCGGGGGAGCGCCCCCGGTGGTTCGCAGTGAAGTGTCTGCTGCGGTCTCTTGGGCGTCGGTCACGTGTCAAGGGTATCTGTGTATGCACGGAGCCCGTCGACGGAACGTTCCGTCGACGGGCNNCGTCCCGGCGGGGTGCGGTCAGTGGATGATGCCCGTCCGCAGGGCGACCGCGACCATGCCGGCCCGGTCTCCGGTGCCCAGCTTGCGGGCGATGCGGGCGAGGTGGGACTTGACGGTCAGGGCGGAGAGGCCCATCGAGACGCCGATGGCCTTGTTGGACTGGCCTTCGGCGACCAGGCGGAGCACCTCCACCTCACGTCCGGACAGTTCGCGGTAGCCGCCCGGGTGGCTCGGGGAACCGGGAGGCCTGCGGTGCATACGGGCCGCGTTGGCGCCGATGGGGGCGACGCCGGGGCGGGTG
>MUNB01000808.1:0-140 GCA_002154345.1 Streptomyces griseus
GGAGGCGGGCGGGGAGACGGAAAGCGGGTAGGGCGGAGCGCTCAGCGGACAACGCCCGGCACGGCGCCGGGCGCGACTACAACAGGACGAGCGACGGAGTACCGCAGACACCGGGGCAGCCGTGCGGCCGGAAACGGTCC
>MUNB01000808.1:246-502 GCA_002154345.1 Streptomyces griseus
GTCCTGAACATCACCACGGGTACGGCCGAGAGCGTCACGGACCTGACACGCGCCTGCGAGGAGTTCCTCACCCGCACCGCGCCCGGCCGCGACGGCCTCCTCAACGTCTTCGTCCCGCACGCCACGGCCGGCATCGCCGTACTGGAGACCGGCGCGGGCAGCGACGACGACCTGCTGGCCTCCCTCCACCACCTGCTCCCCGCCGACGACCGCTGGCAACACCGCCACGGCAGCCCCGGCCACGGCCGCGACCACG
>MUNB01000809.1 GCA_002154345.1 Streptomyces griseus
AGCTGGGCACCGAGGTCGCCGCGTCCGTCATCGACACCGCCACCGGCAAGGAGCTGTACGGACGCGGCGCCACCACGCCGATGACGCCGGCCTCCACCATCAAGATCGCCACCGCCACCGCGGCCCTCTCCGTCCTCGGCCCCGACCACCGCATCGCCACCACCGCCGAGCTCTCCCCCGATGCGGGCACCCTCACCCTCGTCGGCGGCGGCGACCCCACGCTCGGCGAGACGGCCCTGCGCACGATGGCCGGAAAGGCCGCCGAGGCGCTCCGCGAGGACGACAAGGACTCCGTACGGCTCACGTACGACACCTCCCGCTACACCGGCCCCGTGCTCCACCCGATCAGCCCCAACGAGAACATCGCGCCCGTCACCGCGCTGATGGTCAATGAGGGCCGCCTCGACGACACCGACCGCGGCGTCGCCGACCGCAGCGAGGACCCCGCGGGCGACGCCGCCCGAACCTTCGCCGCACAACTGGAGAAGGTCGGCGTCAAGGTCACCGGCGAGCCCCGCGAGGCCCGCGCCGACGACAAGGCCCGCACCGTCGCCACCCACCGCTCCGCCCCGCTCTCCGCCCTCGTCGAGCGCACCCTCACCAACAGCGACAACGACATCGCCGAGGCCCTCGCCCGGCAGACCGCCATCGCCAAGGGCGAGAAGGCCTCGTTCGCCGGGGCCCGCCGCGCCGTCACCAACGAACTGAAGAAGCTCAGGATCCCGGTGGCCGACGCCCACTTCGCCGACGGCAGCGGCCTGGACCGCAAGGACCGGGTCACCCCCGCCCTCCTCACCGCCCTCCTCGCCCCCCGGACTGCGCCCCGTCCTCACCGGCCTCCCGATCGCCGGCTTCAGCGGCACCCGGGACGGCCGCTACGAGAAGGACGCCGGAGGCACCGGCCTGATCCGCGCCAAGACCGGCACCCTCAACGGCGTCAACGCCCTCGCCGGAACCGTCGTCGACCGACAGGGCCGGCTC
>MUNB01000810.1 GCA_002154345.1 Streptomyces griseus
CCCCGGCCCGCGCCCGCCGCGCCCTTCCTCCTCCCGCTCCCTCTTGCCGTGACCAAGGAGCTCGCCATGGGATACGCCCATGAATACGCCGCCGCGATCATGTATCGCGGCCGGGTCCCGATGGAACCCGTGGACTATGTGCCGAACTGGCAGGACGGCCCCCGCAAGGCCAAGTTCCACCCGGACACGGACGGCTTCCCGCTGCCGGACGCCCCCTACCCGCCCGGGGCGACGCTCGACCGGGGCCTGTTCCCCGAAGGCGGCCCCGGCCAGGGGGAATTCGACCTGGGCACGCTCTCCGGCATGCTCCGTGACTCGTACGGGCTGACCGGCCGCCGCCTCGGCGTCCAGGCCAACACGGACCTGAACGCGCTGCCGTTCTACCCGCTGGCCAACTGGTCGCGCGGCTCCGCCTCCGGCGGCGGGCTGTACCCGGTCAGCATCCACTGGGTGTCCGGGCCGAGCGGCCCCGTACCGCCGGGCGTGCACTACTACTCCACCCGGCAGCACTCCATGCGGCGGCTGCTCACGGGCGACGTCTCCGGCCGGGTCCGCGACGCGCTGGGCGAGGGCGCGCCGGGGCCGGAGACCGATCAGTACCTGGTGCTGGGCATCAAGTACTGGCAGAACTCCTTCAAGTACAACAGCTTCTCCTTCCACGCCGTCTCCATGGACCTCGGGGCCTGCGTCCAGACCTGGCGGATGTGGGCGGCCGCCCGGGGGCTGGCCGTCGAGCCGGCCCTCTGGTTCGACGAGGAACGGATCGCGGAACTGCTCGGCGTCGACCCGAGAGAGGAGGGCATCTTCGCGGTCGTGCCGCTCAAGTGGGCCGGTGCTGACGTGAGTTCGGGCCGGTCGCCGGCCTCCGCCACGCCCGTATCCGTCCGGCACAAGGACGTCGAGCGCTCCCGTACCGTCCTCACATTCGACGCGCTGCTCCGCATGCAGGCCGCCACCTCCGCCGACGCCGCCGCCCGGCCGCTGGACGCC
>MUNB01000811.1 GCA_002154345.1 Streptomyces griseus
CCGGCCAAACGCTTGCCACAGGAGCGTCCCCCAAGACACTCCATCGGACGTCCCCCAAGACATCCTTGGCATCGCACTCTAAGACTCACGAACCCACCGGATGGTTACCCTGAATTCGGTGTGATCTAAATCTCTTTGTGGAAGTTACGTGAAGGCACGCAACCGTAGGCTGTTCGTGACGACGAACACGGACGAAAACGCCATGGCGGCTCCCGCGATCATAGGGTTGAGCAGGCCACTTGCAGCCAGGGGCAAGGCCGCAACGTTGTACCCGAAGGCCCAGAAGAGGTTGCCCCTGATGGTGGCCAGCGTACGCCTGGAGAGGCGGATTGCGTCAGCTGTCACCTTGAGATCTCCACGAACCAGCGTGAGGTCGCTCGCCTCGATGGCGGCATCCGTCCCGGTGCCCATCGCCAGTCCCAGATCTGCCGTGGCCAGCGCGGCGGCGTCGTTCACCCCGTCGCCGACCATGGCGACGACCCGGCCCTCCGCCTGAAGGCTCTTCACGACGTTCACCTTGTCCTCCGGAAGCACCTCCGCATGGACCTCGTCGATGCCCACCTCGCGCGCCACGGCCTCCGCCACCGCCCGGTTGTCGCCGGTCAGCAGGACGGGCCGCAGCCCCAGGGCACGGAGCTCGGCGACGGCCTCCGCGCTGCTGTCCTTGACCGCGTCCGCCACTCCGAACACACCCCGCGCCTCGCCGTCCCAGGCCACGACGACCGCCGTACGGCCGTGCCGCCCGGCC
>MUNB01000812.1 GCA_002154345.1 Streptomyces griseus
GGGGTGTCGTCGGGGGCGAGGGCGGGATCGTTCAGGTCGGCGGCGGTGGCGACGACGGTTCCCTCGGTGGGCCCGTAGGTGTTGATCAGCCGTACGTGCGTGCCGACGGCCTTGCGCCAGCGGGTGGTTCGCTCGGGCAGGGCCGCCTCGCCGCCGATGACCACGGTGTGCACGGTGCCCGGCAGGGTGCCCGCCCCGGTGGAGAGCGCGTAGGCCAGCTCGTGCCAGTAGGCGGTCGGCAGATCGAGGACGGTGACGGCCAGGCGCTCGCAGGCGGAGAGGAAGTGCGGCAGGGAGTCGGTCATGTCCGGTTCGCGGATCACCAGGGTGGCGCCGGAGCACAGGGTCAGGAAGATCTCCTCGATGCTGGTGTCGAAGTGGAGCGGCGCGAACTGGAGCACGCGGTCCGCTCGTTGGGGCCCGTAGCGGGCTCCGGCTCCGGCGACGAAGTGGGCCAGTGCTCCGTGTCCGACCTCGACGCCCTTGGGCTGTCCGGTGGAACCGGAGGTGTGGAGCAGGTAGGCGAGGTCCTCGGGCC
>MUNB01000813.1 GCA_002154345.1 Streptomyces griseus
GCCCGGACGCCGCGTCGTACAGCGCGAAGTCGGGCCGCGTGTGCCGCGCCAGCGGCCCCGTCCAGCGGACCTCCCCGCTCGCCCCGTCCAGCGCCGTCACCGTGCCGTCGTCCGCCACGGCCAGCAGCGTGTCGCCCGCCGGGAACGTGCCACCGGGGCTCGCGGACAGCGCGGTGTCCCGGACGGCGGTGCCCTTCACCGGGTCGTACGCGCGCAGCTTCCCGTCCGGCCCGGTGGCCAGCACGACCCCGCCCGAGACGATCGGAGCGTGGGCGGACCGGGACGAGGACGAGCGGGCCGACCACACCACGCGCCCGTCCGTCGGATCGATCCTGGCCGTACCGGTCCCGGCCACCGAGCAGTACAGCGCGCCGCCCGGCCCGGCGGTGGAGCAGACGGGCGTGGCGCTCCCGGCCGTCCGCAACTCCGTACGCCAAGGAGCGAAGGCCCCGGCATCCCCGGCACCTTCACCGCCCCCGGCGTCGACGCCGACGCGCCCCGGCGCAGTACGCCCCGCGCCCGACTCGCCCC
>MUNB01000814.1 GCA_002154345.1 Streptomyces griseus
GGTGGGCGCGGAGGAGGTCCACGTACGGCTTGAGGGAGTCGACTCCCAGCGCCTCCATCGCGTCCGCCGCCTCGGTGGGCCTGCGGAAGCCGCACAGTCCGTCGAAGGGGGTGAGGGCGCAGATCAGTTCGGGCTTGTGGTTCGCGTCCTTGTACGTGCGGTGCGGGGCGTCGACGGGGACGCCCCGGGCCTCCTCGTCGGCGTAACCCTCGCGGGCCTGGTCCAGGTTCGGGTGGACCTGGAGGGAGAGGGGGGCGCCGGCGGCGAGGAGCTTCAGGAGGAAGGGGAGGCGGGGGCCGAACCGGGCGACGGTGGCGGCGCCCAGCTCGCCTTCCGGGTCGGCCTCGATGGCCTCGGTGAGGGCCAGTTCCGTCTCACCGGACGCGGTGGTACGGGTGATGCGTGAGGGCGCTCCGGGGTGGGCGCCCATCCACATCTCGGCCTGCGGTTCGCCGGTGGGCGCGATGCCGAGCAGGGCGGGAATGGCCGTGGTGGACCCCCAGGCGTAGGGGCGCACGGTGTTGGACAGGCGGTCCATGGAGTCGTCCTCGGGTGGTGCGGGCGGGCATGAGTCTCTGCGTCACCAGGGATACCAGGGTTGTGTGAGGTCCTGGCGTCGCGGGGGTGGCCGGAGG
>MUNB01000815.1 GCA_002154345.1 Streptomyces griseus
GGCAGTCGGGGCAGTCGGGAGAGGAGAGGGGGCAGGGGGAGAGGGAGGAGCTTCACGGCCGACCTCCGGCACTGGCGCACGGGGGAGGCGGCTCCCGTCCCCGTATGCCCTCAGGGGGTGCCGGCACGAGCGGCGCACGGCCGGTGGCGGCCGGGCGACGTGGGGCCGTACCACCGTGCCGTGCGGCTGGCGGCGCGGTGGTACGGCGACCTCGTAGCGGCTCCCTCAGGGGGTGTGTCGTGCCGGTCCCCGCGCGGCCGGAACACCGTCCGACACGGGGGACGGCGCCTGGCGAACATGTCCCACGTGTGATTTCCCCCTCCCCGCCTGCCGCGAAACTGCGGCTTGCGGGATGCTGTGGATAACGTTCGTTCACATCCCCGGCCCTTCAGGCACGGGAGACCAGGTGGAGGCAGTGATGGGTGTGACCGGTCCGATCCGTGTGGTGGTGGCCAAGCCGGGCCTCGACGGCCACGACCGCGGGGCCAAAGTCATCGCGCGGGCGTTGCGGGACGCCGGTATGGAGGTGATCTACACGGGACTCCACCAGACACCCGAGCAGATCGTCGACACGGCGATCCAGGAGGACGCCGACGCCATCGGCCTCTCGATCCTCTCCGGGGCGCACAACACGCTGTTCGCCAAGGTGATCGAGCTGCTGAAGGCCCGGGAGGCGGAGGACATCAAGGTGTTCGGCGGCGGGATCATCCCGGAGGACGACATCGCACCGCTGAAGGAGCTGGGCGTCGCGGAGCTCTTCACACCGGGGGCGACGACGACCGAGATCGTCACCTGGGTCAACGCCAACGTCCGCCAGGCCGCCCAGGCCTGAACGCCGCCGGGGCGGGCCCAGTCGCACACGGGCCCGCGCGGGGCTGCTGTGCCTGCCCGACCCCGGGCGGCGCGGGGCCACCGTGCCGCCCGGGGTCGGGCAGG
>MUNB01000816.1 GCA_002154345.1 Streptomyces griseus
GCCGGGGGTCAGCCAGATCAGGCTGGGGCCGGTGACGGGGGTGCGGCGGCCGTCGGGGCCCTTGAACCAGCCGGTGCCGGAGTTGACGACCACGGCGACGTGGTGGTCGAGGGTGCGGGGTCCGACGGTGGGCAGCGCGCCGTGCTGGAGGCCGACGCCGAGGCAGACGAGGCCCAGGCGGTGGTGGAGCGGGCTCGGCGTGAAGAAGCGCATCCAGGTGTGGTAGGTCGGCATCCCGCTTCTCCTTTCCGCGCACGTCGTCCCGCGCGTGGTGTCCGTGGTCCGCGCGTCCGGTCCGATGTCCTGCGCGTCGCGTCCGGTGTCCTGCGCGTCGTGCCGGTCAATTGTGTCCAATCAGCAGCGATCTTTGTCCATGGACCCGGTGCGCGCCAGAGGTGAAGGTGGTCGGACCAATTCACCTCAGGGCCGCGGGTGCGGCCGGGCACAGGAGCGTACGAGCGCGATGACCGACTTCACCGTGGGGGACGACGGCTTCCGGTTCGACGGGAAGCCCGTACGGCTGCTGTCGGGCGCCCTGCACTACTTCCGGGTGCACGAGGAGCAGTGGGAGCACCGGCTGGCGATGCTCGCCGCGATGGGGCTGAACTGCGTCGAGACGTACGTACCGTGGAATCTGCACGAGCCCCGGGAGGGCGAGGTCCGGGACGTGGGGGCGCTCGGCCGGTTCCTGGACGCGGTGGAGCGGGCGGGGCTGTGGGCGATCGTGCGGCCGGGGCCGTACATCTGCGCCGAGTGGGAGAACGGCGGTCTCCCGGTGTGGGTGACGGGCCGGTTCGGGCGGCGGGTGCGGACCCGGGACGCGGAGTACCGGGCGGTGGTGGAGCGGTGGTTCCGGCGGCTGCTGCCGCAGGTGGTGCGGCGGCAGACCGGCCGGGGCGGTCCGGTGATCCTCGTCCAGGCGGAGAACGAGTACGGGAGTTACGGCAGCGACGCGGCGTATCTGGAGTGGCTGGCGGGGCTGTTGCGGCAGTGCGGGGTGACGGTTCCGCTGTTCACGTCGGACGGCCCGGAGGACCACATGCTGACCGGTGGTTCGGTGCCGGGTCTCCTCGCGACGGCGAACTTCGGTTCGGGGGCGCGGGAGGGCTTCGAGGTGCTGCGCCGGCACCAGCCGAAGGGCCCGTTGATGTGCATGGAGTTCTGGTGCGGCTGGTTCGACCACTGGGGGGCCGAACCCGTCGTACGGGATCCGGGGCAGGCGGCCGGGGCGCTGCGGGAGATCCTGGAGTGCGGGGCGTCGGTGAACGTCTACATGGCGCACGGGGGGACGAACTTCGGCGGCTGGGCGGGGGCGAACCGCGGTGGCCCGTTGCAGGACGGGGTGTTCCAGCCGACGGTGACGTCGTACGACTACGACGCGCCGGTCGACGAGTACGGGCGGGCGACGGAGAAGTTCCGGCTGTTCCGGGAGGTCCTGGAGGGGTACGCCGAGGGGCCGTTGCCCGCGCTGCCGCCGGAGCCGGTGGGGCCGGCCGGGCCGGTACGGGTGGAGCTGGACGGGTGGGCCGGGCTCGGGGACGTACTGGAGGTGCTGGGCGATCCGGAGACGGCGGAGTCGGGGGTGCCGCCGACCTTCGAGGAGCTGGGCGTGGACCGGGGCCTGGTGCGCTACCGGGTGGCGGTGCCGGGGCCGCGCCAGGCGTATCCGCTGGGGGTTTCGGGGCTGCGGGACCGGGCGGTGGTGTACGTGGACGGGGTGCGGGCCGGGGTGCTGACCGAGGAGTCCGGGCCGCTGCCGGAGCCGGTGGCGGGCCCGGACTCCTCGGTCAGC
>MUNB01000817.1 GCA_002154345.1 Streptomyces griseus
CAAACGCCGGACGGGCTGACATGCCCCGCCCGGACCGACCGGCCGAGAAGGCCGCCGGACGGGTTGAGACGCGCAGGCCCTAGATGCGCTCCAGCACCCGTGCCAGCAGCGCGCCCATCCGGGTCGCCGAGTCGCGGCCGGCCTGGAGGACCTCCTCGTGGTTGAGGGGTTCTCCGGACAGGCCCGCCGCCAGGTTGGTGACCAGGGAGAGGCCGAGGACCTCGGCGCCCGCCTCACGGGCCGCGATGGCCTCCAGGACCGTGGACATGCCCACCAGGTCGCCGCCCATGACCCGGACCATGTTGATCTCGGCCGGGGTCTCGTAGTNNATCTCCTTGCACAGCGCGCGCAGCCGCGGGGAGTACAGGTCGGTCAGGTCGACGAAGTTGGCGCCGATGATCGGAGAGGCGGCCGTCAGGTTGATGTGGTCGCTGATCAGGACCGGCTGCCCCGGGCGCATGCCCTCGCGCAGACCGCCGCAGCCGTTCGTCAGGACGACGGTCTTGCAGCCCGCGGCCACCGCCGTACGGACCCCGTGGG
>MUNB01000082.1 GCA_002154345.1 Streptomyces griseus
AGTGCAGCACGCACGCGTGCGCGCCGGCCGCCGCGATCGTCTCGAACCCCAGGCCGTAACCCTCCAGCCGGGCCCGCCGGTTGAAGGTGCCCTCGACCCATCGCTCACCTCGGGCGAGGCGGGTGGCGCGGGGCAGTTCACCGACGACGTCCCGGAAGCCGGCGACCGTGTGCCCCACGGCGGCCCGCAGCTGCTCGATCTCCCACGCGTCCTTGACCAGCCGCAACTCCGAAAGGAACGACAACAGTTCGGCGTCGGCCGGTGCGGACGGCGGGACCAGAGCGTCGACGAGCGCGTCCGTGCCGCGTACCACCCGGGTCGGGACGCCGCCGCCGAGCGCCCGCTCCAGGCCGTCCCGGGCGGCCGCTTCGACGCCGAGTGCGTCGGCCGTCTCCCGGAGGGTGCGGCGGCGGCCGACCCAGAACTCGCCGTGCCGCCGGTCGCTGTAGAACTCCGCCCCGGACGGACCGGCGTCGCGCGGTGACCGCGGCCGGGTGAACAGGGTGACCTCGTGCCCGCTGCCGGCGGGTTCGAAGAGGAGCACGCTGTCCGGCACCGCCGACGTCCCCTGCTCGGCGGTGAGATGAATGAACGCGGAATGCGGCCGGAAAACGTAGTCGAAGTCGTTGCTGCGGGTCCTGAGCCCGCCCGCCGGGACGACGATCCGCTCGCCGGGGAACCGCTCGGACACCGCCGCACGCCGCTTGGCCGCGCTCGCGGCCCCCGAGACGGGCGGAAGCCTCCGGCCCGTGTCCGCCCACCCCTGCCGAAAGACCTCGGCGACCACGGCCGGTGCCTGACGGTCGTGACTCCTGGCCCCGCGCGAGCCGTCCCGCTGTTCCACCGCATGCCCTCCCGTCATCCGGCACCCGCGTCATCAGGTGTCCGGCCCGTGTGCCCGTTCTCGTCGTCCCGTCGTCCCCTCGCCCCGTCGTCAGCCCCGCAGCCGGGCCATCCACGCCTCCACCTCGTCGGCGGCCCGCGGAAGGCCGGCCGAGAGGTTCTCGCTGCCGTCCTCGGTGACCAGGAAGTCGTCCTCGATCCGCACGCCGATGCCGCGCAGCTCCTCGGGTACGGTCAGGTCGTCCGGCTGGAAGTACAGGCCGGGCTCCACGGTGAGGACCATGCCCGCCGCCAGCGTCCCGTCCACGTACAGCTCGGTGCGGGCCTTCGCGCAGTCGTGGACGTCCAGGCCGAGCATGTGCCCCGTGCCGGCCAGCGTCCAGCGGCGGTGCAGCCCGAGTCCGTACGCCTCGTCCACCGACCGCCCGCCGAACAGGCCCCAGGAGGCCAGGTGTTCGGCCAGCATCCGCTGGGCGGAATGGTGGAAGTCCCGGTACTTCGCGCCGGGCCGGACCGCGGCGACACCGGCCGACTGCGCCGCGTACACCGCGTCGTACACCCGGCGCTGGACCGGCGTGAAGCGGCCGTCGACCGGCAGGGTGCGGGTGACGTCGGCGGTGTAGAGGTTGCGGCTCTCCACCCCGGCGTCGATCAGCAGCAGCTCACCCGGACGGGCCTCGCCGTCGTTGCGGCCCCAGTGCAGGGTCGTGGCGTGCGGTCCCGCCGCGCAGACCGACGCGTAACCGACGTCGTTGCCCTCGATCCGCGCCCGCATCCAGAAGGTGCCCTCGACGACCCGCTCCGGGGTCGGTGTGTCCGTGCCGAGGGCGCGCACCACGTCCTCGAAGCCGCGGACGGTCGCCCGGCAGGCCTCCCGCAGGTCGGCGATCTCGAACGCGTCCTTGATCAGGCGCAGTTCGGACAGCGTGGCGCGGAACTCGGCGTCGTGCTCGGCGGTCACCCTGTCGTGGAGGGCGGCGTCGACGCCCGCGTCGTACCCGCGCAGCAGCCGGACGGGGCCGGAGGCCGTGGCGAGCCGCTCGGTGAGGGTGCGGACATCGCGGCAGGGCAGGCCGAGGAGCCGCTCGTTCTCGGTGAGGCTGTTGCGGCGGCCGTCCCAGAGCTCGCCGTGGTAGTCGCGCCAGAACTCGCCGTTCTCGCGGTCGGACCGGGGGAGAAGATAGGCGATGGCCCGGTGCTCGCCGCCGGGTCCGGGCTCCAGGACCAGCACGGAGTCCTGCGACTGGTCGCCCGTCAGATGGACATAGTCGGAGGACGGCCGGAACGGATAGTTCGTGTCGTTGGCGCGGACCTTCGGGTTTCCGGCGGGGACCACCAGGAGTTCACCGGGGAACCGGGCGGAGAGCGCCGCCCGGCGGTGTGCGGTGTACGCCGCCTGCGCGACGGGTGCAAGGTCATGACGCTCGGTGTCCGCCCAGCCCTGCCGCATGTTCTCGGCGAGCTCGCTGCTCACCTCCCCGTACAGGCCGTTCTTCCGCGCCCTGTTCTCGTCCGGCTCATCGGCCACGGCCTGCCCCTGACGCGCATCCGACATGCTCGTTCCTCCTTGACCGCGGACCGGAACTCGCAATGTACGGTGTGACATTGCACAAGACAAGAGGAGAGTCACCGCACCGCTTTCCCCTGGGCGGGTGCGGGTGCGGGTGCCCTCAGTCCTGCGGCGGGTTCCTGAGCAGCTTGCGCCGTTCTCGGTGGTTGGGGTGTCGGACGACCACACCGGCCGTGCCGCCGGCCCCGGTGAGCCGGATCAGGGGCGTGCCGGGGAGCCGGTCGGACGTGGTCTCGTCCTTCAGGCCGCCGAAGCCGGGATCCATGCCGCCGGTGTCCGCGGCCCAGCCGTCGGGGATGACGATCGTGACACCGGAGGTCTCCCCGTACGCCTCCACCGCCACCTCCGGGAGGCGGCACTCGACCCGGGTGAAGTCCAGCTTCACACCGCCCACGCCGCCGTGGGCGATCACCTGCCCGGGAACCTCCCAGCGCCCGGGGCCCCGGGACGCGCCGTACAGGCCGCCCTTGAGCACCAGAGGCGGCGCGCTCCCGGCCGGCTGCGGCCTCGGCAAGTCAGAGGTCAGCTCGGCGAGTTCGGCATGCGTCCTGGACCGCAGGGCCTGCTCCAGGCGCGAGTCGAGCTCGTCGAAACCGATGCGACCTTCGACGGCCGCTTCGCGCAGCAGCTCCACCGCCGCTTCCCGGTCGTCGTGGGAGGCGCGGAGTTCCCCGAAGGGGACAGGGCGCGGAGCGGGCTCCGGAGGCGTTGCGGTCATGGTCGCCAGAATAGACAGACCGTTCGCGATCCAACGGGGCCGCTGCGCGCAGAAGCCGAGGTGACAACGGACCGGGACGGGCGGAGTGCGCCGCCCGGACGCCTAACCGGCTCCCACGATCCGGTGTACGTCCTTACGCAGGGTCGGCGTGTCCGAGTCGATACGCCAGTGAGCCTTTTCCGGCCTCACGTCGATGCGTGGTGAAGGATCAGGACGGCCGTCACGACGTCGGTGACTCGGTCGGTGCTGCAGCGGATTTTCCGCAGGAGGCGCCACCCCTTGAGGGACGCCTTCGGCCGGATCGTCCTCATCGACTCGGTCAGGGAGGGGGGCGACGGCGGACAGGGCCTCGACGGCTCCACGTATGTAACGGTAGACAGTTCCCGATCCCGGCGGCCGGTTGGGCGTAGGTGTCACCGCACCTCAGGTGGGCCAGGGCGAGCACGGTCTGTCGCGAGGCGGGAAGGCGTCGCCACCGAGTCCCGCTCAGATGGCATGCTGCGGTGCTGTGCCCCTTGGGTTCAACGGGCACAGCACCCTGCCGATCAGATGTCCCGGAAGAGACCAGCCAGCGCGGTGACCAGCCCCGATGAGGGGCCGTTGGCGCTGACCTGCGCAAATGGCGAAGAAAGTTCGACCTGCGGCTTCTGTAGCGGGGTGGTCTCTCGTCCTGTTTCTCCGCGTCTAGGTGCACCTTGCCGAGTGGCTGACGAACGTATTGATCTGAGGTCATGTGGACGGCGCCCTGGATGGAGGTCTGGGCGCCGGTCGAGACCGGAGGGGCCCGAGGAGTTCTGTGTGGCCCCGTCTACCGACTGCCATGGCCGAGCATGACCGGAACGGCTGAATCTCCCGCCGATGCCAGCACCGCGGCGCCGACCAGACCGGCGTCGGGCCCCAGTTCGGCGGGCACGACGCGCAACTCCTTCAGGAACGGCATCGCCGCGTAGCGTCGAAGGTGGCGAGCGAGTGGTTCGAAGAACACCTCTCCGGACTGAGCGACACCGCCCCCGACGACGGCGATGTCGATCTCGACCAGCGCCGCCGTGGCGGCAATGCCCGCCGCCACGGCGCGGGCCGCCCGGTCGAACGCGGCGATGGCGGCTGCATCTCCGGCTCGTGCCGACGCCGCAACTCCTGCGGTGTCCGCTGTCAGAGGTGCTTGCCAGCCGAGGGTAAGCGCGTGGCGGGTGATGGCGGTGCCACTGGCGATGGATTCCAGGCAGCCTCTCGCTCCGCAGGGGCATGCTTCACCGTCGAAGTCGATGCTGATGTGGCCGAGGTGACCGGCGTTGCCTGTGAGCCCGTGGTGCACGCTGCCGTTGAGTACCAGGCCGGCACCTACACCCGTCGACACCACAAGGCACAGGGCGTTCCTGTGTCCGCGTGCCGCGCCGTGACGGTGCTCGGCAGCGGTCATCGCCACTGCGTCACCCGCCAGCGTTACTTGCCGTTGGCCCACATCTGGATGCCTCGCGACGGATTCGGCGAGGGGAAAGTTCCTCCAGGCGGGAATGTTGACAGGACTCACGGTCCCGTGTGCCAGGTCGATCGGCCCCGCGCTACCGATGCCCACGGCCCCAACCCTCTCCCACAGAGGGCTGGCGGCCAGGGAGCCCAGCACGTCGTAGACCGCACCGAGGAGTACGTCGGCGGATCCCCGAGCCGGGGTGGTGCGGCGTGCACGGTGAATCAGAACGCCATCCTGGTCGACCAGGGCGCCGGCAATTTTGGTTCCGCCGATATCGAGAGCGGCGATCAGGCCAGCGTTCGGGAGTGGAATCTTCGACTGTCGACTACTCACAGTAATACCCCTCTGTTTAGGTGCGTCATGTGTGACTCGGTGAGCGCGCCACATCACATCACCGTCTGACAACGTTGTCCAGATGTCGCCGAAGTGGCGCCGGCCGGTGAGTTCAAGAGGCGATTGATTTAGTCAAGGTTTAGTAAAGTTGCTGTTCAGCGCCTTGTCGAGGCGCTGAAATCCGGGTGGACCGGTCTATGGACATTGCCTCCGGGTTACGTCTACGTTGAGCGCTCATCAGGCCCCGGGCGGCTGGAGTCCCGGCGGCTCCCCTCAGGGCTTGGTGCCGGTAGTCGTGCAGCGAGGGGTGGAGGAAATGCGCAGAGCAGGTGTGGTTCTGGTGGCAGCGATCTTGGTTGCCGTCACGGCGTGTAGTGGCCAGGAGGATGCGGCGAGTGGCGAGATCGCGGCTCCGCCGAGCGATCCCGCGAAGGTGTCGGGCGGCATCACGGTCCTGACGAACAGGACGGACCAGATCGCTGACGGCTCGTTGAAGAAGTACGCGGCCGAGTTCAACAAGATCTACCCGGGCGTGAAGGTCAAGTTCGAAGGGCTGACCGACTACGAGGGCGAGACCAAGATCCGGATGAACACCGAGAACTACGGTGACGTCCTCCTGATCCCCAACTCCCTCTCCGTCGAGCAGTACCCCAACTTCTTTGCCCCGCTCGGCAGTTCCATCAAGCTGTCGGCGGCTTTCGACTACACCGACCACGCGACGGTGGGTGGCAAGGTCTACGGCCTGGCCAACATCGGGGTGGCGAACGGGTTCGTCTACAACAAGGCGGTCTGGGAGAAGGCCGGCATCAAGGACTGGCCCGCCACGCCCGAGGAGTTCGTCGCGGACCTGGCGACGATCAAGGCGAAGACGGACGCCGTCCCGTACTACACGAACTACAAGGACGGCTGGCCCCTCACCAACTGGACCAACGCCATCGGCTCACCCTCCTGTGACTCCGGTTCCTACGACTCCCTGGCGAAGACCAAGGAGCCCTGGAGCAGCGGATCGGATCTCTACGAGATCGACAAGCTCCTCTATACGGTCGTCGAGAAGAAGCTGTCGGAGCCCGACCCGACCACCACCAACTGGGAAGACTCCAAGGCGCAGATCGGATCCGGCAAGATCGCATCGATGTGGCTGGGGTCCTGGGCGATCTCCCAGATGCGGGCGGGAGCGGAGGCTGCCGGGAAGAACCCCGACGACATCGCGTTCATGCCGTTCCCGGCGAAGCGTGACGGGGCGTACTGCTCCGTGCTGCGCCCTGACTACCAGTACGCGGTCAACGCGCACTCCGAGAACAAGGAAGCGGCGCGGGCGTGGCTCGACTGGTACATCACCAAGTCGGGCCAGGCCGCGAGCGAAGGGTCCATCTCCTCGGTCAAGGGCGCTCCGCTGCCGGACACGCTCAAGGCGTTCTCCGACAACGATGTCACGATGATCCCGCAGCGCCAGGAGAACATCGTCGACGTCAACAAGATCGACAAGGCGTCCGAGATCGGCATCACCGCGCAGGGCTACCGGCAGAAGCTGGTCGACGTCGCCCGGGGCGCGGCTGACGGGGACATGGGCAGCTACTTCGGTGAGCTGAACGGCAAGTGGGCCGAGGCACAGCAGGCCCTCGGCGGCTGACCACGTGGCGGCACGGTGAGACCCCGAGCAGGACAGACGTGCTCCGAGCCGACCGGGGAGGGCTCCGTATGAGCAGCTCGCCGTGCCGCCCCTCCCCAGATCCGCCCCGACCGGGAACCCACCACGAGGAACCATGAGATGACCGTTGCCCACAAGCCCCGTACCGGGGGGCCGGCCGCCGGCCGGCGGAGTCCCCTGCCGCCGGAGTCCGCACACGGCCGGCCACGCGCCGGCAGGCGGCGCACGATCACAGCCCTGACCCCCTGGCTCTTCCTGGCCGCACCCCTGACGCTGCTGCTGATGTTCACGTTCCTGCCGGTGGCCGACATGATCGGTTACAGCTTCACCGACTGGGACGGCATCAGCCCCTCGCGCTCCTTCGTGGGCGGGGAGAACTACACCGACCTGGTGACGCGGCCCGCGCGGTTCGAGGTGTTCCTCGTCAGCGGGTTCTACCTGGTGGCCTCGTTCCTCCAGATCGCGCTCGCGCTGTACTTCGCGACGGTCCTGAGTTTCAACACCCGGTTCCGCAACCTGTTCAAGGGCCTGCTGTTCTTCCCCTACTTGATCAACGGGGTGGCGGTCGGATTCGTGTTCCTGTACTTCTTCCAGCCCGACGGCACTCTCGACACGCTGCTGCGGCTGATCGGTGCGGAGGGCAAGCACTTGTGGCTGGGGGACCCGGACCTGGCCAACCCTTCGCTCGCGGGGGTGTCGGTGTGGCGCTTCATGGGCCTGAACATGGTGCTGTTCCTCGGTGCGATCCAGTCCATTCCGCCGTACCTGTACGAGGCGGCCGAGCTGGACGGGGCCAACCGCTGGCAGCAGTTCCGGCACATCATCGCCCCCAGCATCAAGCCGATCATCAGCCTGAGCTTCATCCTCGCCGTTTCCGGGTCCCTGGCCGTCTTCGAGATCCCCTACATCATGACCGGTGGCGCCAACGGCACCGAGACGTTCGTCATCCAGACGGTCAAGCTGGCCTTCCAGTTCGACAAGGTCGGCCTGGCCTCGGCGTCCGCCGTCGTCTTGCTGCTCCTGATCCTGCTGGTCACCTGGGTCCAGCGCCGGCTGTTCCCCGAGGAGAGGGTGGAGCTCTCGTGACCACCGACATGTCCGCCCCGGGACGGCGCAGGGTCAGTGCCGGCCGTTCCGTACCGGCCGCGACTGCTGTCGTCCTGAAGTACCTGTCCCTGCTCGTAGCTTCGGCAGTCGTTCTCGTGCCCCTCATCGTCGTTCTGCTGACCTCGCTCAAGACCGAGTCGGAGGTGGCGAGCAGCGGACCGCTGTCTCTGCCCGGGGACTGGTTCAACTACGCCAACTACGCGACCGCCATCGAGCAGGGCGCGATGCTGAGGGCGTTCGGCAACACGACGCTGATCCTCGTGATCTCCACCGTCGGGACGGTGCTGATCGGCTCGATGACCGCCTATGCCATCGACCGCTTCCAGTTCCGACTCAAGAAGCTGGTGATGGGCCTCTTCCTGCTGGCGACGCTGGTTCCCAGCGTGACCACCCAGGTCGCGACGTTCCAGGTGATCGACGATCTCGGCGCGTTCAACAGCCGGTGGGCGCCCATCCTGCTGTACACCGGCACCGACATCGTCTCGATCTACATCTTCCTGCAGTTCATCCGGTCCATACCCGTCTCCCTGGACGAGGCCGCGCGCATCGACGGCGCCAACTCCTGGACGATCTACCGAAAGATCATCCTCCCGATGCTGCGACCGGCCATCGCCACCGTCGTCATCGTCAAGGGCATCGCGATCTACAACGACTTCTACGTGCCCTTCCTTTACATGCCGGACCCCGAACTCGGCACCATATCCACCGCCTTGTTCAGGTTCAAAGGCCCCTTCGGCGCCCACTGGGAGACCATCTCCGCCGGCACGATCGTCGTGATCGTGCCCACCTTGATCGTCTTCCTGGCGTTGCAGCGCTTCATCTACAGCGGATTCGCGGCCGGTTCCACCAAATGACCTGCCCGCCCGCCCTCGCACCCCGCACTACATCTCAAGGAGTACGCATGAAGGTCCGCACGCCGCTGTCCCAGGGCTGGACGCTGCGCCTGAACACCGATCGCGGCATCCCCGAGGACGCGCCCTCGCAGTTGGCCGGAGCCACCGTGCCGGCGCAGGTGCCCGGATGCGTCCACACCGACCTCATGGCGGCGGATCTGCTGGCCGACCCGTATCTCGACCGCAACGAGTCGGAGGCGGCCTGGGTGGGCCGTGCCGACTGGACCTACGCGACCGGACTGCCCCGACGGGACAGCGCCTTCGAGCGGGCCGAGCTGGTCTTCGACGGGCTGGACACGGTCGCCGCCGTCCACGCTGCCGGGCAGTTGCTGGGGCGTACCCGGAACATGCACCGTTCCTACCGGTTCGACGTCACGGACCTGTTGGGCGATGGCCCGGCCCCGCTCGAAGTCACCTTCACCTCCGCGTACACCGAGGCCGAGGCGGTCCGGGAGGCGCTGGGCCAGCGGCCCAACTCCTATCCCGAGCCGTTCAACTATGTACGTAAAATGGCCTGCTCGTTCGGATGGGACTGGGGGCCCACCCTGGTGACGGCCGGCGTGTGGCGTGAGGCGCGCATCGAACAGTGGTCCACCGCCCGGCTGGCCGACGTCCGTCCGCAGGCCACCGTCGCGGGTGACGGGAGCGGCGTCGTCGAGATCACCGTCGACCTTGACCGCACGACGACCGGCCGGAACCGGCCACTGCGTCTGGTGGCCACGGTCGGAGACAGTTCCTCGGACATCACCGTCGCGCCCGGATCCAGGAGCGCCACGGTTACCGTAGGGACCCCGGACGTGAAGCTGTGGTGGCCGCGCGGCTACGGCGACCAGCCACTGTACGAGTGCACCATCGTGCTGGAGGACGGCGACGGCGGTCACGCCCTGGATACGTGGGAGCGACGCATAGGCTTCCGCACGATTGAACTCGACACGTCCCAGGACGCGCACGGAAGCGCCTTCACCCTGGTCGTGAACGGCACTCCGGTCTTCGCCCGAGGAGTGAACTGGATACCCGACGACGTCTTTCCCACCCGCGTGACCGTCGACCGCTACCGCACCCGCCTCACCCAGGCCGCAGACGCGGGAGTGGACCTGGTACGGGTGTGGGGCGGTGGGATCTACGAGGACCGGGCCTTCTACGACGCCTGTGACGAACTGGGCCTGATGGTCTGGCAGGACTTCCTCTTCGCCTGCGCCGCCTACCCTGAGGAGCAGCCACTGCGCTCCGAGATCGAGGCCGAGGCCCGGGAGAACGTGTCCCGGCTGATGTCCCACCCCTCGCTGGTGCTGTGGAACGGCAACAACGAGAACCTCTGGGGCTTCGCCGACTGGGATTGGGAGCAGGAGCTCGCCGGAGCGTCCTGGGGGGAGGGCTACTACCTGGGCCTGCTTCCCCGCATCGTGGCGCAGACGGACCCGACGCGGCCCTACTGGGCGGGTAGCCCCTGGTCCGGGTCGTGGAACCACACTCCGAACGATCCCGACCACGGCACCACCCACTCGTGGGAGGTGTGGAACCGCCGTGACTACAGCGACTACCTCAACACGGTGCCCCGCTTCATGGCGGAGTTCGGCTGGCAGGCCCCGCCGGCCCACGCGACTCTGGAACGCGCCCTGTCCGAGAGGCCGCTGACCGCCGATTCGCCCGCCATGCTGCACCACCAGAAGGCGGAGGACGGCAACGGCAAGCTGAACCGAGGGCTCGACCACCACTTCGCCCCGCCGGCCGACTTCGACACCTGGCACTACCTGACCCAACTGAACCAGGCGCGTGCGGTCGCCACCGGGGTGGAGCACTGGCGCTCCCACTGGCCCCGATGCGCCGGCACGGTGCTGTGGCAGCTCAACGACTGCTGGCCGGTGACCTCCTGGGCGGCGATCGACGGTGACGCCCGGCTCAAGCCGCTGTACTTCGAGATGCGCCGTCTGTACGCCGACCGGTTGCTGACACTCCAGCTCCGGGACGACGCGCTGGTCGTCGCGGGCTGCAACCAGGGCGCCGCCACGTGGGACACCACCGTCACGGTCCGGCGGATGGACGCGGACGGAACGCTGCTGGCAAGCGCCGAGGTCACGCTCAAGGCCGCGGGTAACAGCGTGGCCCTGGAAGGGCTGCCCCGTACGGTCACCGAGTTCGGCGACGCGCGCCGGGAGTTCCTCGTCGCCGATGCGGACGGCTCGCGCGCCGTGCACTTCGCCTGCGCCGACCGTGAGTTCGCCTATCCGGCCGCCTCCTACGACGTCCGGGTGAGCGAGGAGAGCGGAAACGGTGTCGCGGTCACGGTCACCGCCACCGGGTTGGTACGGGACCTGGTGCTGCAGGCGGACCGGCTGGCCCCGGACGCAGGCACCGATCACGGGCGGGTCACCCTGCTGCCCGGCGAGACTTTCACCTGGCATGTCACCGGCTGGGAGCACCCCACCACGGAGGTCGCGGGCGGCGCGCTGTTCTGCGTCAACGGGACGGCCGGCCGTGAGTGAGACACCTGTACGCCGGTCCGGGCGCGTCACCATCAATGATGTGGCCGCCCGGGCCGGGGTGTCGCGAGGAGCGGTGTCCCTGGCGTTCAACAACCGGCCCGGTGTCTCGGAAGCCACGCGTGAACGCATCATGGAGGCGGTCACCGAGCTGGGCTGGGTGCCGAGCCAGACCGCGATCAAGCTGTCCGGATCCGCTACCGGAGCCGCGGACACCGTCGGCCTGGTCATCGCCCGGCCGGCGCGGCAGCTCGGGCTGGAGCCCTTCTACATGGAGTTCATCTCCGGGGCCGAGTCCGTCCTCGAGGAACACCGGTGCTCCCTGCTCCTGCACCTGGTGCGCGACGTCACTCAGGAGATAGCCGTCCACCGCGAGTGGTGGCAGTCCCGCCGGATCGCCGGGTCCATCCTGGTCGACATCCAGCAGAACGATCCCCGGGTCACCGAACTGGCGGCGATCGGGTTGCCGGCCGTCGCGGTCGGCCACCCCTCGCTGACCGGCGGGTTCACCTCGGTGTGGACCGATGACGAGGCCGCCGTGCATGAGGCGGTGCGCTACCTCGCTGCCCTCGGGCACCGACGGATCGCGCGCGTGGGCGGCCATCCGTCGCTCGGCCACACCATCATCCGCACCGCCGCGCTCAACTCGATCGTGGCCGAACTCGGACTGGAGCCGGCCCGCAGCGTCACCACCGACTACTCGGGGGAGCAGGGCGCCCGGGCGACCCGATCGCTGCTGGCCTCCCCGCACCGCCCCACAGCCATCGTCTACGACAACGACATCATGGCCGTCGCGGGTCTGTCCGTCGCCGCCGAGATGGGGCTGGACGTACCGAGGGACGTCAGCCTGATCGCCTGGGACGACTCGCAACTGTGCCAGCTCACGCATCCCACCCTCTCGGCCATGAGCCATGACGTGTTCGGCTTCGGCGCCGACGTGACCCGTCGGCTGTTCGACGTCGTCCACCGTCGCGATCTGTCGTCCGGCCCGGCCGCTCCGCCGGTACTGCTGCCCCGCGGCAGCAGCGCGCCCCCGCGGCGACCCAACGACTGACGACAGCCAAGGCAGCGCCCGGGCCGGAGACCACCTCCGGACCGGGCCGGCTTGCCGCCGCCTCCCAGCCCCCCTGAGCCGAAAGGCAGGTTCGCCATGCCCCGACACCGCCGAAGAACCCTTGCCGCCCTCCTGACGGTCGGTGCTCTCGTCACCGCCGCCGTCGCATCGTCCCCCGCCACTGCTGATCCGCCGACCCGGACCGCAGACACCTTCGTGGAGCGCGAGGGGACCACACTGACACTGCAGGGGGAGCCGTTCCGTTTCGCGGGCACCAACCTGTACTGGCTCGGCCTGGACGAGAACGTGGGCGGGGTCGACCACCCCACCTACTTCCGTATCGACGACGCGCTCAAGACGGCACGGGTCATGAACGCCACCGTGGTCCGCTCACACACGCTCGGCACATCGCTGGGCTGTGTCCCCTGTATCCAGCCGGAACCCGGTGAGTTCAACGAGGACGCGTTCGCTCCCATCGATTACGCCATCGCGCGGGCCCGTGCCTACGGACTGCGGCTGATCGTCCCGCTCACTGACCAGTGGGACTACTACCACGGCGGTTACCCCACCATGGCGAAATGGCTTGGGCTCCAGGACCCGGAAGACTTCTACGCGGACCCCCGAGCCAAGGCCGCGTACAAGGAGTACAGCCGGCAGGTACTCAACCACCGCAACCCGTATACCGGCCTGCGCTACAAAGACGACCCCACCATCATGTCGTGGGAGCTCGGCAACGAACTGAACGGCATGACCCGTGACTGGGTCGACGAGATGGGGGCGTACCTAGGGAAGCTGGCACCTCGGCAACTCATCTCCGCCGGACGCCAGCAGGGAGTCGACACCTCAGCTCTCGCGTCGCCCGAGGTCGATATCGTCGATGTCCACTACTACCCGTCCTCGGCCGTCACCATGGCCGCGGACGCAGCGCGCGTCACCGGCCGGGGCAAGGTCTACATAGCCGGGGAGCACGGCTCCGACAGCCTCACCGCCGCCGACGCACTCACCCTCGCGGACGACCCGAACGTCACTGGTGTGCTCTCCTGGTCCCTGTTCGGCCACGCCGACGACCACGGATACGTCCAGCACGACGACGGCTTCACGCTGCACTACCCGGGCGACACCGCCGCGATGCGCACCGACGTCCTCGCCAACGCGGCGCTCGCCAGGATGATCGGCGGGGAACGGCGCCTGCCCGCCCTCCCCGTCACCCCACCGCTGATCACTTCGGTCACCAAGCGGTCCGGTATCAACGAAATAGCCTGGCGCGGCACCGCCGGCGCCCACACCTACCGTGTCCAGCGCTCCGTGCGCGGTGCAAACGGCCCGTGGACAACACTCACCACGACCCCGGTAGGCGATATCGACACGCCGTGGCTCGACGCCACGACTCCACGGACCCAGGCGTCGTACCGGGTGAGCGCACTCGACCGGGCCGGACGCACCCTCGCCACATCTGTGCCCCTGGGCGCCGGTCCGAGCCAGGACGTCGAGGTGGACACACTCCAGAGCTGGGCACGCATGTCGGCGCACAGCGACAGTCTGCAACGCGAACCCGACGGCGACGGCGTTCGTATCGCGCCCCGGCCCCGCGCCACGGCACACGCCGCATGGAAGGTGGTACGTGCCGAGGCGTTCACCGCACGGTTCGCCAACCGCGCGGGCACAGCCCTGCCGACCGTGCAGGTCACCCGGGACGGAACGACCTGGAAGCAGGTCAAACCCGTCCGGTCCACCACCGGCGGCACCACGACACTGCGGATCGAGCCCCCACGCGGCACCGAGGGTGTACGGCTGGTCTGGGCGGCGGCACCCCGCCCGGCACCCCTGAGCGGCATCACCCTCGTCCGGGAGGCCGCGTCCGTCGCCACCGCCTCACCTGGCGCGTTCCGGCAGAATCCAGGCGACGGCGCGACCGGGGTGCCCGTCGGCGACCCCTTGACCTGGACCGCCTCCGAGAACGCCGCGCACTACGCGGTGGTCCTCTCGACCGAGGCGGATCTGTCCGACCCGGTCATCGATGTCACCGGCCTGCGGACCACCAGCTACCGTCCGCCCGTCAACCTTCGCCCCAACACCACCTATCACCTCCGGGTCACCGCCGTGAACGGCGCCGGTTCCCGGAGCGCCGAAGGCGCTCCCGTCTCCTTCACCACCGGTGCGCTGACCGTCGATGACTTCGAGGGATACCCGGACGGCGCGGCACTGTCCGCGGCCTACGTCCGCAACCCCGGTGGCGGCCCGGTGGCCCTGTCCCTCGACAGCCAGCACGCCGACGGGGAAGGCCACGCCCTGCGCGCCGCTCACGACCCCGGGTCCCCCGGCTACGCGGGCATCATCCGCACTCTGCCCACCGCACAGGACTGGGGCGGCGCGCGCAACCTGCGTCTGTGGGCACGGCCGGACGGCACCGACGGCCGGAGCCTGACCGTCCAGTTCGTCGCCGCCGGTATCTACTGGGAGAAAGAGGTGCCCCTCACCGGCACCGACAGCACGACGATCGACATCCCCCTCGCGGACTTCACCAACCCGCCCTGGGCGACAAAGGGCCCTCTCGACCTGACCCACATCACACAACTGTCCTTCTACTTCAACGGACAGGCCGGCACGACCTGGATCGACTCCATCACGGCCACCGACTGAACCGGTCGACCTGCCGGGCACGGGTCAGGGTTGTTGTGCCCGGC
>MUNB01000818.1 GCA_002154345.1 Streptomyces griseus
GCGGCGCCCGCCGGGTCCGTGCCACGGACCCGGCGGGCGCCGCCTCCGCCTGGACCGACCACTGCCTCTTCTCCGTCGACCGCGTACGACCGGACCGGCCGCCGACCGTCTCCTCGGAGGAGTTCCCCGACGGGGACTCCGGATGGCCCCCGGTGACCGGGGACGCCCGCACTCCCGGCACCTTCACCTTCGGCGCCAACAGCGTGGACGATGTCGTCGGGTACGTCTGGTACAGCACCTTCGACCCGCAGCAGCGGGAGGTCGCCGTCTCCCCCGGCGGAACGGCGGACGTGACGGCCACCCCGCTGAGCGGCGGCCCGCACATGCTGTACGTCTACAGCGTCGACCGTTCCGGCAACCGCTCGGACACGACCACGTACCGCTTCTACGCCCAGGGCATCACCACTCCCGATGCCCCCGGCGACCTCAACGGGGACGGTGCCAAGGACATCTGGAGCCTGGACGACCGGGGCGAGTTGCTGACCTACGCGGGCCGGGGAGACGGGACCTTCGCCCCCGCTGCCGAGGCGGGGCTGACCGCGCCCGGGGCAGGCACCGCCTATCGGACCGACTGGGACGGCGACGGATACGTCGACCTGGTGACATTGGAGTACAACGTCAACACCCGAAGGAAGCAGCTCTGGGTCCACCCCAACAGTGGTCTGGGAAGGGTCGACGGCCCCCGGAGCCGACAGCTTCTGACGGTCGACTGCCCGGTCCCGGACGAGGACTACGGCTGTGTGGGCGAGCCCGGCTGGACCGGTGACGACCACTGGGGGAACGCGGAGCAGGTGATCGCCCCCGGCGATCTGAACGGTGACGGCAGGAGTGATCTCCTCGTCCAGGAGGGCGGCCGGCTGTGGATCTACCACGGCCTGTACGGGACGCAGCTGGACGTGCCGGTGCCGGTCGGCGGCTCGCAGTGGGACGACTTCACCGTCCTCGCGCCCGGCGACGTCAACGGTGACGGCCTGGCCGACCTGTGGCTCCGTGAGAAGGCCACCGGCGACCTCTACAGCGTGCACGGCGGCAACGGCACGGCCGGTGAGCCGGACCCCGCTGTCTGGGGCAACCCCGAGAACCGTGTGCTGATCGGTACCGGTTTCACCACGGCCGCCCGTCCGGTGCTGGACACGGTCGGCGATCTCGACGGCGACGGTGTCGCCGATCTGCACGGCCGTACGCAGGACGGCACCCTGACGCTGTGGCCGGGCCGTGTGTCGGCGGACGGCGGCTTCGGTTTCGGGGAGGGGCGGGCCATCGGGTGACTCCGCCCGCTCGGCCGGGTGTTCCTCCGCGGAACGCCTGACTTCCCGGGGCGCCCGCCGCGGCGGGCG
>MUNB01000819.1 GCA_002154345.1 Streptomyces griseus
CGAGCCCGATCACCCGTGGGGGAGAAGGCTCCTGACAATTCGCCGTGGACTGCGAAGGGCGCTGCGCGGGCGGCCGTCGTCCGGGGCCGCTCCTCCTCGCGCAGCCGTACGGCCCGAGGCGAAAGCGACCGACCCGTGGCCACGTCGCTCGACCACCTGTCCTCCAAGCCGTCCCGCCCGGCCCCCGTCGGCACCGGATCGGCGCCACCCCGCCGCGTGCCCCTGCCGCTCCTGCTGACCGGACTCGGCCTGGCCCTTCCCCTCTCGCTCGTCTGCGGGGCGGGCCTCGGATCCTCGGGGCTCTCCTGGGCGGAAGTGCTGCGCCACCTCTGGGCCGGACTGACCGGTGGGGCCATCGGCCCCGACGAGGTCCCGGCCTACACCATCGTCTGGGAACTGCGCCTGCCACGAGCGGTTCTGGCCGCTGTCGTGGGAGCCGGTCTTTCGGCCATCGGCGTCGCCGTCCAGGCCATGGTGCGCAACGCGCTCGCCGACCCGTTCGTGCTGGGCATCTCCTCGGGCGCCGCGGTCGGCGCCAACGCCGTCCTCATCTTCGGGGCCCTGGGCGCGCTCGGCATCTGGGCCCTGTCCACGGCGGCGTTCCTCTCCGCGCTCCTCGCGATGCTGCTCGTGTACGCGGTCGCCCGCACCGAACGCGGACTGACGCCCCTCCGGCTCGTCCTGACAGGGACCGCGATGTACTACGGCTTCTCGGCCGTCACCACGTTCATGGTGTTCGCGGCAGAGCGAGGGGAAGCGGCCCGCTCCGCGATGATGTGGCTGCTCGGCAGCC
>MUNB01000820.1:0-201 GCA_002154345.1 Streptomyces griseus
CCGACGGGGCGGTCGCGCTGGTCTATGTGGTGGCCACGGTGGTGATGGCCTTCACCGCCTTCAGTTACGCCCAGATGGTGCGGGTCGCCCCGTTCGCCGGTTCGGTCTTCACCTATGCCCGCAAAGGGCTCGGGGAAGGGCCGGGGTTCATCGCCGGGTGGATGGCCATGCTCGACTACCTCCTGATCCCGGCCGTCGCCT
>MUNB01000820.1:255-1153 GCA_002154345.1 Streptomyces griseus
GGCCGCCCGGGTCGGATTCGCGGTGCTGGCCATGGAGATCGTGGTGCTGCTGGTCTTCGTGGTCTCGGCCGTGGTCGTCCTCGTACGGGACGGGGCGCAGCGTGGCTGGCTGACGCCGCTGACCGGGGACACCGGGTTCTCCATGGCGGCGGTGCTGGGTGCCGTGTCGATCGCCGTGCTCTCCTATCTGGGCTTCGACGCCATCGCCTCGTTCGCCGAGGAGGTGACGGGCGGCTCGCAGAAGGTGGCGCGGGCGGTGCTGTTCTGCCTGGTGCTGGCCGGTGTCCTGTTCGTGGCGCAGTCGTATCTGGCGGCGCTGCTGGAGCCGGTGAGTTCGGCGGAGCTGGCGGCGGACCCGGCGGCGCAGGGCTCGGCGTTCTACGACGCGGTGGACGCCTCGGTGGGGACCTGGCTGCACGATCTGGTGGCGGTGAGCAAGGCCATCGGGGCGGCGTTCGCCGCGCTGGCGGGGCAGGCCGCGGCCGGGCGGCTGGTCTTCGCGATGGCCCGGGAGCGGCGGCTGCCGCACCTGCTGGCGAAGGTCGACCCGAAGTCGGGCGTGCCGCGGGTGGCGATCCTGGGCGCGGCGGTCGTGACGCTGGTGGCCGCCGTGTGGGCGGCCCGGCGCGACGACGGCCTGGACCATCTGGTCTCCGTGGTGGACATCGGCGCGCTGACGGCGTTCGTGCTGCTGCACGCGTCGGTGGTCGGCTGGTTCGTCGTACGCCGGATGGCGGGGCCGCCGGTGTGGTGGCGGCACGTCCTCGTGCCCGTGGTCGGCGCGGGCGTCCTGATCGCGGTCATCGTGGAGGCGACGGCCTCCGCCCAGGTGGTGGGCCTCTGCTGGCTCGCGATGGGGCTCGTGGTGCTGGCGGTGCAGGGGACGGGGCGCCGGGGC
>MUNB01000821.1 GCA_002154345.1 Streptomyces griseus
GGGGGGGAGGGGTGCCGGATGGGGCGGGCGGGACGGGTGGGCTACTGGTAGGCGGCGAACGCCTTGGTGAACGCCAGCGGCTCCTGGTCGATCGAGCTGCAGGTGGCGTCGGCCGCCGGCTTGGGGCCGCCGGGGCAGGCCTTGTCCCGGGTGCCGGACCACATCGCGAGGCGGCCGATGCCCTTCCGCCCGGCGAACTCCACCAGTTGACCCGCGTCCTCGACGGTGAAGATCTCGGTGACGACGTCGTTGACGCCGATCATCGGGGTGACCGCGACGGTCTGCCACGCGGCGGCGTCCGAGAGCCCGAGGACGCCCTTGATCTGGGCCTGGGTGGCGGTGGCCGCCTGGATCGCGTATGCGCCCATGTCGTCGCTGTAGGCGGGTCCGTAGTCCATCGCCATGATGTTGACCCCGTCGACGCGGACGCCGTTCTTCTTCGCGTCGGCCAGCAGGTCCACACCCGGCTGGGTGAGGCCCTCGGGCATGACGGGCAGCGTGAAGGCGACGTCGAGGTCCGGATACTTCTTCTGGAGCTGGGCGATGGCCTGGGAGCGGCGGGTGTTGGCGGCCGTGTCGGGCAGGGCGGCGCCCTCGATGTCGAAGTCGACCTTGGTGAGGCCGTAGGCGTCGACGACCTTGCCGTACGCGGCGGCGAGTTCGTCGGCGGAGGAGCAGTTGAGGGCCAGTTCGGCGCCGGCCGCGCCGCCGAAGGAGACCCGGACGTCACCGCCCTGGTCGCGCAACGCGCCGATCTGCGAGGCCACTTGGTCGTCACCGAGGCCGGTGACACCGCCCCAGAGCGGGGCGCAGCCGCCCCCGGAGGTGATGAAGGCGAGGTGGAACTCCTTCACACCGGTCTTCGTCGCGGTGTCCAGGAGGTCGTAGGCGGGGTAGAGGGACGTGTCGACGTACGGGGCGAACCGGGCGCCGGTTTCCCCACCGCCACCGGGGCGGCCGGTGGCGGTGGGGAA
>MUNB01000822.1 GCA_002154345.1 Streptomyces griseus
GTCCCCTCCCCCGCTGCGACCGGTGTAGAAGGCAACGGTCAAGTCCTTGACGAGTGCCTTGCGTTCGTAGTCGTCGAGCTCGACGATGCCGCGCGAGGTGAGCCGGTTGACGGTGTCGTCGACAGCGTCCACCACGGAGGTGAGCACGCTGTCGCGGTGCTTGGAGTCGATCGCGGCGATCCGCCGCCGCTGCATCGCCGCCGCGACCTCGGGGGCGTACTCGATGCCGGTCGGCTGCGCGGAGTACACCTCCACGCCCACGGGTTCGCAGTCCGCCTTCAGCATCCGGGTCAGCGCGTCGCCGACCGCCTCCGCGTCGCGCAGGCTCGGGGCGTCCTCGTGGAACGCGTCGGCGGGCAGCTGCGAGAGGACCCGGGCCATGGCTGCCTCGACCTGGGCGCTCAGGTAGGCCTCGTGGTCCTCGATGCCGAGGACGGCCCGGACCGTGTCCTTGATCCGCCACACCACGAGGACGACCACGCGCAGTGCGGTGCCGTTCGCGTCGACGGCGGGCAGCGGTTCGCTGCGCCAGTGCCGCAGCCGTACGTCGACGCGGCGGCGCAGCAGCAGGGGCGAGACCCAGACGAGGCCGGTGCGGCGGACGCTGCCCCGGTAGTCGCCGAACAGCGTCAGCACCCACGCGTAGCCGACCCGGCCGCGGCCGAGGCCGCCGAGCGCGAGGAGCACCACGGTGGTGAGGAGGGCGAGCAGGGCCCAGGCGCCGGCCCCGATGCCGAGGTCGGGGCGTGGGGTGAGGCCGACGGCGTTCTGCCAGGCGGCGGGCAGTGCGCCGCGCCACCACAGGACGGCCAGTCCGCCGGCGATTCCGGCCGCGCCGGTGAGGAGGGCGGCGTAGCCGGGCAGGGC
>MUNB01000823.1 GCA_002154345.1 Streptomyces griseus
GTACGGGGTCGATCGCCAGACCCAGGCTGCACCGCGGGTCCCGGTCGGCCCGGGCCCGGCAGTCCCGCTCCGCGTTGTACACCTGGATCGTGCCGGGCGGCGTGGTGCCCGCGCGGCCGGACGACGCGGACGAGGCCGCCCGTACCGCGTCCGCGCACAGGGTCGCGCCGGCGATCCCGCACAGCGCGGTCGCCAGGACCGCCGCGCGGGCCCGGGAGCCCCGCCGCCCCGCCCCCGCCCCGGCTCCCGCCCGGTGGGCGGCGATCCGGGCGAGCAGACGCTCCGCGCTGTGCGGCGCGCGGGCCTCGTGGGTCGGGGCGAGACAGTCGGCCGCCAGCTCCCGCCAGAACGGCGGCACGGCCTGGTCCATGCGCAGCGGCGCCCGCCCCTGGCCGTACTCCTGGACCGCGGCGCCCCGTGCCATGGGCGTGGCCCCGGGGAACGGCGACGCACCGGACGCGAACACCTCGTGGATGACGATGCCCAGCGCCCAGACGTCCGCCGACGGCCGGACCCGTACGCCGCGTTCGCCCAGCGGCGCCCGCCAGCGCTCGGGCGGGAAGTAGTCCAGGGTGCCCAGCGGAGGCACATGGCCGTGGGTGCCGGTCAGCTCGGTGGCCAGGCCGAAGTCCGAGAGCCTCACCGACCGGTCCCGGCCGAGCAGGACGTTCTCCGGCTTGAGATCCGCGTGGACCCAGCCCGACCGGTGGAGATGGGCGAGCCCCTCGCAGATGCCCGCGATCAGCCGGCCGCGGTCGGCCTCCGGCACCCCCGCGTCGATCAGTTCCCGCAGACTGCCGACGGCCCGCTCCATGACCAGCACGATCGCGCCCTCCAGCGCGGGGC
>MUNB01000824.1 GCA_002154345.1 Streptomyces griseus
ACCCGGCGGCCGAACCGGGCATGGCGTGATGCAGCCCCCCGGTGAAGTTCACCGCGTGCTCGCTCTCGCCCCGCCACACGGCCTCGGCGGCGCCCACCGACAGCCCGGCGATCAGCGCGGACGCCTCGTGCATCCCGGCGAACGCCGGATCGTCCACGGTCCCGAGCCCGTAGTCCTGGTCGGCGGCGCGCGGATTCAGCGAGGCGGCCCGCACCGCCGCCACATAGTCCTCCCGGTGCACGAGCCGCAGGGTGGAGTCCCCCGCGGACTTCGCCGACCTCAGGTCCACCGCCCCGTCGAGCCCGAACGCCCGCACCAGCCCCATCGTCAGGTCCAGCCGGACCGGATCCATGGGGTGGGCCTCCCCGAAGTCGTACCCCGTAACTGCGTCATCCCACATCAGCTGTGCGCGCCCGCTCATGCCCGCCACCGTATCGGGCGGGGTCCGGCCCGAACGCGCGGGCATACACGAGCGTCACCAGCACCAGACCCATCGGTACGAGCATGGCTCCCCGATAACTCCACGCATCGCCCAGAGCGCCCACGAGCGGCGAACCGATGAGGAACCCCACATAGTTGAAGATATTCAGCCGGGCCACGGCCGCGTCGCTGTTCTCCGGGAACATCCGCCCGGCCGCCGCGAAGGTCTGCGGCACGATCACGCACAGCCCGAACCCGAGCATCGTGAACCCGAGCATCCCCACCCAGGCCCCCGGCGCCAGCGCCACCACCGCGAACCCGCCGGCCGCCAGCAGACTCCCGCCCCGCACCACGGCGACCGCCCCGAAC
>MUNB01000825.1 GCA_002154345.1 Streptomyces griseus
GTCCGTGCCGCGGCGGGCGAGCAGGGTCCGTGCCGTGGCGGGCGGGGTGGCGATCGGTCGCTGCGATGCCTTGCGCCGGAGTGTCTTGACCATGATGCCGATTGGCTCGATGCACACCTAACAACCCATGATTCACGCAGCTTTCATCCCTTTCACCCCGTCTTGACACGGCTGGATTTGGCCATGCGGGAAGGCGACCCTAAGGCCGCAGGGTTCCTGCCGAGCCTCGGCGCCGCCCTGGTGATGGGCGTCGCCGTCACCGGCATGCACTACCCGGGCATGAGCGGTCTCGCGGTGCGACTGCACGAGGCCCACGGCTCCCGGCCGCCCGGGGGTGACACCGCTGTCTCGATCATGCTGCCGATGATGGTCGGGCCCCTGGCGTTCCTGCTCCTGGCGGCCGTCGTGGTGATGTTCGACCCGGTCCTCGTCCTCGGCGAGGGTGAATGGACGGCCTCCCCCTCTTCCGCCTCCCCCGGCCCACCCGGTCCCGGAGTCCTGCGTACGATCAGGCCCCGGTGGACGCTCCGGTTCCCGTGCCGGGCTCGCCGCCGTCGCCGTCGCCGTTGCCCGTCTCGTCGGCGATGCGCTCGTGGTGGCGGATCACCTCGGCGATGATGAAGTTCAGCAGCTTCTCGGCGAACGCCGGGTCCAGGTTCGCGCTCTGCGCCAGCTGCCGGAGCCGGGCGATCTGGCGGGTCTCGCGGGCCGGGTCGGCGGGCGGCAGCCGGTGGTCCGCCTTGAGGCGGCCGACCTGCTGGGTGGCCTTGAAGCGCTCGGCCAGCATGTGGACGACGGCGGCGTCGATGTTGTCGATGCTCTCGCGCAGCCGGTTCAGCTCGGCCTGGACGGACGGGTCGATTTCGCTCGTGCTCATGGTCAGCGAGCTTAGACGGCCGCCGTCAGGTGGTGATCGTCGGCGGGTCGTCCGGATCGGGCACCCGGTCGCTCCAGCCGCCGGGCACGCTGCGGCCCTGCTGTTCGCGGAAGCGGACGGGGGCGGTGCCGACCCGGCGGGCGAAGAGCCGGGAGAAGTAGGCGGGGTCGTCGTAGCCGACGCGGCGGGCCACGGCGGCGACCGGCAGGTCGGTGGCGGCGAGGAGTTCCTTGGCCCGGCCCAGGCGGATGCCGAGCAGATAGTCCTTGGGGCTGCAGCCGGCTCCGCGCCGTACGGCGGTGCGGAGTTCGGCGGGGGTCATGCCGTGCCGGGAGGCGTGCTCGGCGACGGTGAGCGGCTGGTACGCGTCGCGGGCCAGCGCCTGGAGCACCGGATCGCCGTCGGGGCCGATGTCGGCGCGGGCGCGGCGGAGCGAGACGAGGAGTTCGTGGACGGCGGCCCCGGTCTCCACCTCCAGGAGGGGGTTGCCGCGCCGGGCGGCGCGCACGATGCGGCTGACGGCGGCGCGCGGGGCGGCGGTGTCGGAGAGCGGGACGAGGGGGCGGTCGGGCTCGATGTAGCCGAGTTCGGTGTACGTGGCGGTGGCGGGGCCGGTGAAGTCGACGAAGCTCTCGTCCCAGCCGGTGCCGGGGTCGGCGCCGTAGTGGTGGGGGGTGCCGGGGGTCAGCCAGATC
>MUNB01000826.1 GCA_002154345.1 Streptomyces griseus
GGGCCCACCGGCCCCTGGTCTCACCGGTGGGCCCGTCGCCCGCACCCGCCGAGCCGGGCCCCGGGGCCGCGACGCCTTCGGCGGCCGCCCGCGCACCGCCGGACCGGGGCGGTCCGGCCGTCCGGAACGGGGCGCCCGGTCCGGCCCTGCCCGGGCCGGGGGCACTCGTGCGGTCCTCGTCCATCCGCACCCCGCCCGGGCGCCGCCCCGGCGCGCTCATCGCCGGCCCCCGCCCGGGGCGGCCGGTTCCGCCAGCAGCGCCGGGGCGGCGAACCGCCCACCGGCCGGCCGCTCCCGCAGCAGCCGCAGGAACGCGGGCGCCACGCTCTCCGGCGACGGCCGCGGCTCGTCCGCCTCCTCCGGGACCGCCGCGGCGGACAGATCCGTCGCCATGTCACCCGGGTCGACGGCCCACACCCGCAGCCCCGGCTCCTCCTCGCCCAGCACCGCCGCCAGCTGGTCGAGAGCCGCCTTCGACGCCCCGTAACCGCCCCACGTCGGATACGGCTCCGCCGCCGCGTCCGAGCTGATCACCACCACCGACCC
>MUNB01000827.1 GCA_002154345.1 Streptomyces griseus
GGACGTTCACCCGGGTCCGGGGCGGTGTCCTCGTCCGTACCGAGGAGACCCACACCGGCGAACAGGTCGACGCGAACGTCCCCTACGCCACCGCGATCCTGAAGCAGGGCCTCGAAGCCTGGCTCGCCGAACTGAAGACCGCCGCCGAGGCCCGGCCGTGCTGACCCCGTGACCGGTCAGAAGACCAGCACCCCCCGGGCCACCCGCCCGTGGTGCGCGTCGTCGGCCGCCTTGGCGAAGTCCTCCACCGGATACGTCTCCGTCACCAGCTCGTCCAGCAGCAGCCGGCCCTCCCGGTAGAGGTCCGCGTACAGGGCGATGTCGCGCTGCGGCCGCGCGGAGCCGTAACGGCAGCCGAGGATCGACTTGTCCAGGTACATCGACGAGACCAGGAACGACGCCTCGGCGCTCGCCGCCGGTACGCCCAGGAGCACGGCCTGCCCGTGCCGGTCGAGGAGGTCGATCGCCTGCCGGATCAGCTCGGTGCGGCCGACACACTCGAAGGCGTGGTCGGCCCCGTCGGGCAGGATGTCGCGCAC
>MUNB01000083.1 GCA_002154345.1 Streptomyces griseus
GCGGGCGACTCGGCGGTGGCCGGGCTGCTCTCCGCCCTGGCCGAGGGCCTCGACTGGCCGCGGCGGCTGGCCCGGGCGGTGGCCCTGTCGACGGCGACGGTGCTGGCGCCGACGGCGGGCGAGTTCGACGCGGCGGCCTACGCGGAACTGCTGCCGCGCGTCACGGTGGAGCCGCACGTCCCGGCCCCCTGACCACCCCGGACACGCCGACGCCCCGACCACCGGGACGGTGATCGGGGCGTGCGCGGAAGGAGCGGCCGTCAGCCGTTCTTCTTGATGTGGCCCGCCTTCAGCTCCAGCTGGTCGAGGTTGGCGTCGCACTCGTCGCCTTCCTCGCAGGACAGCTTGAGGGTGTTGCTGCCCTTGTCGAGCTGGACGTACGCGTAGGTGTTCGTCCAGCCCTTCTCCAGGTCGCCCTCTTCGGCGTTGGCGAAGTTCTTCATGTTGATGGAGCGCGGTTCCTGCGCGTTGACCGTCAGGGTCGTCTTCGCGTCCTTGCCGGGCACGCCGTAGGTCACGTACAGGGTGTACGCGCCGGCCTCGGGAACCTCGACCGTCCAGGTGGCCGAGCGGCCGACCTCGTTGAGGTTGATGTAGTTGCCGTTCGCGCCCTTGGCGCCCTTGACCGTGGAGTCCAGGGCCGCCGTGCCGCCCAGCGTCAGCGTCGCCGCGTCCTGCTTCGGCAGCTCGACCGGCTTGGGGGTCTCCTTCGGCTTCTCCTCCGGCTTCTCGGACTCCTCTACCTGGCCCGCCGAGCCCTGCGAGGAGGACGCCTCGTCCTTCTTGTCGTCCTTGTCGCCGTCGTCGCCCGTGAGCAGGGCGGCGCCGATGCCGATGAGGACGACCGCGACCACGGCGACCGCCGCGATCAGGAGCGCCTTCGTGTTCGGACCGCCGCGGCCCGGGCCGCCGCCGTGACCGCCCTGGGCCGGGGGCTGCCCGTGGGACGCCCCGCCGGGGTAGGTCTCGGGGGCCGCGTACTGCGGGTTCGGCCGGTTGTACTGCTGCGCGGGCTGGCCGTAGGCCTGCTGGGGCGGGTAGCCGTACCCGCCCTGCTGCTGCGGCACCTGCTGCTGGCCGTACTGGCGCTCACCGACGGCACGCACCTGGTTGTAGGACGTTCTGGGCACGCCCGGCTGGGCGGCCGGACCCGGGTAGCCGTAGCCGCCCTGGCCGGGCGCCTGGGCGCCTGCCGCCTGTCCGTCCGCGTACAGATAGCCGAACGGATCGTCGTCCTCGGGCTTGCTCGCGCCGTTGTTTCCGGCCGTCATCCCTGGGTCACTCCTCACCATGTCGCCAGCCGTCGCCGACCGGCCGAGCCTACCTCGAACGGAGCAGGCCCCGAATTGCGCTCATCGACCCGGACGGCCGCCGGGGAACGGGTACGGGGTAGGGGGAGAAACGGGTCGTGAACGTCATCCGGCTCTGCGGTGAACCTTCGACCGGGACCGCTTTTCCACGTACATCCGCTGGTCGGCGGAGCGCAGGACCTCTTCCACGGTCATTCCGCACTCGGCCCAGCCGATGCCGAAACTCGCTCCGACCCGGACCGCCCGCCCGTCGACCCTTATGGGCGGAATGATGGCATTTCTCAGGCGAACGGCCAGGTCAGCGGCGTCCGCCGCCCCGAGGCCGTCGGCGAGGACGACGAATTCGTCACCTCCGAGCCGGGCGACGGTGTCGCCGTCCCGCACGCAGGCGCTCAGCCGCCGGGCGACCTCGATCAGCACGGCGTCGCCGGTGTGGTGCCCGAAGCGGTCGTTGATGGACTTGAAGCCGTCGAGGTCGCAGAAGAGGACCGCGAGCCCCTTCGTCCCGTCGTCGTGCGCCGGGTCCGGGGCCACCGTGTGCACGTGGTGGTCGAAGGGCCCGCCGCCGGGGACCACCTCGCCCTCGTAGCCGTCGGCCTGATAGCCGTGGGTGAGGGACGACTCGACGTCTCCGTACGCCGCGTCCAGCGCCTCGATCGCGGTCGCGGCCGGGGAGGAGTGCGGCCGCTCGCAGATCCGGGCGGAGAGCCGCGACTTCAGCTCGGCGCTGTTGGGCAGCCCGGTCAGCGCGTCGTGCGAGGCGCGGTGGGCGAGGTTCAGCTCGTGGCGCTTGCGCTCCTCGATGTCCTCGACATGGGTGAGCAGGAAGCGCGGCCCGTCGGCGGTGTCCGCGACGACGGAGTTGCGCAGCGAGACCCAGAGATAGGTGCCGTCCCGGCGGCTGAGGCGCAGTTCGGCCCGGCCGCCCTCGGCCGAGGTGCGCAGCAGGGTGCCGATGTCCTCGGGGTGGACCAGGTCGGCGAAGGAGTAGCGGCGCATCACGGAGGCCGGGCGGTTCAGCAGCCGGCACAGGGCGTCGTTGGTGCGCAGCAGCCTGCCCTGCTGGTCGCCGCCCATCTCGGCGATGGCCATGCCGCTGGGCGCGTACTCGAAGGCCTGCCGGAAGGACTCCTCGCTGGCCCGCAGCGCCTGCTGTTCCCGCTCCAGGCGGACCAGGGCGCGCTGCATGTTGGCCCGCAGGCGGGCGTTGCTGATCGCGATGGCGGCCTGGGAGGCGTACATCTGGAGCGCCTCGCGCCCCCATGCGCCGGGGCGGCGCCCGTTGCGCGGCCGGTCGACGGATATGACCCCGAGGAGGTCCCGGCCGCCCGCGGAGGCGTACATCGGGGCGTAGAGCCGGTCCAGCGGGTGCCACTCGTCCTCGAACCGGGGCTCGGGCCCCTCGGTGTGCCACTGCGGTACGTCGTCGTCGAGGAGGACCCAGCCCTCGGTGTGCGGGATGAACCGCAGCTGATCCCAGGCCTGACCCATGGAGAGCCGGCGCTCCCAGGACTCGCGGGAGCCGACGCGGCCGGTGATCAGGGCCTCGGCGGCGGCATTGCCCGCGAAGGCGGCGATGACGAGGTCGCCGTCCGGCCGGACCAGGTTGACGCAGCCCAGCTCGTAACCGAGGCCCGAGACGATCCCGTCGGCCACGGTCTGGAGCGTGTCCGCCAGGCTGCGGGCCGTGTTGAGATCGGCGACGGCCTGATGCAGCTGCCGCATGGTCGCCAGGCGGACGTACGGCTCCGACTCGGCCTCCATCGCTCGCACCCCCGGGACCTCGACAGCAACTCCAGGTTTCCTATCGACGTACTTGTCGCAGTGTCACGGCCACTGAATCACAGTGAGCTGTGCACCCGGTACACAGGGTCAGCAGAAAATGGACTCTGTGACTCAAGTCACAACAGATGATCATGATATGTCGGTGACTCCCGGCGACGGCGATCGTTCCGGGGCGTACGACCCGGTCCTAGGACCGGCCTGGTCCCCTGGCCCGATGCGACCGTCCGGCGCCCGCGGTTAGCGTCGGAGTGTGCTCCCCACCAAGCCCCCCGCACCGCACCCCGAGTCCATCCCCCATGCTGAGGGGGTGAGCAACGACGAGTTCCGCGCCGCACTCGCGCGGCTGGCCGCCGGGGTGGTGCTGATCACCGCCCAGGAACCGCCCCTCGACGAGGACGGCCACGGCGAGGACGTGGGGATGACGGCGACCGCCTTCATGTCCGTGTCCCTGGAACCGCCCCTGGTGATGGTGAGCCTGCGCAACGGCTCCCGGATGGACGACCTGCTGGACGAGCAGCCGCTGTGGGCGGTCTCCGTGCTGGCCGCGAGCCAGCGGCACATCGCGGGCCGGTTCGCCATGAAGGGCCGGATCAGCGACCGGCTGCTGTTCGAGGACGTCCCGTACGTACGGGGCGAGGTGACGCACGCACCGCTGATCGGCGGGGCGCTGGCGACCCTGGAGTGCCGCACCGAGCAGCGCGTCGTGGCCGGGGACCACACCCTGGTGATCGGCCGGGTGCTGACGGCGAACCTGCCGAGCGCGGAGGGCGAACCGCTGACGTACTTCAAGGGGCGCTACCGCCGGCTGGGCTGACGGCGGTTCCGGTTCCGGTTCCGGTTACGCGCACCGGCCGCCCGGCCGGGTCCACGGCCCGACGCCTACCAGTCGCGGCCCGAGCGCCCGCGCTTGGTGTCGCCGCGCTGCTTCTTCTCGCGCAGCCTGCGTTCGTTGATCCCGCGCGGGATCTTCCGCTTGATCCGGGGCTTGGGCGGCGGCGCCGTGGCCTCGGCCAGGAGGGCGGCGAGCCGCACGGCGGCCGTCTCGCGGTTGCGCCACTGGGAGCGGTGCTCGGAGGCCCGTACGGAGACCACCCCGCCCACCAGCCGGCCCGCGAGCCGCTCCAGCGCCCGCGCCTTCCACACCTCGGGCAGCGCGTCGGTCGCCGCCAGGTCGAAGCGCAGCTCCACCTGGGAGTCGCTGGTATTGACGTGCTGGCCGCCGGGCCCGGAGGACCGCGAGAAACGCCACATGAGCTCGGCCTCCGGAAGGGAGACCGAGCCGCGGATGACATAGGGCCCGGACATGACACCCATGGTCCCCTCCCCGCGCCCCGTTCGTCACCTTCTTTTGGGACAGCCGTACGAGCCGGTGCACCCGGAGGCCGGAAGTTCGGCAAAGAAAGTAAAGCGATGAGGAACCTCGTGGTCTGCTGCTTGCGTTATGACGGGTGACGGTAGCTTTCGTGATGGCACGAAGCCCGCACACGACGAGGAAAGGGACTTCCCATGGCAGTAAGCCTGTCCAAGGGCGGCAACGTCTCGCTCACCAAGGAGGCACCGGGCCTTACCGCCGTCACGGTCGGCCTCGGCTGGGACGTCCGCACCACCACCGGCACCGACTTCGACCTCGACGCCTCGGCGATCGCGGTCAACCCGGGCGGAAAGGTCGTCTCGGACGGCCACTTCGTCTTCTTCAACAACAAGTCGACGCCGGACCAGACCATCGTGCACACCGGTGACAACGTCACGGGTGAGGGCGAGGGCGACGACGAGCAGATCAACGTCAACCTGGCGGGCCTGCCGGCCGACGTGGACAAGATCGTCTTCCCGGTCTCCATCTACGACGCCGAGAACCGCAGCCAGAACTTCGGCCAGGTCCGCAACGCGTTCATCCGCATCCTCAACCAGGCCGGCGGCGCCGAGATCGCCCGCTACGACCTCAGCGAGGACGCCGCCACCGAGACCGCCATGGTCTTCGGCGAGCTCTACCGCAACGGCGCCGAGTGGAAGTTCCGCGCGGTCGGCCAGGGGTACGCCTCCGGCCTGCGCGGCATCGCCCAGGACTTCGGCGTCAACCTCTGACCCGTCGCCCCGAGCGCACACCTGCTTCACCGGAGCCCCCGGCCACGATCGTGGCCGGGGGCTCCGGCCTGTGTGAACCACCGTCAGGCCAAGCGCTCCACACACCGCACCGCACCGCACCGCCCGAGAAAACCCGCCACTTCACCGAATACCGGACAGCACAGCACTCCATTCGTACAAGAAGTGGTCAAAAAAATGTGAGGTAATTGTCGGCACACCGTCAACTTCGCACATTTGATGGCACGCTCTCCGCTCGTAGTCCCCCCACAGGACGACCAACGGAGAACACACATGAACCTCCACACCACCCCCCACAACTCCCGTACCCGGGGCACCCGTCGGCTCGCAGCACTCGCGGCGGTCGCCGCGATGGTGGTCGCCGGTGTCCAGGCCGGATCCGCCGTCGCCACCCCCGGCGACGACGACGCCCGTACCACGGCGAAGACGCCCTCCACGGCCGCCGCCCTCGGCGTGAACCCCTCGGCGCAGCGCGCCACGGCCATCAAGTCGGCGCAGGCGGACGTCTCTTCGGCGGCGAAGGCCCTGAAGCTCGGCGGCCAGGAGAAGCTGGTCGTCCGCGACGTCATCAAGGACGCCTCGGGCACGGTCCACACCCGCTACGAGCGCACCTACGACGGCCTGCCCGTCCTCGGCGGCGACCTCGTCACCCACACCGCCGCCGACGGCACGCTCAAGAGCGTGGACAAGGCGACGAAGGCGAAGATAGCCGTGGCGTCGACGACGCCGAAGCTGAAGGCCGCGGCCAGTGCCCGCAAGGTGATCTACGCGGGCGGCGGATCGCCCGTCCTCGCCTGGGAGACCGTCAAGACCGGTGTGCAGAAGGACGGCACGCCCAGCCGCGTCCACACCATCACCGACGCCACGACCGGCAAGAAGCTGCACAGTTACGAGGCGATCGAGACCGGCACCGGCAACAGCCAGTACAGCGGCGAGGTCGAGCTCACCACCACGAAGAGCGACTCCGGCTTCGAGCTGACCGACGGCGACCGCGGCGGGCACAAGACGTACGACCTGAACCAGGGCTCCTCCGGCACCGGCGACCTCGTCACGGACGACGACGACACCTGGGGCGACGGCACCGGCGAGGACCGGCAGACCGCCGCCGTCGACGCCCACTACGGCGCGGCGAAGACCTGGGACTTCTACAAGACGGCGCTCGGCCGCGACGGCATCGCGGGCGACGGCAAGGCCGCCTACTCCCGGGTCCACTACGGCGAGTCCTACGTCAACGCCTTCTGGGACGACAGCTGCTTCTGCATGACGTACGGCGACGGCGAGGGCAACAAGAACGCGCTCACCTCGATCGACGTCGCGGCCCACGAGATGACCCACGGGCTCACCTCCGCCACCGCCAACCTGGACTACGCGGGCGAGTCCGGCGGCCTCAACGAGGCGACCAGCGACATCCTCGGCGCCTCGGTGGAGTTCTTCGCCGACAACGCCTCGGACGCCGGCGACTACCTCATCGGCGAGAAGATCGACATCAACGGCGACGGCAGCCCGCTGCGCTACATGGACCAGCCGAGCAAGGACGGCAGCTCGGCGGACTACTGGGACGAGAACCTCGGCGACATCGACGTCCACTACTCCTCCGGCGTCGCCAACCACTTCTTCTACCTGCTCGCCGAGGGCAGCGGAAAGAAGACGATCAACGGCGTCGACTACGACTCCCCGACCTCCGACGGCTCGACGCTCACGGGCATCGGCCGCGAGAAGGCCTACCAGATCTGGTACAAGGCCCTCTCCGTCTACATGACCTCCACCACCGACTACGCGGGCGCGCGCGTCGCGACCGAGAAGGCGGCGACCGACCTGTTCGGCGCGGACAGCGAGGAGCTGAAGGCGGTCTCGGCCACCTGGACCGGGGTCAACGTCAAGTAACCCCGGCCGTACGGAACACGGAAGCCGGTCAGCCCTCCAGGGGCGGCCGGCTTCCGCCGTACAGCCAGGCGTCCCACAGCCGGCCGAGATCCTGCCCGGTCTCCTCCTCCACGTACGTGGTGAAGTCGTCGGTGGCGGCGTTGCCGTGCCGGTACTTCTTCGTCCACCCCCTGACCAGGGCGAAGAACGCCGCGTCGTCGTCGACTGCGAGCCGGATCCGGTGCACGGCCATCGCCCCGCGCCCGTAGACCGGCGGCTCGGACAGCTCGGCGGCGGTCGGCGGATCGGCGGGCGGGAAGGCCCAGTTCGCGTCGTCCTCGTACGCCTCCCGGAAGCTCTCCTCGACGGGTACGTCCTCGTGGTCGGCGGCCCAGAGCCACTCCGCGTACGTCGCGAAGCCCTCGTTCAGCCACATGTCCCGCCAGGTCTTCGGGGTGACGGAGTTCCCGAACCACTGGTGGGCCAGCTCGTGGACGAGCAGCGCGGTGTCGGGCGGGCCGGGGTAGACAGGCCGGTTCTGGGTCTCCAGGGCGTACGAGGAGTCACCCGTCCGCTCGACGATCGCCCCCGCAGAGGAGAACGGGTACGGGCCGAACTTCCCGGCCGCCCACTTCAGCACGGCCGGCATCCGCGCCAGCACGTCCTCGCTCGCGGCGGCCGACTCCGGGTCCACGGCGGTGAACAGCCGGACGCCGTCGGGGGTCACCGACTCCTCGGTGGCGAACCGGCCCACGGCGACGGTCGCCAGATAGCTCGCCATCGGCTCGGCGGTCCGCCAGCGGTAGGCGGTGCGCCCGTTCGCCGTACGCCGTGACACCAGCTCGCCGTTGGAGATCGCGGCGAGCCCCTCGGGCACGGTGATCCCGATGTCGTACGCGGCCTTGTCGCTCGGGTGGTGGTTGCCGGGGAACCAGGCCATGGACCCGGTCGGCTCGCCGAGGGCGACCGCGCCGTCCGCCGTCGGCAGCCAGCCCTCCTTCGACCCGTCCGGGTCGGTGACGGTCAGCGGGGAGCCGGAGTAGCGCACGACGGCGGTGAACGTGCGCCCCTTGCGCAGCCGGCTCTCGGCCCCGGCCGCCGGACGCAGCGTCAGCTCCTTGCCCGCCCGGTTCACGGCGGCCCGGCGGCCCTCGACGGTGGCGCTCTCGACGTCGAGCCCGAGCAGGTCGAGGTGGAAGGCGCTCAGGTCCTGGGTGGCGCGGGCGGTGATCGTGGCCGTGCCGCGCAACCGGCCGGCGGCCGGGTCGACGTCGAGCTCCAGGCCGTAATGGGTGACGTCGTAGCCGCCGTTGCCGAGCCCGGGGAAGTACGGATCGCGCAGCCCGACCGCGCCCGGAGTGCCCTCGACCCCGCCCGAACAGCCCCCGCCGAGCAGGGCGAGGGCGAGGAGCACGGGGGCGGTGGCGGTGCGGCGACGGGCCGGGCGCGGGCGATTCACCCGGTCGATCGTAGGGCCTGTCGTGCCGCGGCCCGGGACCGTGCGGAGCCGCCCGCCTCGGGGGAAGAACGGGCGGCTCCAGCTCAGAGGACGGCGATACCGAGCGGCCGGTTGCCCGCGGTCAGCCGAACCGGCTCACTCTCCTCGTCGTCCAGGTCGACGACCGTGATGCCGTTCCCGTACCCGTCGCGGGTGAAACCGCCGGTGACGTACGCCGTGCCGCCGTCATCGGACACCGCCACGTCCTCGTGCGGACCGTCCAGCGGAACGATCCGCTCCCGACCGTCGGGGGTACGGACGGTGAGCGAGGGGTCCTCGTCGTCCGGACCGATCGGGCCGGTGCCGACCACGAGGAGGGTGCCGTCCGGGGCGAGGGCCGCGCCGTGCTGGTGGGTGTCGGCGGTCATCCGCTCGATCGTCACCTTCCCGGTACGCGGGTCGAGTACGGCCAGCCGCTCCCCCTCGAAGGGCAGCAGAAGCTTGCCGTCGGCGGGGCGTACGACGGCGTAGTGAGGCTTCAGCCAGGAGCCGAGCCCGCCCTCGGTGCCGTACGGGGCGACCTCCATGCGCCGGGTCTTCAGCGAGTCCGCGTCGACCGCCGTCACGTCGAAGGAGTCGTGACCGGTGGCGTACACCTCGCGGCCGTCCGGCGACACGTCCACGTCGAAGGGGCGCATGCCGACCGGCGCGGTGCCGGTGACCTCGCGGGTCGCGGTGTCGATGACCTCGACCGCGCCGTCCTCGCCGGGCACGTTGACCCCGACGTAGACGTGCTTCCCGTCCGGGGCCAGGGCGATGCCCATGCCGCCGCCCCGGTACTCGCCGGTGGTGACCGGGCCGGACTCCGTCGCGTACGGGACGAGCGCGAGCCGGGTCCGCTGCCGCGTGTCGACGACCGCGACACCCTCGGCGGTGGCGACCCAGGCCCGCCCGTCCTCGCCGACGACGAGGCCGTAGGGCGCGGTGCCGACCTTCACCGAGGCGACGGGGGCCCCGCCCTCGCCGGAACCGTCCCGGCCCGGGTCGACGAAGGTCACGGTGTCGCTGCCGAAGTCGGCGACGAGGAGCGTGCCTTCGGGGGTGCGGCCTTCGGGGG